>NZ_JAGYGI010000003.1:0-288659 GCF_019947365.1 Pseudomonas sp. GL-R-26 | reverse complement strand
TTTAGCGCGTGTACCTGGGCGATTTTAGGGTTTATCAACAGTGTCTCGGCAGACCGCTCCGGGAACATCCCCAAGTACCTGGCCGAGCTTCATGCCTCAGCCCCGCACTATGTCCTGCCTCATCGGCGAGAGGAGCGTATTTATCCTCGCGCCATCCGGCTCAAATCACCGAAGTATCCGATCAGAAATAAAAATGCCAGTCAGCTTAACTGACTGGCATTACCCTGCGGGGTGCTTTTTTTGTGCCCGCGATTTATGTACCACCGCAATCCCAATGTAGGAGCGAGCCTGCTCGCGATGGTCGTCAACGATTACGCGCGCATTCAGGATTAACGCGGCGTTTTTGAGTTCTTCGCGAGCAGGCTCGCTCCTACAGGGGGTTGCGGTGTTTTTAAGGGCAAATTCCAGGCATAAAAAAAGCACCCCGAAGGGTGCTTTCTCTGTCGCTGGAAGCTTAGCGCTTCAGCGAGGCCGGCAGGTGCGGCTGGATCGCCGTCAAAACTGCCTTGAAGCATTTGGTGTTGCCGGCAACGACGTGGCCTTTTTCAAGGAAGTCGTGACCGCCGGTGAAGTCGCTCACCAAGCCGCCAGCTTCCTGGATCAGCAGGGCGCCTGCAGCCATGTCCCACTCGGACAGGCCCGATTCCCAGAACGCGTCGAAACGGCCGGCGGCCACGTAGGCCAGGTCCAGGCTCGCCGAACCTGCGCGGCGGATGCCGGCGGTCTGGCCAACCAGGGCGCGGAACATGCCCAGGTAGTTGTCGAGGTTGTCCATCTGGTCGTCACGGAACGGGAAGCCGGTACCCAGCAGGGCGCCGTCCAGGCTGGTGCGACCGCTGACGCGCAGGCGACGACCGTTCAGTTGAGCGCCGCGACCACGGCTGGCGGTGAATTCTTCCTGGCGAACCGGGTCCAGAACAACAGCGTGTTCCAGGCGACCGCGGTATTTGCAGGCGATGCTGACAGCGAAGTGAGGAATGCCGCGCAGGAAGTTGGTGGTGCCGTCCAGTGGGTCGATGATCCACAGGTACTCTTCGCCTTCGATGCCGGTGCCGGCGTGCATGCCGGTCTCTTCACCCATGATCGAGTGATTCGGATAGGCTTTGCGCAGGGCGTCGATGATTTTTTGTTCGGCGGCACGATCCACCTCGGATACGTAATCCTTGGCGTCTTTTTCGTCGACCTTGATGGTATCCAGGCGCTCGATGGAGCGGAAGATCAATTCACTGGCGCTGCGGGCGGCGCGCAGCGCGATATTCAGCATGGGCTGCATGGATGTGTCACCTAAGGTTGTTAAAGAAAGCCGAGCATTCTATCAGAAAGTTTCTACAGGAGAAGGACGACGTTCGCTTTCATGGCTGAACGGTGTGTCCCGCCTCGGAAATACGTTCAAATTTGGCGAGTGGTCAATGTTGGCAGGCAAGGCGCCGCGCCGACTCATAGCTTGCTATGGGGAGAAGTGGCAACGCAGCATGCCGACATTGAACGCCGCCAAATTTGAACAGCTATTTTTGAGGCGGGACACCCTGATGAGCTGTAAGATTCCGCTCCCGATTATTGTGTTCGAGAGCGCCTCCCTTGCTGCAAAACATTCGTGTCGTCCTGGTCAATACCAGCCATCCGGGCAATATCGGCGGGGCTGCGCGTGCCATGAAGAACATGGGGCTGTCGCGGCTGGTGCTGGTCGAGCCTCGTGTGTTCCCGCATCACGAAGCCGATGCCCGTGCCTCCGGTGCCGGGGACATCCTTGAAAACGCGCAAGTCGTCGCCACCTTGGAAGATGCCCTGGTCGGCTGCAACCTGGTGCTTGGTACCAGTGCCCGCGACCGGCGCATTCCCTGGCCGTTGCTCGATCCCCGCGAATGCGGAATGAAGGTGGTCGAGGAAGCCGGGCAGGGTGCGGAAATCGCTCTGGTGTTCGGTCGTGAAGATTCCGGCCTGACCAATGAAGAGCTGCAGCGATGTCATTATCACGTGCACATTCCATCAGACCCTGAGTTCAGTTCGCTGAACCTTGGGGCGGCGGTGCAGGTGTTGGGTTATGAAGTGCGCATGTCCTGGCTGGCGGCCCAAGGTCAGCCGAGCAAGGTCGAGAAGGAAGAGGTGGCTTCGGTCAAAAGCGCTGAGCTTGCGACCATGGACGAGCTGGAACGATTCTATGAGCACCTGGAGCAGACCCTGGTGGCCATCGAATTCCTCGATCCGGAAAAGCCACGGCACTTGATGGCGCGCCTGCGCCGGTTGTACGGACGCAGCTCGGTCAGCCGGGCGGAAATGAATATTTTGCGTGGCATCCTCACGGAAACCCAGAAAGCGGCCCGTGGTGAGCTCCTAAAGCGGAAGGATTAATGATGTTCGAGCGTTTGCGTGAAGATATCCAGAGCGTATTCCACCGAGACCCGGCGGCGCGTAACGCTTTTGAGGTCCTGACCTGCTATCCCGGCATGCATGCCATCTGGATTCACCGTTTGTCGGCGATGCTGTGGCGCGCTGACCTGAAGTGGCTGGCGCGGCTGGTATCGAACTTCGGTCGCTGGTTGACCGGGATCGAGATCCATCCGGGTGCCAAGGTTGGTCGACGCTTCTTTATTGACCATGGCATGGGCATTGTTATCGGTGAAACCGCCGAGATCGGTGATGACGTCACTATTTATCAGGGCGTGACACTGGGCGGCACCAGCTGGAATAAGGGCAAACGTCACCCGACCTTGGGTAATGGCGTGGTGGTCGGGGCGGGCGCGAAGGTGCTCGGCCCGTTCACTGTTGGTGCCGGGGCCAAGGTGGGTTCCAATGCGGTCGTGACCAAGGAAGTGCCGCCGGGTGCCACTGTGGTGGGGATTCCGGGGCGGATTATCGTCAAGCCCGACGAAGAGCAGGACGCCAAGCGCAAGGCCATGGCCGAGAAGATCGGCTTCGATGCCTACGGCCTCAGTGAAGACATGCCCGACCCGGTGGCGCGCGCCATTGGTCAGCTGCTTGATCACTTGCAGGCGGTCGATGGTCGCCTGGAGGGGATGTGCGGGGCATTGAAGGATTTGGGCAGCAATTACTGTGCGAAAGATCTGCCTGAGCTGCGTGAAGAAGATTTCGCCTGCGTAAAAGACAAAGACGAAAGCAAGGCCGGTTGATGTCTCCTGCGCAGGTCGTAATCAGGTAATGGCAGAGCGCTGACCGGTGTGCCATTAGGCCGCAGACCCTGCTATGATGCGCCCGCTCTTTTGCGGGTAAACCTGACTAAAGTACTAGGTCTAATAGTTGACTTAAATACTCGGGAATTGCATACTCGCCTCATTCCGAACTCCGTGGTAATTGTCCATGCGACTGACTACAAAAGGCCGATACGCCGTGACCGCCATGCTTGACCTGGCGTTGCACGCGCAGCACGGGCCCGTGTCCCTGGCCGATATCTCCGAGCGCCAAGGCATCTCCCTGTCCTACCTCGAACAGCTTTTCGCCAAGCTGCGCCGCAGCAACCTGGTGTCCAGCGTGCGCGGTCCGGGCGGTGGCTACCAATTGTCCCGCGACATGCAGGGCATCCAGGTCGCCCAGGTGATCGATGCGGTGAACGAATCGGTCGATGCAACCAAATGCCAGGGCCAGGGTGACTGCCACTCCGGTGACACTTGCCTGACTCACCACTTGTGGTGCGACCTGAGCCTGCAAATCCACGAATTTCTGAGCGGTATCAGCTTGGCTGACCTTGTGACTCGCCGTGAGGTGCAAGAAGTAGCCCAGCGCCAGGATCAACGCCGTTGCAACAGCAAGGCGCCACGCCTGGACAAGATTGAAGCGTCCGCCGTCGAATGACTGCCAGAGAGCTAGCGGCACGCCAGCCAGCCTGATTTAGGAGATAGTCCATGAAATTGCCGATTTACCTTGATTACTCTGCGACTACCCCGGTTGATCCGCGTGTCGCGCAAAAGATGAGTGAATGCCTGCTGGTCGACGGAAACTTCGGTAACCCGGCGTCCCGTTCCCACGTGTTTGGCTGGAAAGCCGAAGAGTCCGTCGAAAACGCTCGTCGTCAGGTGGCCGACCTGGTCAACGCCGACCCGCGTGAAATCGTCTGGACCTCCGGTGCCACCGAATCCGACAACCTGGCAATCAAGGGTGCGGCGCATTTCTATGCCACCAAAGGCAAGCACCTGATCACCACCAAGATTGAGCACAAGGCTGTCCTGGACACCATGCGCCAACTGGAGCGTGAAGGTTTCGAAGTGACCTACATCGAGCCTCGTACCGATGGCCTGGTGACCCCAGAGATGATCGAAGCCGAACTGCGCGACGACACCATCCTGGTTTCGGTCATGCACGTGAACAACGAAATCGGCACCATCAACGACATCGCAGCGATCGGCGAACTGCTCCGCTCCAAGGGCATCCTGTTCCACGTCGACGCCGCTCAGTCCACTGGCAAGGTCGAGATCGATCTTTCCAAGCTGAAAGTCGACATGATGTCGTTCTCCGCCCACAAGACCTACGGTCCTAAAGGCATCGGCGCCCTGTACGTAAGCCGCAAGCCGCGCGTACGTATCGAGGCGACCATGCACGGTGGTGGCCACGAACGCGGCATGCGTTCCGGCACCCTGGCGACCCACCAGATCGTCGGCATGGGTGAAGCCTTCCGCGTAGCCAAGGAAGACATGGCTGCCGAGAACGCACGCATCAAGGCGTTGAGCGACCGTTTCTACAAGCAGGTCGAGCATCTGGAAGAGCTGTACGTCAACGGCAGCATGGCCGCCCGCGTTCCGCACAACCTGAACCTGAGCTTCAACTACGTTGAAGGCGAGTCGCTGATCATGGCGCTCAAGGATCTGGCGGTTTCGTCCGGTTCGGCCTGCACCTCGGCGTCCCTTGAGCCTTCGTACGTACTGCGCGCCCTGGGCCGCAACGACGAACTGGCACACAGTTCGATCCGCTTCACCTTCGGCCGTTTCACTACCGAAGAAGAAATCGACTACGCCGCGCAGAAAGTCTGCGAGGCCGTTACCAAGCTGCGCGCTCTGTCGCCGCTGTGGGACATGTACAAAGACGGTGTCGACATTTCGAAAATCGAGTGGGCGGCACACTGATTTCAAGTCGCCGCAATCAGCCCTGTAAACTCAGGTTTCAGGGCTTCAAGAGCGACTCTCTGATGAGTGAGGATTAAGAATCATGGCTTACAGCGAAAAGGTCATCGACCACTACGAAAACCCGCGCAACGTCGGCAAGATGGACGCGGAAGACCCTGATGTCGGCACCGGCATGGTCGGCGCTCCGGCGTGCGGCGACGTGATGCGCCTGCAGATCAAGGTGAACGACGCCGGCATCATCGAAGATGCCAAGTTCAAGACCTACGGCTGCGGTTCGGCTATCGCTTCCAGCTCCCTCGCCACCGAGTGGATGAAGGGCAAGACCCTGGACGAAGCGGAAACCATCAAGAACACCCAGCTGGCTGAAGAACTGGCCCTGCCGCCAGTGAAAATTCACTGCTCGGTACTCGCTGAAGACGCCATCAAGGCCGCCGTTCGCGATTACAAGCAGAAGAAAGGCTTGATCTGATTTTCGAGTTTTGGCGACGAGTAAGGAGTCACCGATGGCTATCAGCATGACAGAAGCGGCTGCTCGACACGTGCGGCGCTCCCTCGACGGGCGCGGCAAAGGTGAAGGGATTCGTCTGGGTGTTCGCACCACGGGCTGTTCCGGCCTTGCCTACGTGCTGGAGTTTGTCGACGAGGTGGTTGCAGAGGACCAGGTGTTCGAAAGTCACGGCGAAAAAGTGATCATCGACCCGAAGAGCCTGGCCTACCTGGACGGCACCGAGCTCGATTTCGTCAAGGAAGGGTTGAACGAGGGCTTCAAGTTCAACAACCCCAACGTACGCGGTGAATGTGGCTGCGGCGAAAGCTTCAACATCTGAGGCTTGTCGTGGGTACTCCTTGTCATTTCGCTTTATTTGAGCTGCAACCGAGTTTCGATCTGGACCTCGATCAGCTGGCTACGCGCTACCGTGAGTTGGCGCGCAGTGTTCATCCGGACCGCTTTGCCGACGCTTCCGAGCGCGAGCAGCGGTTGGCGCTGGAGCAATCCGCGAGCCTCAACGAGGCCTACCAGACGCTCAAGAGTCCACCCAAGCGCGCGCGTTACCTGCTCGCCTTGAATGGTGGCGAGCTGCCGCTGGAGGTCACGGTGCATGATCCGGAGTTTCTGCTGCAGCAGATGGAGTTGCGTGAAGAGCTCGAAGACCTGCAGGACAGTGCCGACCTCAATGGCGTTGCCGTCTTCAAGCGTCGCCTGAAGGCTGCCCAGGATGAACTGAACCAAAGCTTCGCAGCTTGCTGGAACGATGCCGCGCACCGTGAACAGGCCGAACGCCTGATGCGGCGCATGCAGTTCCTCGACAAGCTCACCTACGAAGTGCGCCAGTTAGAAGAGCGCCTCGACGATTAACCCAGTGCCGCTCCGGTCGCACGCCTGATATACAGATAAGTCCTGATAACGATGGCCCTACTGCAGATCGCCGAACCCGGCCAAAGTCCTCAACCGCACCAGCGTCGTCTGGCTGTGGGGATCGACTTGGGCACTACCAATTCGCTGGTCGCTGCATTGCGCAGTGGTCTTTCCGAGCCACTTGCCGACGCAGAAGGGCGGGTCATCCTGCCGTCTGCCGTGCGCTACCACGCCGATCGCGTCGAGGTTGGCGAATCCGCCAAGCTGGCTGCCGCCACCGATCCGTTGAATACGGTGCTGTCGGTCAAGCGCTTGATGGGTCGTGGTCTGTCCGACGTCAAGCAGTTGGGCGATCAGTTGCCGTACCGCTTTGTCGATGGCGAGTCGCACATGCCGTTCATCGACACAATCCAGGGCCCGAAGAGCCCGGTCGAAGTCTCTGCCGACATCCTCAAGGTCCTGCGTCAACGCGCCGAAGCGACCCTGGGTGGTGAATTGGTCGGTGCGGTCATCACGGTTCCGGCCTATTTCGACGACGCTCAGCGTCAAGCCACCAAGGACGCGGCCAAGCTGGCTGGTCTGAACGTGCTGCGCTTGCTCAACGAGCCGACCGCGGCAGCCGTGGCTTACGGTCTGGACCAGCACGCCGAAGGCCTGGTCGCGATTTACGACCTGGGCGGCGGCACCTTCGATATTTCGATTCTGCGCCTGACCGGCGGTGTCTTCGAAGTTCTGGCCACTGGCGGCGACAGCGCCCTGGGCGGCGATGACTTCGACCACGCGATCGCCGGCTGGATCATCGAGAACGCTGGCCTGTCCGCCGACCTCGACCCGGGTACGCAACGCAATTTGCTGCAAACCGCCTGTGCAGCCAAGGAAGCCCTGACCAATGCTGCGGCCGTTGAGGTTGCCCATGGCGACTGGAAAGCCGAGCTGACCCGCGAAGCCTTCAATGCGCTGATCGAGCCGATGGTCGCTCGCAGCCTGAAAGCCTGTCGCCGCGCCGTGCGTGACTCCGGTATCGAGCTGGAAGACGTGCATGCCGTGGTCATGGTTGGTGGTTCGACTCGCGTGCCTCGCGTTCGTGACGCCGTCGCCGAAGCCTTCGGTCGTCAGCCGCTGACTGAAATCGACCCGGATCAAGTTGTAGCCATTGGTGCTGCGATCCAGGCCGATACCTTGGCCGGCAACAAGCGCGATGGCGGCGAACTGTTGCTGCTGGACGTGATTCCGTTGTCTTTGGGGCTGGAAACCATGGGCGGCCTGATGGAGAAGGTGATTCCGCGCAACACCACCATCCCCGTCGCTCGCGCCCAGGACTTCACCACTTACAAAGACGGCCAGTCGGCCATGGCCATTCACGTATTGCAGGGCGAGCGCGAGCTGATCAGCGACTGCCGCTCCCTGGCGCGCTTCGAGCTGCGCGGCATTCCGGCAATGGTGGCTGGCGCGGCGAAGATTCGCGTGACCTTCCAGGTCGATGCCGACGGTCTGCTCAGCGTTTCCGCCCGCGAACTGGGTTCGGGCGTTGAAGCCAGCATCCAGGTCAAGCCGTCCTACGGCCTGACCGACGGCGAAATCGCCAGGATGCTCAAGGACTCGTTCCAGCACGCCAATGACGACAAGGTTGCCCGCGTACTGCGCGAGCAGCAGGTCGACGCCCAGCGCCTGATCGAGGCGGTGCAGGCCGCTCTGGAGGCGGATGGCGAGCGCTTGCTCGACGCCGATGAGCGCATGGTCATCGACATGCAGGTGCAGGAGCTGACCGAACTGATGAAAGGTACCGATGGTTACGCCATCGAGCAGCAGACCAAGCGTCTGTCGCAAGTGACCGACGCCTTTGCTGCCCGCCGCCTGGACTCGACGGTGAAAGCCGCGCTGGCGGGGCGCAACCTGAATGAGATTGAGGAATAACGATGCCGCAGGTCATTTTTCTGCCACACGAGAAGTTCTGCCCCGAAGGCATGGTTGTAGAGGCTGAGACCGGTACGTCCATCCTCGAGCTGGCCCATGAGCACCATATCGAGATGGAAAGCGCTTGCGGCGGTGTCTGCGCCTGCACTACTTGCCACTGCATCATCCGCGAGGGTTTCGACTCGCTGGAAGAGGCTGACGAGCTGGAAGAGGACTATCTTGACAAGGCTTGGGGGCTGGAAGCTCAATCGCGCCTGGGTTGTCAGGCCAAGGTCGGTACCGAAGACCTGACCGTCGAAATTCCGAAGTACTCGCTCAACCACGCAGCCGAAGCAGCGCACTGATTCAAGGAATTGTCATGAAACTCAAGTGGACTGATGTGCTGGAGATCGCGATCCAGCTGGCTGAAAGCAAGCCCGACGTGGACCCTATGTCGGTCAACTTCGTCGATCTGCGTAAATGGGTGATGGAACTTCCCGATTTCGACGACATGCCTGAGCATTGTGGCGAAAAGATCCTGGAGGCCATTCAGGCCCACTGGATCGAAGAACGCGACTGAGCCACGCCGCAGGTTAGGCAATACCCGAGAACCCGCGTATAATTCGCGGGTTTAATTTTTCGTAAATTACCGTTTCTGGAGTTACACCATGGCTGTTCAACGTACTTTCTCCATCATCAAGCCTGACGCCGTTGCTAAAAACGTGATCGGCGAGATCACCACTCGTTTCGAAAAAGCTGGCCTGCGCGTTGTAGCTTCGAAACTGAAGCAACTGTCCAAAGCCGAAGCTGAAGGCTTCTACGCTGAGCACAGCGCTCGTGGTTTCTTCGGTGACCTGGTTGCTTTCATGATCTCCGGTCCGGTTGTCGTTCAGGTTCTGGAAGGCGAAAACGCTATCGCTCTGAACCGTGAGCTGATGGGCGCTACCAACCCTAAAGAAGCTGCTGCCGGCACCATCCGTGCTGACTTCGCTGACTCCATCGACGCCAACGCTGTACACGGTTCGGACTCCGAAGCCGCTGCCGCTCGCGAAATCTCGTACTTCTTCGCAGCTACTGAAGTAACCACTCGCTAAGCATTGGCTTAAGAGTGAAGGTGAATCCATGACTACATCGACTGTAAAAACTAACCTGCTGGGTCTGACTCAGCTGGAAATGGAAAAATTCTTCGACTCAATCGGGGAGAAGCGTTTCCGTGCCGGTCAGGTAATGAAATGGATTCACCACTTTGGTGTCGATGATTTCGATGCCATGACGAACGTCAGCAAGGCCTTGCGCGAAAAGCTCAAGGTTGTTGCTGAGGTCCGTGGTCCGGAAGTGGTCAGCGAGGACATCTCCAGCGACGGCACCCGCAAGTGGGTGGTGCGCGTGGCGTCCGGCAGCTGCGTCGAGACCGTGTACATTCCCCAGGGCAAGCGCGGCACCTTGTGCGTTTCGTCCCAGGCAGGCTGTGCCCTGGATTGCAGTTTCTGCTCCACCGGCAAGCAAGGCTTCAATAGCAACCTAACCGCCGCCGAAGTCATAGGCCAGGTGTGGATTGCCAACAAATCCTTTGGCAGCGTCCCGGCAACCGTCGACCGTGCCATCACCAACGTGGTGATGATGGGCATGGGTGAGCCGCTGCTGAACTTCGACAACGTCGTCGCGGCCATGCATTTGATGATGGACGACCTGGGCTACGGCATTTCCAAGCGCCGTGTGACCCTGTCGACCTCCGGCGTGGTGCCGATGATCGATGAGCTCTCCAAGCACATCGACGTCTCCCTGGCGTTGTCCCTGCACGCACCGAATGACGCATTGCGTAACCAATTGGTGCCGATCAACAAGAAGTATCCGCTTAAGATGCTGCTCGAGTCGTGCCAGCGCTACATGTCGAACCTCGGCGAAAAGCGCGTGCTGACCATCGAGTACACCTTGCTCAAAGACATCAATGACAAGGTCGAGCACGCGGTGGAAATGATCGAGCTTCTCAAAAACATCCCGTGCAAGATCAACCTGATCCCGTTCAACCCGTTCCCGCACTCCGGTTACGAGCGCCCGAGCAACAACGCCATTCGTCGTTTCCAGGATCAGCTTCATCATGCCGGCTTCAACGTCACCGTCCGCACCACCCGTGGTGAAGACATCGACGCGGCCTGTGGTCAATTGGTAGGGCAGGTGCTGGATCGCACCCGTCGCAGCGAACGTTATATCGCCGTGCGTGAACTCAACGCCGACAACGATGTAGCGCAAGACGCCGCGAAATAACCGAGAGAGGATCTCTATGTCCCTGCGCTTTGCGCTGCTTTTGCTGTTGGCCAGCCTGTGTGCTGGCTGCGTGCTTTCGGGCGACTACAACCCGATGAAGACCAGCAAGGGCCGTGATGAAGCGCGTGAGGCCTATGTGCAACTCGGTATCGGGTATTTGCAACAAGGCATGACCGAGCGCGCCAAGGTTCCGTTGAAGAAAGCGTTGGATCTGGATGGCTCCGACCCTGATGCCAACGCGGCGCTGGGGCTGGTGTTCCAGGCCGAGATGGAACCGGAACTGGCCGACGAGCACTTTCGCAAGGCGCTGTCTTCCCGTCCCGCCGATGCACGAATCCTCAATAACTACGGCAGTTTTTTGTTCGAGCAGAAACGTTACAACGAAGCCTACGAGCGCTTCGAACAAGCCGCTGCCGATACCCTGTATCCTGAGCGTTCGCGGGTGTTCGAAAACCTGGGCATGACCGCTGCGATGCTCGGTCAGCGGGATCTGGCCCAGCAACAACTGGAAAAAGCCCTGCGCCTGAACCACCAACAACCACGTGCATTGCTGGAAATGGCTGAGTTGTCTTACGAAGACAGGCATTATGTGCCCGCGCGTGACTATTACGACCGTTTTAGCCAGCTCTCCGAACAAAATGCACGTAGTCTATTGCTCGGCGTTCGGCTGGCAAAAGTGTTCGAAGACCGCGACAAGGCCGCAAGCAAAGGCCTGCAACTAAAAAGACTCTATCCCGGTACGCCGGAATATCAGCAATACCTGTCGGAGCAATGATGAAAGCGGCGCATCCCGAAGTTGTAGCAGCGAATCGCGTAAACCCCGGTGAGACTTTGCGCCAGGCCCGCGAAAGCAATGGCTGGTCGCTGGCCGAAGTGGCCCTCAAGCTCAACCTCACCACCACTTCCCTGAGCAATCTGGAAGCCGGCGCCTTCGACAAGCTGCCCGGGCATACGTTTGCCCGCGGTTACATTCGCGCCTATGCCAAATTGCTCGGCATGGACCAGGCCGTTCTGGTCCAGCAATTCGATCAATCCACCGGTACCGACTCTCAGGGCAGCAATGTTCACAGCCTGGGTCGTATTGAAGAGCCTGTGCGGGTTTCCCACACCATTTTGCGAATCGTCAGCCTGTTGTTGCTGGTCGCGGTGATCGGTGGCGGTTTCGTCTGGTGGCAGGATCAGACCTCGATGCGCACCAAGGACCTGATCGGTCTGGCACCGGAACACGTTGAAGTCGAAGGCGCCGACGGTACGACACAGATTCATCCGCTGGACGAGCCGGAAGACCAGGCCGTCGCGGAAGGTCAGGCCGAAGGCGGAACCGCCCTCGCGCTGCCACAGGCCGACGCTCCGGCTGAAGCACCAGAACAGGCTCAAGCGACTGCGCCAGTGGCCCCGGCAGCGCCGACCACGCCAGCCGCACCCGCGCACACTACCGCGCCTGTTGTCGCAGCGCCGGTTATCCCGGCAACTCCGGCTCCGGCAGCTCCAGTCGTTCCGGCTCCGGTGGCGACTGCACCGGCAGCCGCTCCGGCCCCTGCTCCAGTGGCAGCCGCGCCTTTGGCTGGTCAAGGCCAGGTTCAGGTGCAGTTCACCTTCGATTGCTGGACACAAGTGACCGACGGTAGTGGCAAGGTGCTTTTCAGCGGTCTCAAACGCAAAGGCGACAGTCTGGCAGTCAATGGCAAACCACCGTTTTCCGTGCGCCTGGGCTTTGCCCGCGGCGCTCAGGTCAGCTACAACGGCCAGCCGGTTGATGTCGCTCCGTTCACCAGTGGCGAGACTGCTCGCCTGAAGTTGGGTCAATAAGTCATGCACGGCGAATCTCCAATCAAACGTCGCGAATCCCGCAAGATCTGGGTCGGTAACGTGCCTGTTGGCGGCGATGCGCCTATCGCTGTGCAGAGCATGACCAACAGCGATACCAACGATGTCGCGGCCACTGTCGCGCAAATCAATCGCCTGGAAGCAGCTGGCGTCGATATCGTGCGGGTTTCCGTACCGGACATGGACGCCGCCGAAGCCTTCGGCAAGATCAAGCAGTTGGTCAAAGTACCTTTGGTTGCCGACATTCACTTCGACTACCGGATCGCTCTGCGCGTAGCCGAACTGGGTGTCGATTGCCTGCGGATCAACCCGGGCAACATCGGTCGCGAAGACCGCGTGCGTGCGGTGGTGGATGCCGCCCGTGACCGCGGGATCCCGATCCGTATCGGCGTGAACGCCGGTTCCCTGGAAAAAGACCTGCAGAAGAAATACGGCGAGCCGACCCCGGCGGCGCTGGTCGAGTCTGCCTTGCGCCACGTCGAGCACCTTGAGCGCCTGAACTTCCAGGACTTCAAGGTCAGCGTGAAAGCCTCCGACGTGTTCATGGCCGTCGAAGCCTACCGCTTGCTGGCCAAGGAAATCGTCCAGCCGCTGCACCTGGGCATCACCGAAGCCGGTGGTTTGCGTTCCGGCACGGTGAAATCTGCCGTGGGCCTCGGTATGCTGCTTGCCGAAGGGATTGGCGATACTATCCGCATCTCGTTGGCGGCCGACCCGGTCGAGGAAGTGAAAGTCGGCTACGACATTCTCAAGTCCCTGCACCTGCGTTCCCGTGGCATCAACTTCATCGCCTGCCCGAGCTGCTCGCGGCAGAACTTCGATGTGGTCAAGACCATGAACGAGCTGGAAGGGCGTCTCGAGGATTTGCTGGTGCCGCTGGATGTCGCGGTGATCGGTTGCGTGGTCAACGGCCCGGGTGAAGCCAAGGAAGCCCATATCGGCTTGACCGGCGGCACGCCGAACCTGATTTACATCGACGGTAAACCGTCGCAGAAGCTGACGAATGACAATCTGGTGGATGAGCTTGAACGCTTGATCCGCCAGAAAGCGGCCGAAAAGGTCGAAGCTGACGCTGCCGTTATTGCGCGCGGCTGAACCTGACTGAAGAGCCGAACGAATTTAAGGATTTAAAGTGAGCAAGTCATTGCAAGCCATTCGTGGCATGAACGACATCCTGCCCGAACAGACCCCTCTGTGGCGTCATTTCGAAGGCACCGTTTCGCGTCTGCTGGATAACTACGGTTACAAGCAGATCCGCATGCCGATCGTCGAGTTCACCGAACTGTTCAAGCGTTCCATCGGTGAAGTGACCGACATCGTCGAAAAAGAGATGTACACCTTCGATGATCGCAACGGCGACTCTCTGACCCTGCGCCCTGAAGGCACGGCGGCCTGTGTGCGCGCGGTGCTGGAACACGGCATCACCGGCGGCGGCCAGGTTCAGAAACTCTGGTACATCGGCCCGATGTTCCGCCACGAGCGTCCGCAGAAAGGCCGTTATCGCCAGTTCCACCAGATCGGTGTGGAGGTGTTCAACCTCGACGGTCCGGACATCGACGCCGAGCTGATCGTGCTGACCTGGCGCCTGTGGGGCGAATTGGGCATCCGCGATGCGGTCAAGCTCGAACTGAACAGCCTGGGCACCAGCGAATCCCGTGGTCGTTATCGCGAAGCACTGGTCGAGTTCTTGTCGCAACACCTGGACAAGCTGGACGAAGACAGCCAGCGCCGCCTGAAGACCAACCCGTTGCGCGTCCTGGACACCAAGAACGCCGAGACACAGGCGATTCTGGTCGATGCGCCGAAAATGGCCGACTACCTCGACGAAGAATCCCGCGTGCACTTCGAGGGCCTCAAGGCTCGCCTGGACGCCGCCGGCATTCCTTACGTGATCAACCCGAAGCTGGTTCGCGGGCTCGATTACTACAGCAAGACCGTTTTCGAATGGGTCACCGACAAACTCGGCGCCCAGGGCACCGTGTGTGCCGGTGGCCGTTACGACGGTCTGGTGGAGCAGATGGGCGGCAAGCCGACCGCCGGCGTTGGTTTTGCCATGGGCATCGAACGCCTGGTCCTGCTGCTGGAAACCCTGGAGCAGATCCCGCAAGAGATCTCCCGTCAGGTCGACGTCTACCTCTGCGCCTTCGGTGAAGCCGCCGAACTGGCCGGCCTGACCCTGGCGGAGCGCGTTCGTGACCAGTTGCCCAACCTGCGCCTGCAAGTGAATGCCGGTGCCGGCAGTTTCAAAAGCCAGTTCAAGAAGGCCGACAAGAGCGGCGCGCTGTATGCGCTGATCCTCGGTGACGACGAAATGGCCCAGCAAGTGGTAGGTTTCAAACCCCTGCGTGGCCAGGGCGAACAACAAAGCATTGCCTGGGATGCGCTTGCCGCTCACCTGGCCACCTGCGTCGTGCAGGGTTGAAGCTGTCTAAACAGCCGAATTAGCGATTAAGGAGTATTGGGGTGTCGAGTACCGAAGACGAACATGTGGCGGAATTGAAGGAATGGTGGTCACGCAACGGTAAGCCCCTGGTTACTGGCGGCCTATTGGCGCTGGTCATCGTGTTCGGCTGGCAGGCGTTCCACAAGTATCAGAGCAATCAGTCGCAAGGCGCCTCGATGCTCTATCAGCAATTGCTCGAAACCACGCTGACGCCTGATGGCAAGCCTGATGCGGCCCGTGTTTCGGACCTGGCCGGCAAGCTCAACAGCGAGTTCGGCGGCAGCGCCTACGCGCAGTACGGCAGCCTGTTCGTGGCCAAGGTTGCGGTTGACAGCGGCAAGCTGGACGACGCGGCCACCGAGCTCAAAGCAATTATCGCCAAACCGGCCAACCCGGCGCTGGGCGAAATCGCTCGTCAGCGTCTGGCCCAGGTACTCGGCGCGCAGAACAAGGCCGACGAAGCACTGAAGCTGCTCGAAGGCGATGCCGACAAGGCATTCCTGGCCACTCGCGAAGAGCTCAAGGGCGACCTGCTGGTGCAGTTGGGTCGTACCGACGAGGCGAGCGCGGCGTATCAAAAAGCCAAGGCGGCACTGTCGGATGAAGCGGCGGTCGGTGGCCTGCAAATCAAGCTGGACGACCTGGCCAAAGGGGATGCGTGACGTGATTCGTTGGAAACATGCAGCATTGCTGGCTCTGGCCATTTTGGCCGCGGGTTGCAGCAGCAACAGCAAAAAAGAACTGCCTCCGGCCGAACTGGTCGACTTCAAGGAAGAAGTGGTTCTGCACAAGCAGTGGAGTCGTTCGATCGGTGACGGTCAGGGCGAAACCTACAACATGCTGGTTCCGGCCATCGATGGCGATACCATCTATGCCGCCGACGTCACTGGCGTGTTGATGGCGATGGACCGCAACACCGGCGACGTCAAATGGAAGAAAGACCTCGAGCTGCCTGTCTCCGGCGCTGTTGGCGTAGGTTACGGTCTGGTCACCATTGGTACGATCAAGGGTGAAATCGTTGCCCTGGACGCGATCAACGGTGAAGAAAAGTGGCGCGCTCGCGTGTCCAGCGAAGTACTGGCACCGCCAGCCAACAACGGTGACGTTGTGGTGGTTCAGACCCAGGACGATCGTCTGATCGGCCTGGATGCCTCCACCGGTAACCGTCTCTGGATCTATGACAGCACGCCGGCGGTACTGACCCTGCGGGGTACCAGTGCGCCGATCGTGACCAACCGCCTCGCGGTGGCTGGCCTGTCGACCGGTAAAGTGGTTGCGGTGAACATCTCCAACGGTGTACCGGTGTGGGAACAGCGCGTAGCGATCCCGCAAGGTCGTTCGGAGCTGGAGCGCGTGGTCGATATCGATGGTGGCTTGCTGCTGTCGGGCGAGACGCTGTATGTCGCCAGCTATCAGGGGCGCGTTGCCGCTCTGGACCTGCAAAGCGGCCGTCAGCTCTGGCAGCGTGATGCTTCCAGCTATGCCGGTGTTGCCCAGGGTTTCGGTACCGTTTATGTGAGCCTGTCTTCGGGCACCGTTGAAGGCGTCGACGAGCGTTCCACCACAGCCTTGTGGAGCAACGACTCGCTGGCCCGCCGTCAACTGTCGGCTCCGGAAGTGTTCTCAAGCTACGTTGCAGTCGGTGACCTGGAAGGTTACCTGCACCTGATGAGTCAGGTGGACGGTCGTTTCGTCGGCCGCGAGCGCATCGACAGCGACGGCCTGCGTGCCCGTCCGCTGGTGATGGGTGACACGATTTATGTGTATGGCAACAGCGGCAAACTGGAAGCCCTGACCATCAAGTAACGACTATGCTTGGGGTTTAACCCCCAAGCGGCCCCGGTTTACTGGGGTTTGCAGCGCTTTCAAGCGTTGCCCCGAGCACCAGCCGCTGCCTCGCAGCGGCTTTTGTATTTTCTGAAATAACGAAGTGGAGAGCCGCATGGTTCCCGTAATCGCCCTGGTGGGCCGACCGAACGTCGGCAAGTCCACCTTGTTCAACCGCCTGACCAGGACTCGTGACGCCATCGTCGGCGACTTGTCCGGTCTGACCCGTGATCGCCAGTACGGTGAGGCCAAGTGGCAAGGGCGTTCCTACATTCTGATCGACACCGGCGGTATCTCCGGTGACGAGCACGGTATGGACGAAAAGATGGCCGAGCAGTCGCTGCTGGCCATCGAAGAAGCAGATGTCGTTCTGTTCCTGGTAGATGCCAAGGCCGGTTTCACCGCCGCCGACCAGATGATCGCCGAGCATTTGCGCAAACGTAACAAGCGTTCCTACGTGGTTGCCAACAAGGTCGACAACATCGACCCTGAAATGGCCCGCGCCGAATTCGCTCCGTTGGGCATGGGTCATGCGATTCCGATCGCCGGTGCTCACGGTCGTGGCATCACCCAGATGCTGGAAATCGCCCTGAGTGACTTCCCGAAAGACGACGACGAGTTGGAAGAAGGCGAGGAAGAAGACGTCGCCGAAGGCGAGGAAGCCAAGCGCATTCCTGGCCCAAGCGAAAAAGACGGGATCAAGATCGCGATCATCGGCCGGCCGAACGTCGGCAAGTCGACTCTGGTCAACCGTATGCTCGGGGAAGACCGGGTAATCGTCTACGACCAACCCGGCACCA
Source organism: Pseudomonas sp. GL-R-26 (assembly GCF_019947365.1). NCBI lineage: Bacteria > Pseudomonadati > Pseudomonadota > Gammaproteobacteria > Pseudomonadales > Pseudomonadaceae > Pseudomonas > Pseudomonas sp. GL-R-26. The sequence continues at coordinate 271,175 of NZ_JAGYGI010000003.1, read as the reverse complement.
CCCGCGACAGTATCTACATCCCGTTCGAGCGTAACGACGAGAAGTACACGCTGATCGACACCGCCGGTGTGCGCAAGCGCGGCAAGATCCACGAAGAAGTTGAAAAGTTCTCCGTGGTCAAAACCCTGCAAGCGATCAAAGACGCCAACGTGGTGATCTTCGTGATGGACGCCCGCGAAGGCGTGGTAGACCACGACCTCAACCTGCTGGGCTTTGCCCTTGAGGCCGGTCGTGCGTTGGTCATCGCGATCAACAAGTGGGACGGCATGACGCCGAGCGAGCGCGACTTCGTCAAGATCGAGTTGCAGCGTCGTCTGTTCTTCGTCGAGTTTGCCGATATTCACTTTATCTCGGCACTGCACGGCACCGGCGTGGGCAACCTCTACGCCTCGGTACAGAACTCGTTCAAGTCCGCGGTTACCCGCTGGCCAACAAGCCGCCTGACCCAGATCCTGGAAGACGCGGTCAGCGAGCACCAGCCGCCGATGGTCAACAGCCGCCGGATCAAGCTGCGTTATGCCCACCTCGGTGGCGCGAACCCGCCGATCATCGTGATCCACGGCAACCAGATCGAGAAGGTGCCGAAGTCCTACGTGCGATACCTGGAAAACACGTATCGCCGTGTGCTGAAGCTGGTCGGTACGCCGATCCGCATCGAGTTCAAGGGTGGCGAGAACCCGTACGAAGGCAACAAGAACACGCTCACCGACCGTCAGGTCAACAAGAAGCGTCGTTTGATGTCGCACCACAAGAAGGCCGACAAGAAGCGTCGCGATAAGCGATAGAAGCAGCTGCAAGCTTCAAGCTTCAAGCTTCAAGTCAAAGCGAAAAGGGTCCTGTCCGGGCCCTTTTTTGCGTCTGGCGGTTTGACGCTTGACCACTTGTGGCTTGCAGCTTGAAACTTGCAGCTGCTCACCTGCAGGGAACCACCGATGATCACCAGCAAGCTGCCGAATGTCGGCATCACTATCTTCACTCAGATGTCTCAGCTCGCGGCACAGACCGGCGCGCTCAATCTGTCCCAGGGCTTTCCCGATTTCGCGGCCCCGCAGGCCCTGTGCGATGCGGTCGGCCGGCATATCGCCAGCGGCCATAATCAATATTCGCCAATGACCGGGCTGCCGGTGTTGCGTCAGCAGATCGCGGCGAAGATCGCCCGCAGTTATGGCGCACAGGTGGATGTCGATACTGAAGTGACGGTCACCCCCGGCGCGACCGAGGCGATTTTCTGTGCCATTCATGCGGTTATCCACAGCGGTGACGAAGTCATTGTGTTTGACCCGGCATACGACAGCTACGAGCCTTCGGTAGAGCTGGCCGGCGGTCGTTGCGTGCATGTGCAACTGGGCCTGAACGACTTCAGTATCGACTTCGAGAAGCTTGCCCAGGCACTCAGCCCGCGCACGCGGATGATCATTCTCAACACCCCGCACAACCCTAGTGGTGCGTTGATCAGCCGTGCCGAACTCGACCAGTTGGCAGCCTTGATCCGCGATCGCGACATTTATGTGATCAGCGACGAAGTCTACGAGCATCTGGTGTTTGACGGTGTGCCCCACGTCAGCGTGCTGGCCCATGAGGAGCTGTATCAGCGTGCATTCGTGGTCAGTTCGTTCGGCAAGACCTACCACGTCACCGGCTGGAAAACCGGCTATGTGGTCGCACCACCGGCCCTGACGGCGGAATTGCGCAAGGTGCACCAGTACGTCAATTTCTGTGGTGTGACACCGCTGCAATATGCCTTGGCCGATTTTATGGCCGAGCATCCTGAGCACGTGGAAGAGCTGCCGGGTTTCTATCAGGCCAAGCGCGATCTGTTCTGCGATCTGCTGGCGCCGTCGCGTTTCAGTTTCACCCGGGTGACCGGCACCTATTTCCAGTTGGTCGATTACTCGCAGATCCGTCCGGACCTCAATGACGTCGAGATGGCCCTGTGGATGACGCGCGAGCATGGTGTGGCGAGTATCCCGATCTCGGTGTTCTACCAGACACCACCGGTCGGCCAGCGCCTGGTGCGGCTGTGCTTTGCCAAGCGTGAGGAGACCCTGCGTGAAGCAGCGGAAAAACTATGCGTGATCTGAGTGCGTTGCCGAAGCTGACCGTTGCGCTGATCCAGACATCCCTGGCCTGGCACGACCGCCAGGCCAACCTCGAGCATTTCGAGCCGTTGCTGGAACAGGCTCGCGGCGCCGACCTGATCATTCTGCCGGAGATGTTCACCACCGGGTTCTCCATGGAGTCCGAGACCCTCGCCGAAGCGGAAAACGGTCCCACCAGCAAATGGCTGCGGGTTCAGGCGGCAAAGCTCGATGCGGTGATCACCGGCAGCGTGATCGTCCAGGCCGCCGACGGCAGTCATCGCAATCGCCTGCTGTGGGCACGCCCGGATGGCGAGGTGCTGCATTACGACAAGCGTCACCTGTTCCGCATGGCCGGTGAGCACAACCACTACACCCCCGGCGAGCGCCAGGTGCAGTTCGAGCTCAAGGGTTGGCGAGTGCGACCGTTGATCTGCTACGACCTGCGCTTCCCGGTGTGGAGCCGTGACGCTCAGGACACCGATCTGCTGCTGTACACCGCCAACTGGCCCGGCGCACGGCGCCAGCACTGGAACCGCTTGCTGCCGGCGCGGGCGATCGAGAACCTGTGCTATGTGGCGGCGGTCAATCGCATTGGCACGGATGGCAAAGGTTTTGCGTATACCGGTGACAGCCAGGTGCTGGATTTTCAGGGCGAGACGTTGCTCAGTGCGGGGGAGGCTGACGGGGTGTTCAAGGTGGTGCTGGATGCGGCAGAGCTGGCGGCGTATCGGCAGCGGTTTCCGGCGAATCTGGATGCCGATACCTTCGAGTTCACCTGAGATTTTTGTTGCCTGACAGACCGCTTTCGCGAGCAGGCTCGCTCCTACATTGGATCGGTGTGAACACGGTCACTGTAGGAGCGAGCCTGCTCGCGATGGGGCCGGGACAAACAACGCAAAAACACCGGCAAACAAAAAGGCCCCGAGGTTCACACCCCGGGGCCTTTTGCACTTCAGCGATGGCTTACGCCGCTTTAGCTTCCGGCTGGCTCAGCGAGCGGTTCAGTGCGCTGAACAAGGCCTTGAAGCTGGCGGTGGTGATGTTTTCGTCGATGCCGACGCCATGTACCGCACGTTCGCCGTTCACTCGCAGTTCAATGTAGGCGGCAGCCTTGGCATTGGTGCCCGCGCCGATGGCGTGCTCGTTGTAGTCCATGATTTCCACCGGTACCGGCAGGCCGGCCACCAGTGCTTCCAGGGCGCCGTTGCCCTTGCCGCGCCAGTGCAGGTTGGTCTCGCCCTGGCCTTGGCTGGCCACTTCCACTTCAACGGCGCTGTGACCGTTTTCTTCCTGCAGGCGATGGCTGACCAGCGCGTACGGGGTGTTGGCCTGCAAGTACTCGCTGTGCAGCAGCGCGTGAATTTGCTGGGCGGTCATCTCCAGGCCGAGGCGATCGGTTTCACGCTGTACAACCTGGCTGAACTCGATCTGCATGCGACGTGGCAGGCTGATGCCGTATTCCTGTTCCAACAGGTAGGCGATGCCGCCCTTGCCCGATTGGCTGTTGACGCGAATCACCGCCTCGTAGCTGCGACCGATGTCGGCCGGGTCGATTGGCAGGTAAGGCACTTCCCACATTGCATCGGGTTTCTGCTGGGCGAAGCCTTTGCGGATTGCGTCCTGGTGCGAGCCGGAGAACGCGGTGTGAACCAGGTCGCCGACGTACGGATGACGCGGGTGTACCTGGATCTGGTTGCACTCTTCGACGACTTTGCGCACACCGTCGATGTCCGAGAAGTCCAGCTCAGGGTGAACGCCCTGGGTGTAAAGGTTCAAGGCCACGGTCACGAGGTCGACGTTACCGGTGCGCTCGCCGTTGCCGAACAGGCAGCCTTCGACACGGTCGGCGCCAGCCATCAGGCCCAGCTCGGTGGCCGCAACGCCGGTGCCACGGTCGTTGTGGGTGTGCAGGCTGATGATCACGCTGTCACGACGGTTGATGTGACGGCCGAACCATTCGATTTGGTCGGCATAGATGTTCGGGGTCGCGCATTCCACTGTGGCCGGCAGGTTGAGGATCATCTTGTGCTCGGGCGTCGGGTTCCAGACTTCGATCACCGCGTCGCAGACTTCCTTGGCGAACTCCATTTCGGTGGCGCTGAAGGTTTCCGGCGAGTATTCGAAGGTCCACTCGGTGTCCGGCTGCATGGCCGCGTATTTGACGAACAGCTTGGCGGCGTTCACGGCGATGGCCTTGACCCCGTCCTTGTCCTGGTTGAAGACAATGCGGCGGAAGGAAGGGGAGGTCGCGTTGTACAAGTGAACGATGGCTTTCTTCGCGCCGCGCAGGGATTCGAATGTGCGCTCGATCAGGTCTTCACGGCCCTGGGTCAGCACCTGGATGGTGGTGTCGTCCGGGATGTGGTTGCCTTCGATCAGGGTGCGAACGAAGTCGAAGTCGGTTTGCGAGGCGGCCGGGAACGACGCTTCGATTTCCTTCACGCCGACCTGCACCAGGGTTTTCCAGAAGCGCAGCTTCTTGACGGCGTCCATCGGTTCGATCAGCGATTGGTTACCGTCACGCAGGTCGGAGCTGCACCAGATCGGCGCGGCGGTGATGGTTTTTGACGGCCAGGTGCGGTCCGGAATGTCGATGGTCGGGAACGCGCGGTATTTCGAAGACGGGTCTTTGAGCATGCTCATCAGGAAATCCTTATTGTGTTGGCCGAAAAAAGGCGGCCTGCCGGTGGATCAAAAGTTCTTGGGGTACGGCTTGGGACGAGACACCACGATTCAGCCCGGCAGTCGTGCACTGACGAGGCACAGGCTGCGGTGCTGGCGGAGCTGAATGAGGGTGTGAGAGGTTTTCATGCCTTCAACCCTAACCTTGGGGGGGAAGGTTGGCAAGCAGTCGAAAAAAATTGAGAGGAATACTCGTGAGCGGGTATTTATCGAGATTTTATTGCTGCAAATGATTGCGAAGATTGTGTTGTTTGCGCGAGGTTTGAGCAGTGCGCAATTGGTGTGGGGTGTGGCTGGACGACTTTCGGTGCCTGTGAAATTGCCATCGCGAGCAAGATCGCTCCCACAGGACAGCGCAATCCCTGTAGGAGCGAGCTTGCTCGCGATGAGGCCAGAGGCCTTATTCAGGGATCAGGGCTGAAACGCACCAATGAAGATAGCCGGATCGACCCGCGAATCGTTCAGGCTGATATTCCAGTGCATGTGCGGTCCGGTCGCGCGGCCGGTCGCGCCGACTTTGCCGACCACGTCACCGCGGGCCAATGGCTGCCCCACCTTCACGTCGATTTTCGACATGTGGCAGAACATGCTGATAAAGCCTTGGCCATGGTCGACGAACACCGTGTTGCCATTGAAGAAGTAGTTGCCGATCAGGATCACCTTGCCGGCGGCCGGGGTCTTGATCGGTGTACCGGCCGGCACGGCGAAGTCCAGTCCAGCGTGGGGGTTACGTTCTTCACCGTTGAAAAAACGGCGCACGCCGAACTTGCTCGATAGCGGCCCGCTCACCGGTTTGTCCAGTAGCAGGTTGCTCGGGGTGTTGGGGCTGAACGTGCGGTAAGCGGCAATCTGCTCGGCCAGTTCACGCTCGATGCGCTTGAGGTTTTCCGGGTCCGGATTGACCTGTTGGGTGTTCTTCAGGGTGATGCGCTGTTCCGGGTATTTTTTGTCGCCAACCGTAAAACTCAGATTACGACCGCCGCTGCTGACCGATTGAGCCCCCGGCTTGACCGTCAGCGGTAGGCCGACAATGGCCAGCCAGTTGTTCTGTTCCTTGACCACCAGCACTGGTTTGCCTTCATAAGTGGCTTTTGGCGCCTGGGCGGACGTGCCCAGGTTCAGCACGGCAACGCCGCCCGGGACCGGTTTGTTCAACTGGCGGGTGATGTAGCTGTCGGCATGGGCGTTGAAGGTCAGGAGCAGCAACAGCAACGGAGCAAAGAAACGCGGCATGGATCAATCCAGTAAAGAAAGGGTGACAGGCGTCAGGTGATTGTCTTCGACCCGCACTTGCAGTTCGCCTTCGCCCAGTTTGGCTTTCAGGCGCTGGCCGGTATGGGTTTGCGCGGCGTTGCGGATCGCGTTGCCGCGCTCGTCCAGCAAGATGCTGTAGCCACGGCCGAGGGTCGCCAGCGGGCTGACCACATGCAGTGTCTGCATCTGGCTGTGCAGTTGCAGGCGACGGTTCTTCAGCCCTTCGCGGATCGCGCGCGGCAGGCGTTCGGCCAGGCTGTCGAGGCGCTGGCGCAGCATTGCCAGTTGCCGGCCCGGATGTTGTGCGGCCAGACGGGTTTCCAGGCGGATCAAGCGTTCACGACGGGTGTTGAGGCTGCGCTCGAACGCGCGGCGCATGCGCATGTCCAGGTCATCCAGGCGTTGCGCTTGCTGTCGCAGACGCTCGCCGGGATGGCGCAGGCGCCGGGAAATGCCTTCCAGGCGCAGGCGGTCGCGCATCAAGCGGTCACGCATGCGCATCACCAGCCGTCGGTGCAGGCTTTCGACCCGACGCATCAGGTCGCTGGAGTCCGGTGCCAGCAATTCGGCGGCCGCGGAAGGGGTGGGCGCGCGAACATCAGCCACGAAGTCGCTGATCGACACGTCGGTTTCATGGCCGACCGCGCTGACAATCGGCGTCACACAAGCGTCTACGGCGCGGGCCACGGCTTCTTCGTTAAAGCACCAGAGGTCTTCCAGCGAACCTCCGCCTCGGGCCAGGATCAGTGCGTCGAAACCGCGGGCATCCGCCAGTTTCAGGGCGCGGACAATCTGCGCGGTGGCTTCGCGGCCCTGTACGGCGGTGGGGATCAGGGTCAACTGCACCTGCGGTGCGCGACGGCGGAACACGCTGATGATGTCGCGGATCACCGCCCCGGTGGGCGAACTGATGATGCCGATGCGTTGCGGATGCGCCGGCAGCGGCACCTTGCGTTCCGCACTGAACAGCCCTTCGGCGCTGAGCTTTTCCTTGAGTGCATCGAAGGCCAGGCGCAAGGCGCCATCGCCGGCCGGCTCCACGGTGTCGAGGATCAGCTGATAATCACCGCGCCCCTCGAACAGCGAGACCTTGCCACGAACCTTGACCGCCAGGCCGTCCTTCAAGGCCTGGCGAACCCGAGCGGCGTTCTGCCGGAACAGCGCGCAACGCACCTGGGCGCCGCTGTCCTTGAGGGTGAAATACACGTGGCCGGACGCCGGGCGGGCGAGGTTGGAGATTTCGCCTTCGACCCAGATGTTGCTGAACACGTCTTCGAGCAACACCCGCGCGCGGCCGTTGAGCTGGCTGACGGTCAGGACTTCGCGGTCCAGGCCGAGTCTTGCAAAGGGATCTTTAATCATGGGGCGCAGTTTAAAGGCATTCGGTGGTCAATCTCCATGTGTCAGCACAATTCCCTTGTAGGAGCGAGCCTGCTCGCGAATGCGTTGTGTCAGCTACATCAATTTTGAATGTTATGCCCATTCGCGAGCAGGCTCGCTCCTACAGGAGGTAAAGTCGTCGGCGGTATTCAAGGAAGATGGGAGAGTGAGTGTGTTCGAACTGTTGAACCAATGGCCCTTCGGCCCGCTGGACTGGCTGGTAATCGGTGCGGGCATCGCCCTGGCCTACATCGTGTTCGGCATCGCCGGTTTTGGCACCGCGCTGGTGGCGGGGCCGATTCTGATTCTGTTCATGCCGCTGTCGAAGATCGTGCCGTTGCTGGTGTTGCTCGATTTTGTCGCGGCATTCGGCAATCTGTTGCCCTCGCGGCGTGATGTGGCGAAACCGGAACTGCTGCGCTTGCTGCCGTGCATGGCTGTGGGGTGCACGCTGGGGGTGATTTTCCTGCTGAACCTCAAATCCGACCTGTTACTGCTGTTGATGGGGCTGTTTATCAGCGCCTATGCCATTTACAGCCTGTGGATCAAAACCCGACCAACACAGCTGTCCGCCCTGTGGGCGTTGCCGATGGGGACGTTGGGCGGAATGTTTGGCGCGTTGTTTGGCAGCGGCGGCTTTCTCTATGCGATCTATTTGAACAGCCGGTTGCCCAAGGAGGCGGCCCGGGCCACCCAGAGTGCGCTGATCAGTTGCAGTACGGTGGTGCGTCTGAGCCTGTTTGCAATCGCCGGTGTGTATGCCGATTTGCCGCTGTTGGTGCTGGCGGTTTGTCTGTTGCCGGCGATGGCGCTGGGGCTGTGGGTTGGCCGGAGGTTGACCATGCGTATGTCCCGCGAGGCGTTCGTGCGGCTGGTGACGTGGCTGGTGCTGGTCAGCGGGATTGCGTTGATCGGGCGTTACTTGAGCACTTAAAAATTCAACCTGTGGCGGGGAGTTGGTGTCAGAGAGCTATTTTGTGGCGAGGGAGCTTGCTCCCGCCCGGCTGCGCAGCAGACGCTTATTCATCCAGACCGGTTTAACTGACAGAAAGGCCAGGGCCGCTTCGCAGCCCAGCGGGAGCAAGCTCCCTCGCCACAATTATTTAGTCGTTGTACTGGCTCAACAACCGCTCCAGCCGTGCACTGAGGCGACGTTTGATTTCGGTCTCGATGTGCGGGGCGAAATCGTCGATCACGTCTTGCATGATCAACTGCGCGGCGGCGCGCAATTCGCTGTCCAGGTGCAGCAAGTCATCCGGGTTCTTGCTGGCGGCAGGCGCCGGCGTCGCCGCGGTGACGGGTTCAACGATAGGGGCAGGGGTTGTCGGTACGACGGGTGGCGAAGGCTCGCTCACGGTGTCGAACAACATCGGAATCTGTTCCTGGTCACCTTCCTCGACCGTATCGGTCAGCAGGGGCGGTTGCAGGTTGTCATCGCCGAGCAATTGGCGGATCGACTCAAGGTCGTCCAGCAGGTGCGCGGACTGTTGCAGCGGTTTTGGAGTGTCCATTGGAAGGCTCAGAGTCGCTGTAAACGGTGATCTTGCAGAGGATAGCCCTGTTCGCGGTAGAAACGGAAACTCTCCCGCGCGGCCGCTCTGATCGTCGGATCCTCCACCACCACTTCCGCCACCCGGGCGAACTTGTTGGCGAAGGCCGGGACTTTCAGGTCGAGATTGACCAGCAAATCCTGATGCTGACCGCAGTCATCGCCCAACCCCAGGACAATCAAACCCTCAGGTTCGCTGTCGGCGGGGCCGTGGGGCACGAAGCTTTCGCCCTTGAACGCCCACAGCCGCGCATCGAGATCGTCACGCTGGGCCGCGTCGCTGCAATGCAGGTAGATGCGGTGGCCCATGCGCCAGGCTTTCTCGGTGAGCTTGCAGGCAAAGTCCAGGCGTGCCGAAGGATCGGCGCTGGGCAGGATATAGAAGTCGACTTTGGTCATTGCGGTTCCAGAGCGGCAAGCGGCGTCACCGGAAAGTGACGCCGCCGCCCATCAACGGTTTCAGGCTTTGGCGCGGTCCAGCAAGTATTGGGTCAGCAGGGGAACCGGACGGCCAGTGGCACCCTTGTCCTTGCCGCCGCTGGTCCAGGCCGTGCCGGCGATGTCCAGGTGCGCCCAGTTCAGGTTCTTGGTGAAACGCGACAGGAAGCAGGCCGCAGTGATGGTGCCGGCCTTCGGACCGCCAATGTTGGCGATGTCGGCGAACGGGCTGTCCAGCTGTTCCTGGTACTCATCGAACAGCGGCAGTTGCCAGGCGCGGTCGTCGGCGGCCTTGCCGGCGCTCAGCAGTTGGTCGATCAGTTCGTCGTTGTTGCCCAGCAGGCCCGACGTGTGGGAACCCAGGGCAACCACGCAGGCGCCGGTCAGGGTCGCGATGTCGATGACTGCTTGCGGCTTGAAGCGCTCGGAGTAGGTCAGGGCGTCGCACAGCACCAGGCGGCCTTCGGCGTCGGTGTTGAGGATTTCCACGGTCTGGCCGCTCATGGTGGTGACGATGTCGCCCGGGCGCGAAGCGTTGCCGCTCGGCATGTTTTCGGCGCAGGCCAGAATGCACACCAGGTTGATCGGCAGCTTCAGTTCGAGCACGGCACGCAGGGTGCCGAACACGCTGGCGGCGCCGCCCATGTCGTACTTCATTTCATCCATGCCGGCGCCCGGCTTGAGGCTGATGCCGCCGGTGTCGAAGGTGATGCCCTTGCCGACCAGCGCGTACGGCTTCTCGGATTTCTTGCCGCCGTTGTATTGCATGACGATCAGGCGCGGAGGCTGGGCGCTGCCCTGGCCGACGGCGTAGAACGAACCCATGCCCAAGGCCTTGATCTTCTTCTCGTCGAGGACTTCGACTTTCAGGTCCTTGAATTCCTTGCCCAGGTTTTTCGCCTGCTCGCCGAGGAAGGTCGGGTGGCAGATGTTCGGCGGCAGGTTGCCCAGGTTGCGGGTGAAAGCCATGCCGTTGGCGATGGCAGTGGCGTGGGTCACGGCGCGTTGCACTTCGGCCTGGGCAGCCTTGATGGTCAGCAGGGTGATTTTTTTCAGGGCGCGGGGTTCGGCTTTCTGGCTCTTGAACTGGTCGAAGCTGTACTCGCCGTCCACCAGGGTTTCGGCCAGCAGGCGGGTCTTGCCGTAGCTGTCGCGGCCTTTTACGACCAGTTCATCCAGGGCCAGCACCGCATCGCTGCCGCCCAGGCCTTTGAGGGTATTGAGGATGCCGGCGATGATCTTGCGGAACGGGCGGTCACCCAGTTCGTCATCCTTGCCAACGCCCACCAGCAGCACGCGCTCGGCCTTGAGGTTCGGCAGGCTCTGCAGCAGCAGGCTCTGGCCAACCTTGCCGGCCAGGTCGCCGCGCTTGAGCACTGCGCTGATCGCGCCGCCGCTCAGTTCGTCGAGTTGTTTGGCAACAGCGCCGAGCTTGCGGCCTTCGCCAACGGAGACCACGAGAGTGGCGGTCTTCAACGTTTCGGGGTTGACGCTTTTTACAACCAGTTCCATGTCCGGGTCCCTGAATTGATGGTTATCACGCATGCGCCCGACACCTTATGTGCGTCGATTGCTTATAAACAGAAAGGCGCCAGGATCGACCGGCGACAAAGGCCGCAGTTTGAACCTCGCTACCGGCGGCTGACAACCCTCGGTTGTACGATCTTCAGCGCTTTCACAGGCTGCTTGAGCTTGCGCAGTGACAGGCGCACCCAATCACAGGATAATGCGCCATCTTTTTCGGCGGCTCTGCCTCGCGGGCTGTCCGATACGTTTGCTTGTTTGGCCGCCTTAGCCTGACAACCCTGGAGTGTCTGGTTTGATCGTCTTCCGTTATCTATCCCGCGAAGTCCTGTTGACCTTGAGCGCCGTCAGCGCCGTGCTGCTGGTCATCATCATGAGCGGTCGCTTCATCAAATACCTCGCCCAGGCGGCTTCGGGCCTGCTGGATCCGGGTTCGTTGTTCCTGATCATGGGCTATCGCCTGCCGGGTTTCCTCCAGCTGATCCTGCCGCTGGGGCTGTTTCTCGGAATCCTGTTGTCCTACGGGCGCCTGTACCTCGAAAGCGAAATGACCGTGCTCTCGGCCACTGGCATGAGCCAGCAGCGGCTGGTTTGCATGACGCTGTTCCCGGCCACCCTCGTTGCACTCATCGTGGCGTGGCTGAGCCTGAGCCTGGCGCCACAGGGGGCCAATCAGTTTCAGTTGCTGCTGAACAAACAGGATGCCCTGACCGAATTCGATACCCTGGAGCCTGGGCGCTTCCAGGCTTTGCGTGACGGTACCCGGGTCACCTATACCGAGCGCATGTCGGATGACCGCGTCAATCTGGGTGGTGTATTCATCTCGCAGAAAAACATCAGTTCCAATAACAAGGATCGCGGTATTTCCGTGTTGGTGGCGGAAAAGGGGCGCCAGGAAATTCGTCCGGACGGCAACCGCTACCTGATCCTTGATAACGGCTATCGCTATGACGGTAATCCGGGGCAGGCCGACTACCGGGCGATCAAGTACGACGAGTACGGTGTGTTGCTGCCAAAACCGGAAGTCAGCGACGAAGTCACCGACCGCGACGCGATGCCGACCAGTACGTTGATCGGCAGTGAAGACATTCGCATGCGCGCCGAGCTGCAATGGCGTATGTCTCTGCCGTTGCTGGTGTTCATCGTGACCTTGATGGCGGTGCCGCTGTCGCGGGTCAACCCGCGTCAGGGCCGATTCCTCAAATTACTGCCGGCGATTCTTCTTTATATGGCTTACCTGACCATTCTGATTGCCGCCCGCGGCGCCCTCGACAAGGGCAAGATCCCCGCGGTGATTGGCTTGTGGTGGGTGCACGGGATTTTCCTGTCCATCGGCCTGGGCTTGCTCTATTGGGAGCCCTTGCGCTTGAAGAGGGCGAGTCGCCGCAGCGCGCTGGAGGTGGCCCGTGGTTAAGCTGGATCGCTACATTGGTAGCAGTGTGTTCATGGCGATCCTGGCGGTGCTCGGGATCATTCTCGGTCTGGCGACCCTCTTTGCCTTCATCGACGAGATGGGTGAAGTCAGCGATACCTACACCTTGGTCGATGCGCTGAGTTATGTATTGTTGACCGCGCCGCGCCGGATGTACGAACTACTGCCGATGGCTGCGCTGATCGGCTGCCTGATCGGTCTGGGCAGCCTGGCCAGCAACAGTGAACTGACCATCATGCGTGCCGCTGGTGTGTCGATCGGCCGGATCGTCTGGGCGGTCATGAAGCCGATGCTGGTATTGATGCTCGCCGGTGTATTGGTCGGCGAGTACATCGCGCCACCTGCCGAAACCACCGCGCAGGCCAATCGCTCGCTGGCCCAGGGCAGCGGTGATGCACAGAGCGCCAAGCACGGTTTGTGGCACCGCCAGGGCGATGAATTCATACACGTCAACTCGGTGCAACCCAACGGCATTCTGTATGGCGTGACCCGCTATCGTTTCGACAACGAGCGGCACATGCTGTCGGCTAGCTTCGCCAAGCGTGCCGAGTTCGACACCGATCACTGGCAGCTGACGGATGTCACGACCACACTGTTCCACGAGCGCAACACCGAAGTGGTTTCGACCCCGCAAGAGCGCTGGGAAGTTGCGTTGAGCCCGCAGTTGCTGAATACCGTGGTCATGGTGCCCGAGTCGCTGTCGATCAGCGGCCTGTGGAGTTACATCCACTATCTGGCGGACCAGGGCCTGAACAATGGCCGCTACTGGCTGGCATTTTGGGTCAAGGTGTTGCAGCCGGTGGTGACTGCCGCTCTGGTATTGATGGCGATTTCCTTCATCTTTGGCCCTCTGCGTTCGGTGACCCTGGGTCAACGGGTGTTCACCGGCGTGCTGGTGGGCTTCACCTTCCGCATCGTTCAGGATCTGCTGGGGCCTTCGAGCCAGGTATTCGGCTTCCCGCCGTTGCTTTCGGTGCTGGTGCCGGCGGGTATTTGTGCCGTGGCGGGGCTCTGGCTGTTGCGTCGAGCAGGCTGACGGCAGGCATTTTCCGACCGCTTTGACGTTAAAAAACGCCCTTGTCGCAAGACCGGGGCGTTTTTGTAGGCGCCGTCTGACCTGCGAACGTGACGCTTGCGCCGCGGATCAGGTACAATTCCCGGCTATTTTTCGGCGGGCTATGCCTGCAGCCTTTTTGAGTGTTGATCCGTGAGTGATTTGAGTCATATCCGCAATTTCTCCATCATCGCCCACATTGACCATGGCAAGTCGACGCTGGCCGATCGCTTCATTCAGATGTGTGGCGGCCTCGCCGAGCGCGAAATGGAAGCCCAGGTCCTGGACTCCATGGACCTTGAGCGTGAACGCGGGATCACCATCAAGGCGCACAGCGTCACCCTGTATTACAAGGCTCGCGACGGTATCAACTACCAGCTGAACTTCATTGATACCCCCGGCCACGTTGACTTCACCTATGAGGTGAGCCGTTCGCTGGCTGCCTGTGAAGGCGCGCTGCTGGTGGTCGATGCCGGTCAAGGCGTTGAAGCGCAGTCGGTTGCCAACTGCTACACGGCAATCGAGCAGGGCCTGGAAGTGATGCCGGTGCTGAACAAGATCGACCTGCCACAGGCCGATCCGGACCGTGTTAAAGAAGAAATCGAAAAAATCATTGGCATCGATGCCACCGATGCGGTCACTTGCTCTGCCAAGACTGGCCTGGGCGTCGATGAAGTGCTCGAGCGCCTGGTCGCCACCATTCCTGCGCCGACCGGCAACTACGAAGATCCGCTGCAAGCGTTGATCATCGACTCCTGGTTCGACAACTACCTGGGCGTTGTTTCCTTGGTACGCGTGCGCCACGGTCGTGTGAAGAAGGGCGACAAGATCCTGGTCAAGTCCACCGGCAAGATCCACCTGGTAGACAGCGTCGGTGTGTTCAACCCGAAGCACACCCCTACCGCTGACCTCAAGGCCGGTGAAGTGGGCTTCATCATCGCCAGCATCAAGGACATTCACGGTGCGCCAGTGGGCGACACCCTGACCTTGAGCTCGACGCCGGACGTTGATGTACTGCCAGGCTTCAAACGTATTCAGCCGCAGGTCTACGCCGGTCTGTTCCCGGTCAGCTCCGACGACTTCGAAGACTTCCGCGAGGCGCTGCAAAAGCTCACCCTGAACGACTCGTCGCTGCAATACACGCCGGAAAGCTCCGACGCACTGGGCTTCGGCTTCCGTTGCGGCTTCCTCGGCATGCTGCACATGGAAATCATCCAGGAGCGCCTGGAGCGCGAGTACAACCTGGACCTGATCACCACGGCGCCGACGGTAATCTTCGAGCTGCTGCTCAAGACCGGCGAGACGATCTACGTCGATAACCCGTCGAAGCTGCCGGACCTGTCTTCCATCGAAGACATGCGCGAGCCGATCGTGCGTGCAAATATTCTTGTGCCGCAAGAGCACCTGGGCAACGTCATTACCCTGTGCATCGAAAAACGTGGTGTGCAGGTCGACATGCTGTTCCTCGGCACCCAGGTACAAGTGACCTACGACCTGCCGATGAACGAAGTGGTCCTGGACTTCTTCGATCGCCTGAAATCCACCAGCCGCGGCTATGCTTCGCTGGACTACCATTTCGATCGTTATCAATCGGCTAGTCTGGTGAAACTGGACGTGCTGATCAACGGTGACAAGGTCGATGCCCTGGCGCTGATCGTGCACCGTGACAACTCGCACTACAAAGGTCGCCAGCTGACCGAGAAGATGAAAGAACTGATTCCACGGCAGATGTTCGACGTGGCAATCCAGGCCGCCATTGGCGGGCAGATTGTTGCGCGGACAACCGTCAAGGCGCTCAGAAAGAACGTATTGGCCAAATGCTACGGTGGTGACGTCAGCCGTAAGAAGAAGCTGCTGGAAAAGCAAAAGGCCGGTAAGAAACGCATGAAGCAGGTCGGCAACGTGGAAATTCCACAGGAAGCCTTCCTTGCAGTGCTCAGGTTGGATAGTTAGGTCCTATGTCACTAAATTTCCCGCTGTTGCTGGTCATCGCCGTGTTCGTCTGCGGCCTGTTGGCGTTGCTCGATCTGTTGATCCTGGCCCCGCGTCGGCGTGCCGCCATCGCTTCCTATCAGGGCAGCGTCAGCCAGCCTGACATGGTCGTGGTCGAGAAGCTGAACAAAGAGCCGCTGCTGGTTGAATACGGCAAGTCGTTCTTCCCGGTGTTGTTCATCGTGCTGGTGCTGCGTTCGTTCCTGGTGGAACCGTTCCAGATTCCTTCCGGTTCGATGAAGCCAACCCTGGATGTCGGCGACTTCATCCTGGTGAGCAAGTTTTCCTACGGGATCCGCTTGCCGGTGATCGACAAGAAAGTCATCGAAGTCGGTGATCCGCAGCGCGGCGATGTGATGGTGTTCCGCTACCCGAGCGACCCGAACGTCAACTACATCAAGCGTGTGGTTGGTTTGCCGGGCGACACGGTTCGCTACACCGCCGACAAGCGCCTGTTCGTCAACGGTCAATCGATTGCCGAGCAACTGGTCGGCGCCGAGCCGGGCACGCTGGGCAGCGCTGAGCTCTACAAGGAAAAACTCGGTGCGGCCGAGCACATGATCCGCAAGGAAATGAGCCGCTACCGCGCAATGCCGGACCATTCGTGGACCGTGCCGGCCGGGCACTACTTCATGATGGGCGACAACCGCGACAACTCGAACGACAGTCGCTACTGGGATGATCCAAACATTCCCAAGGATCTGCTGGGCATGGTTCCCGACAAGAATATCGTCGGCAAGGCCTTCGCGGTCTGGATGAGCTGGCCGGAACCCAAACTCAGCCACCTGCCGAATTTCTCGCGGGTTGGCCTGATCAAGTAATCAAACACGGCGCTGTTGAACACAGCGCCGAATGCATTTCTGGAACCGGCAGATTCGGGGGCCAGAGGCATGAAAACAATGATATTCAGGACGTTATTTTTGAACACAGCGTTAATTGTCCCAAGCCTGCGCCGCCTCCTGGCAATGGCGGTGGAATCCAGCCACGAACTCAGCGTGGGTAAACCGTGAGCGTCTCCTTAAGCCGTCTAGAGCGTCAGCTCGGCTACACCTTCAAGGATCAGGAACTGATGGTCCTGGCCCTGACTCACCGCAGCTTTGCCGGGCGTAACAACGAACGCCTGGAGTTCCTCGGTGACGCCATTCTCAACTTCGTCGCCGGCGAGGCGCTGTTCGAGCGTTTCCCGCTGGCTCGCGAAGGCCAGTTGTCGCGTTTGCGCGCGCGACTGGTCAAAGGTGAGACCCTGGCCGTACTGGCCCGTGGTTTCGATCTGGGCGAATACCTGCGCCTGGGCTCGGGCGAGCTGAAAAGCGGCGGTTTCCGTCGCGAGTCGATTCTGGCCGATGCCCTCGAAGCGTTGATCGGTGCGATCTACCTCGATGCCGGCATGGAAATGGCCCGCGAGCGTGTGCTTGCCTGGCTGGCCGGCGAGTTCGAAGGCCTGACACTGGTCGACACCAACAAAGATCCAAAGACCCGCCTGCAAGAGTTCCTGCAGTCCCGTGGTTGTGAGCTGCCGCGTTACGAAGTGGTGGATATCCAGGGTGAGCCGCATTGCCGGACGTTCTTCGTCGAATGCGAAATCATCTTACTGAATGAAAAAAGCCGAGGTCAGGGTGTGAGTCGTCGTATTGCCGAACAGGTAGCGGCCGCCGCAGCACTGATTGCCCTGGGTGTGGAGAATGGCAATGACTGATACAAACGCAACTCGCTGTGGCTATGTTGCCATCGTCGGCCGTCCGAACGTGGGCAAGTCCACGCTGCTGAACCACATCCTGGGTCAGAAGCTGGCGATCACCTCGCGCAAACCGCAAACCACCCGTCACAACATGCTCGGTATCAAGACCGAGGGCGATGTGCAGGCGATCTACGTCGACACCCCCGGTATGCACAAGGGTGGCGAGAAGGCCCTGAACCGCTACATGAACAAGACCGCTTCGGCGGCGTTGAAAGACGTCGACGTGGTGATCTTCGTGGTCGACCGCACCAAGTGGACCGAAGAGGACCAGATGGTTCTCGAGCGCGTCCAGTACGTGACCGGCCCGCTGATCGTGGCGTTGAACAAGACCGATCGCATCGAAGACAAGGCCGAGCTGATGCCGCACCTGAGCTGGTTGCAGGAGCAGTTGCCGAATGCGCAGATCATCCCGATTTCCGCACAGCACGGGCACAACCTCGATGCACTGGAACGCGTAATCGCCGAGCACCTGCCGGAAAACGATCACTTCTTCCCGGAAGACCAGATCACCGATCGCAGCAGCCGTTTCCTCGCCGCCGAACTGGTGCGCGAGAAAATCATGCGCCAGATGGGCGCCGAGCTGCCGTACCAGATCACCGTTGAAATCGAAGAGTTCAAGCAGCAGGGCAAGACCCTGCATATCCATGCCTTGATCCTCGTCGAGCGCGATGGCCAGAAGAAAATCATCATTGGCGACAAGGGCGAGCGCATCAAGCGTATCGGCACCGAAGCGCGCAAGGACATGGAGTTGCTGTTCGACTCCAAGATCATGCTCAACCTGTGGGTCAAGGTTAAGGGTGGTTGGTCCGATGACGAGCGTGCATTGCGTTCGTTGGGTTATGGCGATCTGTAAAGCCGGACCCAAGTGATGTAACTGTAGGAGCGAGCCTGCTCGCGATAGCGGTCTGTCAGTCAACGAGTGTGTTGAATGTTAGTCCCTCATCGCGAGCAGGCTCGCTCCTACAGTGGTTTTGGGGTTGCCAGTAATATCTGCTTCTTCATCGAGATCTGCGATTTCCATGTCCCAGCCCATCGCCCAACCCGCCTACGTCCTGCACTCCCGCGCCTACCGTGAAAACAGCGCGCTGGTGGACTTCCTCACGCCGCAAGGTCGACTGCGGGCGGTGTTGCGCAGTGCGCGGGGCAAGGCCGGGACGTTGGCGCGGCCGTTCGTGCCACTGGAAGTCGAGTTCCGGGGCAAGGGCGAGCTGAAGAATGTCGGGCGCATGGAAAGTGCCGGGGTTTCCACCTGGCTCATTGGCGAGGCGCTGTTCAGTGGGCTTTATCTCAATGAGCTGCTGATTCGTCTGTTGCCCGCCGAAGATCCGCTCCCCTCGGTGTTCGATCATTACGCCGCCACCTTGCTGGCGCTGGCCGAAGGTCGCCCACTGGAGCCCTTGCTGCGCTCCTTCGAGTGGCGCTTGCTCGATGACCTCGGCTACGGGTTTTCCCTGACGACTGATATTCATGATCAGCCCATCGCGCCGGACGGTCTCTACCGTTTGCAAGTGGATGCGGGGCTGGAGCGGGTCTATCTGCTGCAACCGGGCCTGTTCAACGGCACCGAACTGTTGGCCATGGCCGAAGCCGACTGGTCCGCCCCCGGCGCCCTGTCTGCCGCCAAGCGCTTGATGCGCCAGGCGTTGGCCGTTCACCTGGGCGGCCGTCCACTTGTCAGTCGCGAGCTGTTTCGCAAGCCCTGATCACACCGTATGCTGTGCACCGAACTTTCTCTTCTACTGGAGCGCTTTCCGTGACCACCAGCACCCGTATTCTTCTTGGCGTGAACATCGACCACGTTGCCACTCTGCGTCAGGCCCGGGGCACCCGTTACCCGGACCCGGTCAAGGCAGCGCTGGACGCGGAAGAGGCGGGCGCCGACGGCATCACCGTGCACCTGCGCGAAGACCGTCGGCACATTCAGGAGCGCGACGTTCTGGTGCTCAAGGACGTGCTGCAAACCCGCATGAACTTCGAAATGGGCGTCACCGAAGAAATGATGCAGTTCGCCGAGCGCATCCGCCCGGCGCACATTTGCCTGGTGCCGGAAACCCGTCAGGAACTGACCACTGAAGGCGGCCTGGACGTGGCGGGGCAGGAAGCGCGGATCAAGGCCGCGGTCGAGCGCCTGTCGAAGATCGGCTCCGAAGTGTCGCTGTTCATTGACGCCGATGAGCGCCAGATCGAAGCCTCCCGCCGTGTCGGCGCGCCGGCCATCGAGCTGCACACCGGGCGTTATGCCGATGCCGAGACACCGACCGAAGTCGCCGAAGAACTCAAGCGTGTGGCCGATGGCGTGGCCTTCGGCCTGGCCCAGGGGCTGATCGTCAATGCCGGCCATGGCCTGCACTATCACAACGTTGAAGCCGTGGCGGCGATCAAGGGCATCAACGAGCTGAACATCGGCCATGCGCTGGTGGCCCATGCGCTGTTCGTTGGCTTCAAGTCGGCTGTTTCGGAGATGAAGGCGTTGATTCTGGCGGCTGCCAAAGCCTGAAGAACGACACCAAACCCTGTGGGAGCGGGCTTGCTCGCGAAAGCGGTTTATCATTCAACATCTCTGTTGGCTGGCACACTGCTTTCGCGAGCAAGTCGAATCGTCGCACCGCCGCTCCCACATTTGATCTCGGTTGTTCTGTTAGAGCGGTGAAGGCTCTTGAGCAGGCTTGGTCTTGTCGATCCCCGGAACAAGCAGTTTGCCCTCGGCGACCTGATCGCCTTCAAGCTGCGGCTGCGTGACCCAGGTCAGAATGTCGTAGTAGCGACGGATGTTCGCCACGAAATGCACCGGTTCGCCGCCACGGGCGTAGCCGTAACGGGTTTTGCTGTACCACTTCTTTTCCGACAGGCGCGGCAGGATCTTCTTCACGTCCAGCCATTTGTCCGGGTTCAAGCCTTCCTTGGCCGCCAGTTTACGCGCGTCATCCAGGTGGCCGCTGCCGACGTTGTAGGCTGCCAGGGCAAACCAGGTCCGGTCCGGTTCCTGAATCGAATCGTCGAGCTGGTCTTTCATGTAGGCCAGGTACTTGGCGCCGCCCATGATGCTCTGCTTGGGGTCCAGTCGGTTGGACACGCCCATGGCCTGTGCGGTGTTCTGGGTCAGCATCATCAGGCCGCGCACGCCGGTCTTGGATGTGACCGCCGGTTGCCACAACGACTCCTGGTACCCGATGGCCGCGAGCAGGCGCCAGTCGACTTTCTCTTTCTTGGCGTACGACTTGAAGTGCTGTTCGTACTTGGGCAGGCGTTGCTGCAAGTGTTGGGCAAACGTGGTGGCGCCCATGTAGCCGAGGACGTCGACATGCCCGTAGTAGCGGTCCTTGAGGCGTTGCAGGGTGCCGTTCTTCTTGACCTTGTCGAGGTAGTCGTTGATTTCGTTGAGCAGGCTGTTGTCGTCGCCCGGTGCGACGGCCCAGCTCTGGTTGCTGGCGTCACCGAGGTCGAAGGCGACCCGGATGTTGGTGAAGTACACCTGGTTCATTGCCACTTCGTTGGAGTCGACCAGTGTCAGGTCGATCTGACCTTCGTCCACCATGCGCAGGAGATCGACGACCTCGACCGCGTCAGACTCTTCGTATTCGATGCCGGGAAATTTCTGTTTCAGTTGCGCGAGCTGTTCGGCGTGGGTGCTGCCCTTGAGCACCATGATCTTCTTGCCCACCAGGTCTTTCGCATCGGTCGGTCGTGACTGACCGTTGCGGTAGATGATCTGTGGGGTGACTTCCAGGTAGGAGTGGGAGAAGCGCACCTGCTTCTTGCGTTCTTCGCTGCTGACCAGACCGGCCGCCGCCAGCACCGGGCCATTGGGCTTGCCGACCTGGTTGAACAGGTCATCGAGGTTGTCGGCGGTCTCGATCTTCAGCTCCACCCCCAGATCGTCGGCGAAGCGCTTCACCAGCTCGTATTCGAAGCCGGTTTCACCGTTGCGATCCTGAAAGTAGGTGGCAGGGCTGTTTCGGGTAACCACCCGCAGCACACCATCCTCCTTTACGCGCTCGAGCGTGTTGGGTTTATCAACACAGCCACCGAGCATCAGGAAGAGTCCGGTTGCGATCAGCCATTTGGCATACCGCGGACGCAAAGCCGTTGGGAAAAACATCTGCGCAGTATACGCAAAGGACCACGGGCGCCATATCTCGACAGTGAGGGGGTTGTCTGCTAGAGATCACAAAACCGGCAGAAACCCCGCAGGAATGGGCCTTTTCTGCATTTTGTTACAGTAAAAATAAGCTGTCGTCACACGCCCAATTAACCTGACTTTCGAGGCAGAAACACAGAACGACACCCGAGTGCAACCGTGCGTAGCGTTTCGGGTGATGTCGCGGGCTGTTTAGGCTAGAATGCACGGCCTCAAAGCACACCCCTTCCCGAGGCTGTCCCGAAGATGTTGATCCTGCGCGGCGCTCCTGCCCTTTCTGCCTTTCGCCACAGCAAACTCCTTGAGCAACTGAGCCAGAAGGTTCCGGCTGTCAGTGGCCTGTATGCTGAATTCGCTCACTTCGCCGAAGTTACGGGCGTCCTGACCGGCGACGAACAGCAGGTGCTTGCGCGCCTTCTGAAGTACGGTCCAAGCGTTCCGGTACAAGAACCGACCGGTCGTCTGTTTCTGGTGCTGCCGCGTTTCGGCACCATCTCTCCGTGGTCGAGCAAGGCCAGCGACATAGCCCGTAACTGTGGCCTGGCGAAAATCCAGCGCCTGGAGCGCGGTATCGCGTTCTACGTGGCCGGCCAGTTCAGCGACGCTGAAGCCCAGCTGATCGCCGACGGCCTGCACGACCGCATGACCCAGATCGTCCTGGGCAACCTCGAACAGGCCGCCGGCCTGTTCAGCCACGCCGAGCCAAAACCCCTGACCGCGATCGACGTGTTGGGTGGCGGCCGCGCCGCGCTGGAAAAAGCCAACACCGAGCTGGGCCTGGCCCTGGCCGAAGACGAGATCGACTACCTGGTCAACGCCTTCGTCGGCTTGAAGCGCAACCCGCACGACATCGAACTGATGATGTTCGCCCAGGCGAACTCCGAGCACTGCCGCCACAAGATCTTCAACGCCAGTTGGGACATCGACGGCCAGAGCCAGGAAAAAAGCCTGTTCGGCATGATCAAGAACACCTACGTGATGCACAGCGAAGGCGTTCTGTCGGCTTATAAGGACAACGCTTCGGTGATCGTCGGCTCCGTGGCCGGTCGTTTCTTCCCGGACCCTGAGACCCGCCAGTACGGCGCGGTGCAGGAACCGGTGCACATCCTGATGAAGGTCGAGACCCACAACCACCCGACCGCGATTGCCCCGTTCCCGGGCGCATCCACCGGTTCCGGCGGCGAAATCCGCGACGAAGGCGCGACCGGTCGCGGTGCCAAGCCGAAGGCTGGCCTGACCGGTTTCACCGTGTCGAACCTGCAGATCCCGGGCTTCGAACAGCCGTGGGAAGTGCCGTACGGCAAGCCTGAGCGCATCGTTACTGCGCTGGACATCATGATCGAAGGCCCGCTGGGCGGCGCTGCGTTCAACAACGAATTCGGTCGTCCGGCCCTGACCGGTTACTTCCGTACCTTCGAACAGTCGATCACCACCCCGCACGGTGACGAAGTTCGCGGTTACCACAAGCCGATCATGCTGGCTGGCGGCATGGGCAACATCCGTGAAGAACACGTCAAGAAAGGCGAGATCCTGGTCGGCTCCAAGCTGATCGTGCTCGGCGGCCCGGCGATGCTGATCGGCCTGGGCGGCGGCGCGGCTTCCTCCATGGCCACCGGCACCAGCTCGGCAGACCTGGACTTCGCGTCGGTACAGCGCGAAAACCCGGAAATGGAGCGTCGCTGCCAGGAAGTCATCGACCGTTGCTGGCAACTAGGCGACAAGAACCCGATCAGCTTCATCCACGACGTGGGTGCGGGCGGTCTGTCCAACGCCTTCCCGGAGCTGGTCAACGATGGCGACCGTGGTGGCCGTTTCGAACTGCGCAACATTCCAAACGACGAGCCGGGCATGGCCCCGCACGAAATCTGGTCCAACGAATCCCAGGAACGTTACGTTCTGGCGGTCGGCCCGGCTGACTTCGAGCGCTTCAAGGCGATTTGCGAACGTGAGCGTTGCCCGTTTGCCGTAGTCGGCGAAGCCACTGCTGAACCGCAGCTGACCGTGACCGACAGCCACTTCGGCAACAGCCCGGTGGACATGCCACTGGAAGTGCTGCTGGGCAAGGCTCCACGCATGCACCGTTCGGTGGTTCGTGAAAACGAACTGGGCGACGATTTCGATCCGTCGACCCTCGACATCGCCAACTGCGTCGAGCGCGTCCTGCATCACCCGGCCGTGGCCAGCAAGAGCTTCCTGATCACCATCGGCGACCGCACCATCACCGGCCTCGTGGCTCGTGACCAGATGGTCGGCCCGTGGCAGGTTCCGGTGGCCGACGTTGCCGTCACCGCCACCAGCTTCGACGTCTACACCGGTGAAGCCATGGCCATGGGCGAGCGTACTCCGCTGGCACTGCTGGACGCTCCGGCGTCGGGCCGCATGGCCATCGGCGAAACCCTGACTAACATCGCCGCTTCGCGCATCGGCAAGATCTCCGACATCAAGCTGTCGGCGAACTGGATGTCCGCTGCCGGTCACCCGGGTGAAGACGCACGCCTGTACGACACCGTGAAAGCGGTCGGCATGGAACTGTGCCCTGAGCTGGGCATCACCATTCCGGTGGGCAAGGACTCGATGTCCATGGCCACCCGCTGGAACGACGAAGGCGTGGACAAGTCCGTGACTTCGCCGATGTCCCTGATCGTGACCGGTTTCGCGCCAGTGACTGACATCCGTCAGACCCTGACCCCGCAACTGCGCATGGACAAGGGCACCACCGACCTGATCCTGATCGACCTGGGCCGCGGCCAGAACCGCATGGGTGCCTCGATCCTGGCACAGGTTCACGGCAAGCTCGGCAAGCAGGCTCCGGACGTCGATGACGCCGAAGACCTCAAAGCCTTCTTCGCGGTGATCCAGGGCCTCAACGCCGACGGTCACCTGCTGGCTTACCACGACCGTTCCGACGGTGGTCTGCTGACCAGCGTTGTCGAGATGGCGTTCGCCGGTCACTGCGGCCTGAGCCTGAACCTCGACGGTCTGGCAGAAACTTCGGCCGACATCGCCGCGATTCTGTTCAACGAAGAACTGGGCGCCGTGATCCAGGTTCGCCAGGACGCCACCCCGGACATCCTCGCGCAGTTCAGCGCTGCCGGTCTGGGTGATTGCGTATCGGTGGTCGGTCAGCCGATGAACAACGGCGAGATCAGCATCACCTTCAACGGCGAAACCGTGTTCGAAGGCCAGCGTCGTCTGCTGCAACGCCAGTGGGCCGAGACCAGCTACCAGATCCAGCGTCTGCGTGACAACGCCAACTGCGCCGAGCAAGAGTTCGACGTGCTGCTGGAAGAAGAGAACCCGGGCCTGAGCGTCAAGCTGAGCTACGACATCAACCAGGACATCGCCGCGCCTTACATCAAGAAAGGCATTCGCCCACAGGTTGCCGTACTGCGTGAGCAGGGCGTCAACGGTCAGGTGGAAATGGCGGCCGCGTTCGACCGCGCCGGGTTCAACGCGATCGACGTGCACATGAGCGACATTCTGGCCGGCCGTGTCGACCTGAACGAGTTCAAGGGCATGGTCGCTTGCGGCGGCTTCTCTTACGGCGACGTATTGGGTGCCGGTGAAGGCTGGGCGAAATCCGCGCTGTTCAACAGCCGTGCCCGCGATGCGTTCCAGGGCTTCTTCGAACGCAACGACAGCTTCACCCTCGGCGTGTGCAACGGTTGCCAGATGATGTCCAACCTGCACGAGCTGATCCCGGGCAGCGAGTTCTGGCCGCACTTCGTGCGCAACCGTTCCGAGCAGTTCGAAGCGCGTGTTGCCATGGTGCAGATCCAGGAGTCGAACTCGATCTTCCTGCAAGGCATGGCCGGTTCGCGCATGCCGATCGCCATTGCTCACGGCGAAGGTCATGCCGAGTTCTCCAGCGAAGAAGCACTACTGGAAGCCGATCTGTCCGGTTGCGTGGCGATGCGTTTCGTCGACAACCACGGCAAGGTCACCGAAAGCTACCCGGCCAACCCGAACGGCTCGCCGCGCGGGATCACCGGCCTGACCAGCCGCGACGGTCGCGTGACCATCATGATGCCGCACCCGGAGCGTGTGTTCCGTGCCGTGCAGAACTCGTGGCGTTCGGATGACTGGAACGAAGATGCACCGTTGATGCGCATGTTCCGTAATGCTCGGGTCTGGGTAAACTAAAAGCGGGTGAACTAAGCGCCGTGTACAAGCTCAGCTTTTTCGTTCCAACCAGTCACGTCGAAGACGTGAAGAGTGCCGTCTTCGCCGCCGGTGGCGGTCGAATCGGTGCTTACGACCACTGTGCATGGCAGGTGTTGGGCCTGGGTCAGTTTCGTCCACTGGACGGCAGTCAGCCGTTCATTGGCGAAGCGGGGCAGGTCGAGCAGGTCGAGGAATGGAAGGTTGAGCTGGTGGTGGCCGATGAGTTGATCCACTCGGTGGTGGCGGCTCTGAAACAGAGCCATCCCTACGAGACACCGGCTTATGAGGTGTGGCGGTTGGAGGATTTCTGATCTTCCTGGCTGCTGAAATGAGAAACCCGCTGAAAGAGATTTCAGCGGGTTTTTTGTTGCTCAGGATTCAGTGGTGTCAGTGAGGGCCTCATCGCGAGCAGGCTCGCTCCTACAGTGGTGCGGTGTACGCAGAGCAAATGTAGGAGTGAGCCTGCTCGCGATGGCGGCCTATCAGGCACCGAGGATCTAAACCTTGGCACTCACCTCACTGCGATTGACCAATGCTTCCAGCGCATCACTCAAGCTCGGCGCCTTGTCGCCAACCAACAGATGCCACACGCCACCTTCCAACTGGCTGACTCCCTGACAGCCCAGTGCTTTCAAATCACACTCCGACAACGCTTTGCCATTGGCCAGTTGCAGGCGAATTCGGGTCATGGCGATGCAATCGAGTTGCAGCACATTGTCACCACCGCCCAGGGCGCTGAGCCATTGCTGCGCCTCGGGTGTCACCACGGCGGCGGGTTTGGGTGCGTCGATTTCTGCCGCTGGTGACGACACCAAGGCCCGACCCAGCGCCGGCATCGCCAGGCGAATCTCATCGGCAATGGCATCGGCCATTGGCCCCACCACCACCTGCAAACTCCCGCCCTTGCCCGGACGCACCACGGCCATGGCGCCGAGAGCTTTCAGGTCGGTATCCGAGGCCTTGTTGCGATCCACCATGTCCAGGCGCAAGCGCGTAGTGCAGGCGCCGACGGTGATCAGGTTTTCGGCACCGCCCAAGGCCTTGATGTAAGCCCCGGCGCGCTCGTTGTCGGCAACTACAGTCTTCTCGACGGTGGCGGCATCTTCACGCCCCGGGGTTTTCAGGTCGAAGCGGCGGATACAGAAATCAAACACTACGTAATAGATCACGGCATACGCCAGGCCCACCGGGAACACCATCCAGCCGTTGGTGGACTTGCCCCAGCCAAGGATCATGTCGATGAAGCCGCCGGAGAAGGTGAAACCCAGGTGGATGTTCAGGGCATTGGTGATCGCCATCGACAGGCCGGTCAACAACGCATGCAGCAGATACAGCAGCGGCGCGAGGAACATGAAGGCGAATTCGATCGGCTCGGTGACGCCGGTCAGGAACGCGGTCAACGCCATCGACAGGAAGATCCCGCCCATCACCTTGCGCCGTTCCGGCAGGGCGTTGCGGTACATCGCCAGGCAGGCGGCGGGCAGGCCGAAGATCATCATCGGGAACATGCCGGTCATGAACTGGCCACCTTTCGGGTCGCCGGCGAAGTAGCGCGACAGATCGCCGGTCACCAGCGCGCCGGTGGTGGGGTCGGTGAAGTTGCCGAACACGAACCACGCCATGTTGTTGAGGATGTGGTGCAGGCCGGTGACGATCAGCAGGCGGTTGAACACGCCGAAGACGAACGCGCCGAAGCTGCCGCTTTCCATCATCAGCGTGCCGAAGCTGTTGATGCCGTGCTGGATCGGCGGCCAGATGTAGCCGAACACCACGCCCAGGCCCACGGCGGCGAACCCGGTGGCAATCGGCACAAAACGCCGGCCGCCGAAGAACGCCAGGTACTCCGGCAGCTTGATGTCCTTGAAGCGGTTGTACAGCGCGCCGGCCATCAGGCCGCTGACGATCCCGGCGAGCATGCCCATGTTGATGCTCGGGTCGAGCACCTTGAGGGTGGAGATCATCACCAGGTAGCCGATCACCCCGGCAAGCCCCGCCGTACCGTTGTTGTCCTTGGCGAAACCGACCGCGATGCCGATGGCGAAGATCATCGCCAGGTTGGCGAAGATCACCTGGCCGGCGTCGTGGATGATCGCGATGTTCAGCAGGTCGGTATCGCCCAGGCGCAGCAGCAGGCCGGCAATCGGCAGGATCGCGATCGGCAGCATCAGCGCGCGGCCGAGGCGTTGCAGGCCTTCGATGAAAAGTTGGTACATGGCGGTTCTCCGTGGATTCTTGTTGTTCTTTAGCTCAGAGGCCAATGCTGGTGACAGGCGTGACGCACCGCGCTGGCGCTGCTCAACTTGAGCAGGTCGTGGCTGATGCGCCGGCATTCGCTGGCGTCGAGATGACGCACGCGGTCCTTGATTTCACCGACCTGTACCGGGCTCACCGACAACTCACTGACGCCCAGGCCGATCAGCACCGGCGTGGCCAATGGATCGGACGCCAGTGCGCCGCACACGCCCACCCAACGGTTGTGCTGCGCCGCACCGGCGCAGGTCTGGGCGATCAGCCGCAACAGTGCCGGATGCAGCGCATCGACGCGCGCAGCGAGCCCAGCGTGGTCGCGGTCCATGGCCAGGGTGTATTGCGACAGGTCGTTGGTGCCGATGGACAGGAAGTCCGCGTGTTCGGCCAGTTGCTCGGCCAGCAGTGCGGCGGCCGGAACCTCGATCATCACCCCCAGCTCCGGGCGTTGCGCCAGGCCGAGTTCGCCGCACAAGGCATCGAGGCGCTGGCGGATGTGCAGCAGTTCATCGACTTCAGTGACCATTGGCAGCAGGATCCGGCAGCGTGACAACGGACGCAGGTGCAACAGCGCGCGCAGTTGCTGGTCGAGCAGTTCAGGACGAACCTGGGCCAGGCGAATGCCGCGCAGACCGAGCACCGGGTTGGCCTCAGCGGGCAGTGGCAGGTAGTCCAGTTGCTTGTCGCCGCCGACATCGATGGTGCGGATGATCACCGACTTGTCGCCCATGGCATCGAGCACCGCTTGATAGGCGTGGAGTTGTTCCTGTTCGTCCGGGGCGGTGTGGCGGTCGACGAAGAGAAACTCGGTACGCAGCAAGCCGACGCCGTCGGCGCCATTGGCCAATGCGTCTGCCGCTTCCGTGCTAGACGCCACATTGGCGGCGACTTCGATGCGCAGGCCATCGCTGGTCAGCGCAGGTGTGTGGGCCTGGGCCTGCTGTTCGGCCCGGCGTTGTTGCTGTTGCTGTTGCAGCTGGCGCACGTCGGTCAGGCGCTGTGTGCTGGGTGTCAGTTCGAGGCGGCCGCCGTCGGCGTCCAGCACCACCGGTTGCCCCTGTTGCTGATCGAGCAGCGTCGAACCCAGTGCGACCATGCACGGCAGACCTTTGCCCCGGGCCAGAATCGCGACGTGGGAGGTCGCGCCACCTTCGGCCATGCACAGCCCGGCGACGCCTTGCTGGCTCAGTTGCAGTAAATCGGAAGGCGTCAGTTCATGGGCCGCGACGATGGCGCCGGCCGGCACGTCGTAATGCCAGGTATCGCCGAGCAATGCGCGCAGTACCCGTTGCTTGAGGTCGCGCAGGTCGTTGGCGCGTTCGGCCAGCAGCGTGCTGCCGGTTTGCTGGAGGACTTCGCATTGCGCGTCGATGGCCTGGCTCCAGGCGTGGGTCGCGGCCGTGCCCTGGGCAATGGTTTGACTGGCGGCGTCCAGCAAGGCCGGGTCTTCGAGCAGCGCCAGGTGTGCGGCGAAAATCGCCTCCTCCGCGGTGTCCCTGTGTTTTTTCGCCAAGGCCAGCGTGTGTTCGATTTCGCTGCGCACCTGGCTCCGTGCCGCGTCCAGCACTTGCTGTTGTTGCAGCCGATCATGTTGGCCGGCATCCAGCGGCAGGCTGATCGCATTCAGGCGAAACAGAGGTCCGCCGACCAGGCCGGGTGCCGCGCAGACGCCGTGTAACACGCCGGCTTCGGCGGGACGATTGCGTTGGGCAATCGTTGCTGGCGCGGCAGCGTGGTGGTCTTCGGCCAGGGCTGTGGATAACGCGGTCAGCAAGGCTTGCAGCGCAGCTTCGGCATCCGGGCCATGGCAACTGACCTGGACCTCCGCCTGCTCGCCGATGGCCAGCCCCATCAGGCCGATCAGGCTGTCGCAGGTGGCCGACTTGCCGGCGAAATGCAGCTGCGATTTGCTTTTGAATCCTTGCGCGGTCTGACGGATCAACGCAGCCGGCCGCGCGTGCAGACCGCCACGGTGAGCAATGCGCACCAGACCGACAATCTCTGCGCCAGCAAACTCGGTATCCACCTGTGCGCTTGACGTCTGTCGACGAATAATGTGCAGCAGCGGCTCGCCGACCTTGACTGACTTGAGGGTGATGGGCCGTGCCTGAAAGTCCTGGCTGTTGGTGAGGATCAGCAGGCTGACCAGGCTTTTGCACTGTTGCGCGACCTTGTCGAGGTCGTAGCGCAGCAGCGGCTGGCCGTTGGCGACACGCGCGCCTTCCTTGACCAGCATCGAGAAGCCCTGGCCCTGCAACTCGACCGTGTCGAGCCCCAGGTGCAGGAGCAATTCCGCGCCGTTGTCGGCACGCAGGGTTACCGCGTGACCGGTGCGGGCGACATGCACCACCACGCCGGCGCAGGGGGCGTGGAGTGTGTCGTTGAGCGGATCGATGGCGATGCCGTCACCCATGGCGCCGCTGGCAAACACCGGGTCCGGGACTTTGGCGAGCGTGAGCACCGGGCCGCTGAGCGGGGCGCTTAAGGTCAGCTCTTTATTGTTGTTATGCATGGCTCGGTCTCATCAGGAAATCGTTTCGAGTCGGACTCAATGGGTGCGTGTCACTTTGCTCAGGTGTCGCGGCTGGTCCGGGTCCATTCCGCGGGCCACAGCCAGGCCGGCGGCCATCACGTAGAAACTCTGGATCGCGAGAATCGGGTCGAGGGCCGGGTGCTCGGCGCGGGTCAGGGTCAGGTCGCGTTCAAGCACGTCATCCGGCGCGGCCAGCAGGACACGGGCGCCGCGCTGGCGCATATCGGCGGCCAGGCTCAGCAAACCGGCCTGTTCGGCACCCCGTGGGGCAAACACCAGCAGCGGGTAGTTGTCGCCGATCAAGGCCATCGGACCGTGACGGACTTCGGCGCTGCTGAAGGCTTCGGCCTGGATCGCCGAGGTCTCCTTGAACTTGAGGGCCGCTTCCTGGGCGATGGCGAAACCGGCGCCACGGCCGATCACCATCAATCGCTGGCAATCGCGCAAGGCGTCGATGGCCGGGCTCCAGTCCTGTTGCGCGGCGTGGCGCAGGCCCTCGGGCAAGGCAGAACCGGCCTCGAGCAGTTCGGTGTCTTCTTTCCAGTGGCCAATCAATCGGGCGCTGGCGCTGAGGGTGGCGATGAAGCTCTTGGTCGCGGCGACGCTACTTTCGGTGCCGGCACACAGCGGCAGGCTGAATTCGCAGGCAGCTTCCAGCGGCGATTCTTCTGCGTTGACCATCGAAATGCTCAGGGCGCCGCGCTTGCGCAACAGGCGCAGGCTGTTGACCAGGTCCGGGCTTTGCCCCGATTGCGAAAAGGCGAATGCCACCTGGCCGCTGACCTTCAATGGCGCTTGCTGCATGGTCACCACCGACATCGGCAGCGATGCCACCGGGATGCCCAGCAGTTGCATGGTCAGGTAGGCGAAGTAGCTGGCGGCGTGGTCGGAGCTGCCGCGCGCCACGGTCATGGCCACTTGTGGCGGCTGACGACGCAGGCGCCCGGCGATCTCGATCATCTGCGGGTCGAGTTTTTGCAACTGGGCCTGCACGGCCTCGAACGAGGACAGCGCCTCTTCAAGCATTTTTGAAGTCAATGTCTTCTCCTTCGACCATCACGGCGGTCAGTTTCAGTGAGCGATCCAGCCGCACGCAGTCGGCCCAGGCCCCCGGTTGCAGGCGCCCGCGTTCGGTGATGCCGAGGTAGTCGGCGGGGAATTGCGACAGGCGCTGCGAGGCTTCGGCGATGGGCAGCCCGATCTTCACCAGGTTGCGCAGGGCCTGATCCATGGTCAGGGTGCTGCCGGCCAGGGTGCCGTCGGGCAGGCGCACGCCGCCCAGGCATTTGGTCACGGTGTGGCTGCCGAGCTTGTACTCGCCATCGGGCATGCCGGCGGCCGCAGTCGAGTCAGTGACGCAATACAGGCACGGAATCGAACGCAGGGCCACGCGGATGGCGCCGGGGTGCACGTGCAGCAAGTCCGGGATCAGTTCAGCGAATTTGGCGTGGGCCAACGCGGCGCCGACGATTCCCGGTTCGCGGTGATGCAGCGGGCTCATGGCGTTGTAGAGGTGGGTGAAACTGCTGGCACCGGCCTCCAGCGCGGCCACGCCTTCCTCGTAACTGCCCAGGGTGTGGCCGATCTGCATGCGAACGCCGCGGCTGCTGAGGTCGCGAATCAAGGCATCGTGACCGGCGATTTCCGGGGCAATGGTGATCACCCGGATAGGGGCGAGCGCCAGGTACGCTTCGACTTCGGCCATCAGCGCGGTGTGGGCGAAGTTGGGCTGCGCGCCGAGTTTGCCGGGGTTGATGTAGGGGCCTTCGAGGTGCACGCCGAGCACCCGGGCGCAGCCTTGGGGCCGCTGCTCACAGAATTCGCCGACGGCCTTGAGCACGCGCAAGATCTCTTCGTTCGGTGCGGTCATGGTGGTGGCCAGCAGCGACGTAGTGCCGAAGCGCACGTGGGTTCGGGTGATGGTTTCGAAGGCCGGCGTGCCCTCCATGATGTCTTTGCCGCCGCCTCCGTGAACGTGCAGGTCGATGAAACCCGGCAGCAGGTACGGCAGATCGTTGTCCGCCGGATCGCAGGGCTGGCCTTCGATCGACACGACTTTGCCGTGTTCGTGCACCAGTCGGCCGCGAACCCAGCCGTGGGCGGTGAGGATGTTGTCTTCGGACATGATCGGGATCTCGGTGTTTAGCGACACAGCTCTTTATCTACGGAGCTCTGCGACAAAGTCGTAGTAGTCGTTACGGCAATAGGTGTCGGTGACTTCGATGGGCGTGTTGTCCTCGAGGTAGCCGACCCGGGTCATCAGCAACATGGCGGTGCCGGGGGCGATGCCCACCAGTGCGGCGAACTCGTCCGAGGCGTTGATCGCCTGGATGTGCTGCAGGGCGCGGACAACCGGCTTGCCGATGCCGTCGAGGAACTCGTAGAGGGAATCGCCCACCGCCTGCGGTTTGGGAATGATCGAGGCGGGCAGGGTGCTCATCTCGATGGCCATCACCGTGTCGTCGGCCTTGCGCAGGCGTTTGAGGCGCGCAACCTTGTCGTTGGGCGACAGGCCGAGGCGGATCAGCTCTTCGTGGGTCGGCAGGGTAATTTCCCGCTCCAGCCATTGCGAGCCGGGCACGAAACCCTTGAGGCGGAGCATTTCACTGAAGCCGGAAAGGCGCGACAACGGTTGTTCGAGGCGCGGCGTGATGAAGGTGCCGGAACCCTGGTTGCGGCGGATCAGGCCTTGTTCGAACAACACTTCCAGCGCCTTGCGGGCGGTGACGCGGGAGATGCCCAGCGTCTCGCTCAGATTGCGTTCCGATGGCATCGCCTGCTCGGCTTTCCACTGGCCGGCGTGGATCGCCGCTTCCAGGTTGCGTGCCAGTTGCAGGTACAACGGCGTGGGTTGGGTGTCGTCGGGGCGCAGGGCCTGGAGATCGTTCATGGCGGGTGTCCGGGGCGGATATTGGAATGTTTTTGCCCGTGAATGGGCGAAAACTAATACCACTTGAATACCATGTCAACGTCAGGGTTTTGCTGTTTGTGTAGGAAAGCCTGCCTTGTCGGCCGATTGGAATGGGGGTTGGTTTGAAGTGGTATTAGTGGTGGGCTTTGAAGCGACAAAGATCGCAGCCTGCGGCAGCGCCTGCAGAGCGAAATGGTATTCACCCTGTGGGAGCTGCCGAAGGCTGCGATCTTTTGAATTTATTTTTTGCGGGCGACCAATGGTCGTGGGGGAATTACGGGCGGATTTCGATCATCGTGCCGTCCGGCACCAGGTTCCAGACTTCGCGCATGTCCATGTTGCGCATGGCGATGCAGCCGTCGGTCCAGTCCAGGGTATGGAACAGGTCTTCGGGGGTGTCTTCGCTGTCCGGGGTGCCGTGGATCATGATCATGCCACCGGGTTCGACGCCTTCACGACGGGCGCGGGCAGAGTCGCTGATGTTCGGATAGGAAATGTGCATCGCCAGGTTGAAGCGGTCGCTGACCTTGCGCCAGTCGACCCAGTAGAAACCTTCCGGGGTGCGCTTGTCGCCTTCCATCAGCTTGGGCCCCTTGGGGCGCTTGCCCAGGGAAATGCGATAGGTCTTGAGCGGCTTGCCGTCATTGATCAATTGCAATTGATGGGAAGACTTGAGAATCAGGATCTTCTCGATGACCTTGCCGTCCAGGGTTTCCACGGCAGAAGCCTGGGACACCGTGACGAACGACAAACAGAACAGGGCAAGCAACCAGCGCATTGAAACGATTCCCCAGGAGGTGTCGCGACTATTTATGTATAGAAGTTTTTGCAGGAGCTGCCGCAGGCTCGTGCCGCGTTCGGGCGGTCTTTCGGCGCCTTTGAGTGATGCCGAGATGACATCAGATAATGGCAGGCTGAGCAAGTGGCGGGATCGATTCAGACCGAACGGGATAGACCTCGGTCCGCCGGTCAGCGAAGAAGCATTCTAAGGTACGGCCCACCGTGCGGAAAGCCAGCTCATCCCATGGAATGTCCGCTTCGTCGAATAGTTGCACTTCCAGGCTCTCGGGGCCGGCAGAAAAGTCCAGGTCGGCCAGTTCGGCACGGAAGAACACATGCACCTGGCTGATGTGCGGCACGTCGATCAGGGTATAGATGCTCAGGTTGCGCACCCGGGCGCAGGCTTCCTCGGCGGTTTCGCGAATGGCGGCCTGTTCGATGGTCTCGCCGTTCTCCATGAAACCGGCGGGCAGGGTCCAGTAGCCGCGACGTGGCTCGATGGCCCGCCGGCACAGCAACACCTGGGTGCCCCAGGTCGCCACGCAGCCGGCGACGATGTTGGGGTTCTGGTAGTGAATGGCGTGACAGCTGTCGCAAACAAAACGCAGGCGCGAATCGCCTTCGGGAATGCGCTGGGTCACCGGGTTACCGCACTGGCTGCAAAATTTCATGCTGGGGTTCCTGAATGCTGCGCCTATCTTGGCGTGCGGCAGTGCCGGTCGGCAAGTTGTCGTTTCGCGACATGGGGCGGTTGCGGGGGTTGGGCGACCGCAGCGATTGGTGCATGATGCCGGGTAAGGCACAGATCGAGAACACTCATGCTGGATGAGCTACTGCATCGGGTTAGTAACCACACTCCACGCACACTGGAGACCGACCGTCGTTTTCCCGAGGCCGCGGTGCTGGTGCCCATCACTCGCAGTGACGAACCCGAGCTGGTGTTGACCCTGCGTGCCAGCGGCCTGTCGACCCATGGCGGCGAAGTCGCCTTTCCCGGCGGACGCCGTGACCCCGAAGACCCCGACCTGATTTTCACCGCCCTGCGTGAAGCCGAAGAAGAGATCGGCCTGCCGCCGGGGCTGGTCGAGGTGATCGGCCCGCTCAGCCCGCTGATCAGCCTGCATGGCATCAAGGTCACACCCTATGTCGGGGTGATCCCGGATTTTGTCGAATACCGGGCCAACGATGCCGAGATCGCTGCGGTGTTCAGCGTACCCCTGGAGTTCTTCCGCAAAGACCCCCGCGAACATACCCATCGTATCGATTATCAGGGCCGCAGCTGGTACGTGCCGAGCTATCGCTTTGGCGAATACAAGATCTGGGGGCTGACGGCGATCATGATCGTCGAGTTGATCAACCTGCTGTATGACGCCAAAATCAGCCTGCATCAGCCTCCCAAAAGCTTTATCAATATCTGACGCCATCGTTCGAATGGCCTGAATCCTGATTTCGCTGAAAAAAGCCTGCCTGAGCCTTGAGGAATACCACAATGAAATACCGCCTGGGCGACGCCCGCGTCGAAACCCATCCACAGAGCTGGGTCGCACCCAATGCCGTGCTGGTGGGCAAGGTCAAGCTGGATGAGGGCGCCAACGTCTGGTTCAACGCCGTATTGCGCGGCGACAACGAATTGATCCTGATCGGCAAGAACAGCAACGTCCAGGACGGCACCGTGATGCACACCGACATGGGCTACCCGCTGACCATCGGCACTGGCGTGACCATCGGCCACAACGCCATGCTCCACGGCTGCACCGTCGGCGACTACAGCCTGATCGGCATTAACGCGGTGATTCTCAATGGCGCGAAGATCGGCAAGAACTGCATCATCGGCGCCAATTCACTGATCGGCGAAGGCAAGGAGATTCCGGACGGATCGCTGGTCATGGGGTCGCCCGGCAAAGTGGTGCGCGAATTGACCGAGCCGCAAATCAGGATGCTGGAAGCCAGCGCTGCTCACTACGTGCACAACTCGCAGCGCTATGCCCGCGACCTGGCCGAGCAGGAAGAATGACTGCCACTGAACGTCCGGTAGCATCGCCCTGCGTGAACATTTGTGCGCTGGATGACGATGACATCTGCACCGGTTGCCAACGCACGGTGGAGGAGATTACCCGCTGGAGCCGCATGGACAACGACGAGCGGCGCAAGGTGCTGGGGTTGTGTCATGAGCGGGCCAAGTCCAGTGGGTTGATCTGGATGCTGCCTTCCAAATCCGATCGCTGAGTGGCGGAGCTTCTGTGGCGAGGGAGCTTGCTCCCGCTGGGTTGCGAAGCAACCCCAAAAATCTCAAGTGAATGTGCTGATTTCGGGGCCGCTACGCGACCCGACGGGAGCAAGCTCCCTCGCCACAGGTTATTTGTGTACCGAAGATGAAGTATCCTGTGCACAAAATTGACAGGTATTCCCACGCCTCATGCTCTTCCTGATCGCCTACATCAGCAGCGTCGTGCTGATCAACTACGCCTTTTCCACCGCGCCGCACCTGGACATCATCTGGTCGGCCTGGGGCGGGCTGGTGTTTGTGTTGCGCGACATGGTGCAAGCCCGATTCAGGCATGGCGCCCTCGCAGCGATGCTGGTGGCGCTGGTGTTGTCCTATGTCACCTCCGATCCGTCCATCGCCCTGGCCAGCGCCACGGCGTTCGCGGTTTCCGAGTGCATCGACTGGCTGGTGTTCAGCATTACCAAGCGTCCGCTGCATGATCGCCTGTGGATAAGTTCGGCCCTGAGCATTCCCCTCGATACCTTTATCTTTTTCGGCATGATCGACGCCCTGACGCCGGGGGTGATCCTCACCGCCCTGGGTTCGAAATTCGCCGGGGTCACCGCCGTGTGGCTGATCATGGCCTGGCGCCTGCGCAAACAGGCTGTCGTCGGCTGAAGTTCATGTAAAATGCCGCGCTTTCTCCCCATGGGAAGCGCGCATGGCGACGCGTCCCTCGATGATCCGCTCCTTGAGGACCTTCAGATGACCCGTATCGGAACTCCATTGTCGCCCACCGCGACCCGCGTATTGATGTGTGGCTGTGGCGAGTTGGGCAAGGAAGTGGTGATCGAGCTGCAACGCCTGGGCGTTGAAGTGATTGCCGTGGACCGCTACGCCAACGCGCCGGCCATGCAGGTGGCGCACCGCAGCCACGTGATCAACATGCTCGATGGTGCCGCCCTGCGCGCCGTGATCGAAGCCGAGAAGCCGCACTTCATCGTCCCGGAAATCGAAGCCATCGCCACCGCGACTCTGGTGGAGCTGGAAGCCGAAGGCTTCACCGTGATTCCGACCGCCCGCGCCGCGCAGCTGACCATGAACCGCGAAGGCATCCGTCGCCTGGCCGCTGAAGAGCTGGACCTGCCGACCTCGCCGTACCACTTTGCCGACACCTTCGAGGACTACAGCAAAGCCGTTGAAGACCTCGGGTTCCCATGCGTGGTCAAGCCGGTCATGAGTTCTTCGGGCAAGGGCCAGAGCCTGCTGCGCAGCGTCGATGACGTGCAGAAAGCCTGGGACTACGCCCAGGAAGGCGGCCGTGCCGGTAAAGGTAGGGTGATCATCGAAGGCTTCATCGATTTCGACTACGAAATCACCCTGCTGACGGTGCGCCACGTCGGCGGCACCACCTTCTGCGCGCCGGTCGGCCACCGTCAGGAGAAGGGCGACTACCAGGAATCCTGGCAGCCCCAAGCCATGAGCCCGGTTGCCCTGGCTGAATCCGAACGCGTCGCCAAGGCTGTGACCGAAGCCCTGGGTGGCCGTGGTCTGTTTGGCGTCGAGCTATTCATCAAAGGTGATCAGGTGTGGTTCAGCGAAGTCTCGCCACGCCCACACGACACCGGCCTGGTGACCCTGATCTCCCAGGACCTGTCGCAGTTCGCCCTGCACGCCCGCGCGATTCTGGGCCTGCCGATCCCGTTGATCCGTCAGTTCGGGCCTTCGGCCTCGGCGGTGATCCTGGTGGAAGGGCAGTCGACCCAGACCGCTTTCGCCAACCTGGGTGCCGCGCTGAGCGAACCGGATACCGCGTTGCGCCTGTTCGGCAAGCCTGAAGTCAACGGCCAGCGCCGCATGGGTGTGGCCCTGGCGCGCGACGAATCGATCGAAGCCGCCCGCGCCAAGGCGACCCGTGCTTCGCAGGCGGTTGTCGTAGAGCTGTAAAAACTTCGTGGGCCAGCCTGTATCCCCTGTGGGAGCGGGCTTGCTCGCGAATGCGATCTGACATTCAGCAATGTTTTCGACTGACACACCGCCTTCGCGGGCAAGCCCGCTCCTACAGGGTCGGTGCCAGGCATCAGGTCTGGGTCGACCTATAATTTGTGGATGCTCAAGTTCCTTCATCAAAGCTTCAGGCCTGTACCCATGAATTCCCAAAGCATCATCGTCCCGAAAATCTCCACCCTGCCGGTGCACGAACCCCGGGCCCGGGCCGTCGTGCGCTGGCTGGTGCGCAAGAATATCATCGAGGAAGAACTGACCACCTGTGGCCGCACCGGCAACCGCATGGCCCATGCCATCGCCGACGGTGCCCGCGCAGTGGTCCTGCACCCTGAAGCCCTGCCGTTCGGCGAGCCGATCAATGGCCTGGAGATCATCACCAAGCGCTGCATCTATACGCCAGCCAAGGGTTTCCTTGAAGAGGCGGGCTGCGCCGAGTGCCGCAAGGAAGTGGGTGAAGCCCTGTTCGAAAGCCTGGAAGACTGGATGCCGGGGCGTACCGACAACTTCACCTGCCCCGAATGCGGGCATGAAGACGACATCAACGGCTTCCTGTTTCTGCAGGAATGCGGCTTCTCCAACCTCGGTTTCATCTTCAACAACTGGGCTGAAGCCGGGTTCAAGCAGAGCTTTATCGATGAATTCGCCGATTGGCTCGATCAGCCGGTCAGTTGGGTGAAAGTCGAATTGTAGGCGGCGCCAATCTCCGTATGTCAGTAATGCCAATAATAGACAGAGTTTTACATTGAACCCGAGGGGGTGTCTGACTATAATGGCGCGCTTCCATTTTCCCGCTCGGGAGCCCCCGCGATGCTGCGTATCAGCCAAGAAGCTCTGACATTCGACGACATTCTCCTAGTGCCCGGTTATTCCGAGGTGCTTCCTAACGAAGTCAGTCTCAAGACCCGCCTTACCCGTGGCATCGAGCTGAATATTCCACTGGTTTCCGCCGCCATGGACACCGTCACTGAAGCCCGTCTGGCAATCGCCATGGCTCAGGAAGGTGGTATCGGTATCATCCACAAGAACATGACCATCGAGCAGCAAGCTGCCGAAGTCCGCAAGGTCAAGCGTTACGAAGCCGGTGTGGTCAAGGATCCGATCACCATTGAAGCCGACGCTACCGTGCGTGAGCTGTTCGAACTGACCCGCATGCACAATATCTCCGGCGTTCCGGTGCTGCACAATGGCGACCTGGTCGGCATTGTCACCTCCCGTGACGTGCGTTTCGAGAACCGTCTGGAAGCCACTGTCCGTGAAGTGATGACGCCTAAAGAGCGTCTGGTCACGGTCAAGGAAGGCGCCGACAAGAACGATGTGCGCGAACTGCTGCACAAGCACCGCATCGAACGCGTGCTGATCGTCGACGACAAATTCGCTCTCAAGGGCATGATGACCGTCAACGACATCGAAAAAGCCAAGGCTTACCCGCTGGCCAGCAAGGACGATCAAGGTCGTCTGCGTGTTGGCGCTGCAGTCGGCACCGGTAAAGACACCGGCGATCGCGTTGCCGCGCTGGTCGCTTCCGGCGTTGACGTGGTGGTGGTCGACACCGCTCACGGTCACTCCAAAGGCGTGATCGACCGCGTTCGCTGGGTCAAGCAGAACTTCCCTGAAGTGCAGGTTATCGGCGGCAACATCGCCACCGGTGCTGCCGCCAAGGCCCTGGCCGAAGCTGGCGCTGACGCAGTCAAGGTCGGTATCGGCCCTGGCTCGATCTGCACCACCCGCATCGTCGCCGGTGTCGGCGTCCCGCAAATCAGTGCCATCGCCAACGTTGCCGCTGCCCTTGAAGGCACTGGCGTTCCGTTGATCGCCGACGGCGGTATCCGTTTCTCCGGTGACCTGTCCAAGGCCATCGTGGCCGGTGCTTCCTGTGTGATGATGGGCTCGATGTTCGCCGGTACCGAAGAAGCGCCGGGCGAGATCGAACTGTTCCAGGGCCGTTCGTACAAGGCTTATCGCGGCATGGGTTCGCTGGGCGCCATGTCCCAGGCTCAAGGTTCCTCCGACCGTTACTTCCAGGATTCCTCGGCAGGCGCCGAGAAGCTGGTTCCGGAAGGCATCGAAGGGCGTGTGCCGTACAAGGGCACCCTGAGCGCGATCATCCACCAGTTGATGGGCGGCCTGCGTTCCTCGATGGGCTACACCGGCAGTGCCGACATCGAAGAGATGCGCACCAAGCCTGAGTTCGTGCGGATCACCGGCGCCGGCATGGCCGAATCCCACGTTCACGACGTGCAGATCACCAAGGAAGCGCCAAACTACCGCGTAGGTTGAGCCTTCAAGCAACAAGCTAAGCAACCGGGGCTGTTTTATTCAGCCCCGAGTTGTTTCTGAATCACGACTGTTTCCGAATTTTTTAGACGAGACTGAATCATGGCCCTCGACATTCACGCTCACCGCATCCTGATCCTCGACTTCGGTTCCCAGTACACCCAGCTGATCGCCCGCCGCGTGCGTGAAATCGGCGTGTACTGCGAACTGCACCCGTTCGACATGGACGAAGATGCGATCCGCGAATTCGCTCCTAAAGGCGTCATCCTCGCCGGCGGCCCGGAGTCGGTTCACGAAGCCAACAGCCCGCGCTGCCCACAAGCGGTTTTCGATCTGGGCGTGCCGGTCTTTGGTATCTGCTACGGCATGCAGACCATGGCCGAGCAACTGGGTGGCAAGGTTGAAGGTTCCGAACTGCGTGAGTTCGGTTATGCCCGCGTTGACGTGGTCGGCAAGAGCCGCCTGCTCGACGGCATCGAAGACCACATCGACGCCGACGGCCTGTTTGGCCTCGACGTGTGGATGAGCCACGGTGACAAGGTCACCCGCATGCCGGAAGACTTCCACATCCTGGCCAGCACCCCGAGCTGCCCGATTGCCGGTATGTTCAACGATGCTCGCGGCTACTACGGCGTGCAGTTCCACCCGGAAGTGACCCACACCAAGCAGGGCGGTCGCATCCTGTCGCGCTTCATCCTCGACATCTGCGAGTGTGAAGCCCTGTGGACCCCGTCGAAAATCGCTGAAGACGCCATCGCCCAGGTTCGCGCCCAGGTTGGCACCGACAACGTCCTGCTCGGCTTGTCCGGCGGTGTTGACTCCTCGGTAGTTGCCGCACTGCTGCACAAAGCCATTGGCGACCAGCTGACCTGCGTGTTCGTCGACAACGGCCTGCTGCGCTTGCACGAAGGCGAGCAAGTGATGGCCATGTTCGCCGAGAACATGGGCGTCAAGGTGATCCGCGCCAACGCCGAAGAGCAGTTCCTCGGCAACCTGGCCGGCGAAGCCGACCCGGAGAAGAAGCGCAAGATCATCGGCCGTACCTTCATCGACGTGTTCGATGCCGAATCCTGCAAGCTGGACAACATCAAGTACCTGGCCCAGGGCACCATCTACCCGGACGTGATCGAGTCGGCTGGCGCGAAAAGCGGCAAGGCCCACGTGATCAAGTCGCACCACAACGTGGGTGGCCTGCCGGAAGAAATGAACCTCAAGCTGGTTGAACCCCTGCGCGAGCTGTTCAAGGACGAAGTCCGTCGTCTGGGCCTGGAACTGGGCCTGCCGTACGACATGGTCTACCGTCACCCGTTCCCGGGCCCGGGCCTGGGCGTGCGCATCCTCGGTGAAGTGAAGAAGGAATACGCCGACCTGCTGCGTCGCGCCGACCACATCTTCATCGAAGAACTGCGCAAGGCCGACTGGTACCACAAGGTCAGCCAGGCATTCGTAGTGTTCCAGCCGGTGAAATCGGTTGGCGTGGTTGGCGATGGCCGCCGTTACGCCTGGGTCGTGGCCCTGCGTGCCGTGGAAACCATCGACTTCATGACCGCGCGTTGGGCACACCTGCCTTACGAACTGCTGGAAACCGTCAGCGGCCGCATCATCAATGAAATCGAAGGCATCTCCCGCGTCACCTATGACGTGTCGAGCAAGCCGCCAGCGACCATTGAGTGGGAATGATCGAATTGAACCTGTGAAACCAGGTTCAAACCGATAGTGCCAAGCGAAGCCCCGGGTCGAGAGACCCGGGGCTTTTTGCGTTTCAAGGGACGCGTGTGGGTTTCAAGCCATTGCGGCGCAGTGCATCCGAAAGGTCGGCCAGGCTGGCAAATTGCTTATTATTGATGCTGCCCCACTGTGGGCGCTCGATGCACACGCCTGTGGCGTCGGAGTGGATCAGTGTGCGCACCAGTGAGCCGTCCCGGGTGCGGTGAACCAATTCGAGCTGGTTGCCGTACTTCTCGATGCTGAACATGCCCGGTTGATTGAGTGCAGCCTCGAGTACCAGTTCCCTGGCAAGCTCTGGGGATTCCACTTGCAGGAGCAGGTCGTTCTTGATGATGAACTCGGTGTTGTCTGTACGGCTGGTTCCGGATTCTCCCGGATCTTGCTCAATGCTCGTGGGCTGGGCGACCTCGGCACTTTTTACCCGCAGTCCGATGCCTCCTTCCAGTTCACTGACGCCCGCGACGCCTTCCCAGGTATTGGAGTGGGTATTGCCAACCAAGGCAATCCAGCGATGAGGGCCTCTAGCGGCCTGGTCAGCTTCGATGATGATCTTGGCAAAGTAATTCATCATTTTGTGCCGGTGGGCGTGTGCTGCCTCGAACATGTTATCGACGCGATAGCTGGCGGCACAGTCGATCGCCTGCACGCGAATGTGGTTTTTCTGCGCGGCCTTGACCACTTTCATAAAGGTGAATCGGCCAGAGGGATCGGTGTGATGACCTGCATCGAGTTTCTTGAGATAACTTTTCAGGTTTTTCGACATTACGCCGCTCCTGTTGAAGACATCCAGGTCCGCCTGATGGAAGTCGTTGAGCAGGTGTTCCATGTACAAGGTCTTGACCTTTTGTTTGCTGAGTATTTCCATGTTCTCGATCAGGAACTGCTTGCTGCCAATACTGGAGTGGCTTTCGCCGACTACCAGGGCGGGTGACTCTTCGAGCAGCGTCTCGATGATGTCCTTGGTTCGGCTCACCGGGCCAAAGGTCGGAATGGTCGGCCTGGGAGGGAGTTCCGGGAGGTTTTGAAAGTAGGCCTCAGCGTCTCGATGCAAGGTTTTTCTCAAGGCCTTGAACTGCATCAGAGGGCCTCCGGGATTAAAGATGTCGTCGTAAGCGTCACTGAGTTGATTGACTTTGTGAACGTCAGTGACGATAGGCAGCAGCTCGGCCCGTAACGCTTGGGGCACGTCATAGACAGTGGTGGGGCTGGCAACGTCGGGTAAGGGGGCTGGCGTCCTTCCCCACGGCCAGCATCCGAAAATGCTACCGCCGCCACACAGCCCGGGCCGTGTCAGGAGTTCCCATTCACCCGCGGCGTTCAAGCGAACCGGCAGGTTGCGGTAAAACGAGAACGGGTTGGCGGGATCGATGATGACCCAGGTCTTCAACTCGTTGACGTAGCGCACCAGGTAGTAGTCGCCATTGATCCTGATGTAGTTGCCGCCCGTCGCCGGCTGATAAATGTTGCGGTACTGGCCTTCCTCGGCCGCTACCTGCAACCCATCGAGTACCTCATTGGTCTCGAACGGGGCTAGCGGGTTTTCACCTTCCAGGACATAGGCTCGACCAGGAGCGGCAACGGTGATTTTCGGCGGGGCGCCATTGGGGTGTTCGTTTTCGGCGGCGAGATTCTCCTGGGGGGTGAACTCATCGTTAGCTTCACCGACTTCCGCTACCTCGACCGAGCCGCCGAGCGCCAGCGCATTGAAGAGGGTATCGATGCTGCTGAAGATGGCGCCGAGTACACCGGCCTTGCGCTCCTGGGTATTCTTCCCGTTGACGGCCTGGTCGATGTTCAGGCCG
Organism: Pseudomonas sp. GL-R-26; assembly: GCF_019947365.1. Taxonomy (NCBI): domain Bacteria; kingdom Pseudomonadati; phylum Pseudomonadota; class Gammaproteobacteria; order Pseudomonadales; family Pseudomonadaceae; genus Pseudomonas; species Pseudomonas sp. GL-R-26. Next base: position 227,261 of record NZ_JAGYGI010000003.1, on the reverse strand, counting down.
ATGTTGGCCAGGCCGGCGCCGACAGCCGCGAGGGCAACCGGCCAGCCCACCACGGCCATGGCGCCAAAGAGGCGACTGAAGGTGCTCAGGTAACCGATCCACATCTTTTCCCGCAGGTCGCCATTGGAGCGCAGGGACAGATCGGCGTCGTCGAACATGCGTTCCCTGACCGAGTCACGGATCCAGCTGAAGACGTCACCCTCGATGTCGGGCGCGTCCTGATCGAACAGGCTGCTGTCGTATTTGCCCCAGGTCGAATACAGCAGGTCGAGGGTGTGATTCAGGCCGACGTTGTCGCCATCCTGTTGTTGGGCCGACAGGGGAAAGTGCGCCATGAAGCGGGCGCGATTATCCGGGTGGTTGTTCTGGCACAACAGCCACCAGTGCAGGTCGTGGGAGGTTTCGAATACATGGAAGGCATCTGTTTCGCCAGGGGTATACAGGATCTGCCGACCCTGGCGGTCGATGATGCGCAGTATGTCGCAGGCGAAGTAGTTGCCGATGTACAGGGGCGTGGCCCGCAGGCCTTCGGCAGGTGGCTCATGGGCGTGGAGCATGTCGAGGGTGATGGGCCAGGAGAGGTGGCCGGCCACAGCCTTGAGTACGGTCTTGAGGTTCTCGTTGCTCAGGCGTGAGCCGTCGTGTTCCTCCAGCGCCTTGGAAATGAAATTGAGCTTGGCCAGGGTGCGGAAATTGTCTGAATGCTGGCGCCAGAAGGCGCCCATCTTGTCCCAATAGCGGTCGTGAAAATTGATGCGCCACAGGTCCTTGATGACCACGCTTGGGTACATCTTCACCTCGTTGGTTTCGTTGTAGATCCGGGCGTTCGCCCCCTCGTTGTAGAAACCACCGTCACTGTCCAGCAGGTCGGCATTGTCCTGATCGTGGGCTTGAAAGCGCTGGATCACCAGTTGCGGCAAGGTCAGCGACTCAATGGGCTTGGGGTAGTGTTCCCAGAACAGGAAGGCCTTGGTGCTGGTCACCGAAGTGTTGTCGAAACGGTGCCACCAGACTTTGTCCGGATCGATGTGCTGGATACCGTACTTGTCCAGAATCCCCCGGGCTTCGATATGGGCCATGTCGTGCATGTCGGGGCATGCTTCCACGAACGGGACCACCAGGTCTTTGAGGGCCTGCACGTCGTCGGAGTTGGGAAGTAGGAATTGTGAGTTTGTATCTGAAGAATTCATTTCTCTCTCCTTGAGAAATGGATGGGTTTGAAGTCGGCACTATGCCCTGCGGACTACAGCCTGATCTGTAGGAATGACGGCGCACGGTGTCCGGTATTGATGGATCTGTGCTGTCAGAGGCGGATCCGAACAGACTGCCGGCCCCGCTGCGGCCCGTCGTCACGCCCACTTTGCTGTTTCTTTCACAACTGCGGGTGTATCGTATTCGCCTTTTGCGGGCCCCGGGCCTGTCGCTGATACGTGAGGTAGTTGAGTTCATGTCGTTTACCCGTCGCCAAATCCTCGGTGGCCTGGCCGGTCTTGTTGTCGTTGGCGTCGGTGCGGGGGGCGCATCGCGCTACTGGCTGGGCAAGATGGCTGACGCCGAGGCGGGCCACGACTACGAGCTGATCGCAGCACCGCTGGACGTGGAACTGGTAGCCGGGCACAGGACCCAGGCTTGGGCCTTCGGCCCGTCGGCGCCGGGCACCGAATTGCGGGTGCGCCAGGGTGAATGGCTACGGGTGCGCTTCATCAACCATCTGCCGGTCGCGACCACCATCCACTGGCACGGCATCCGCCTGCCGCTGGAAATGGACGGTGTGCCTTACGTGTCGCAATTGCCGGTGTTGCCGGGTGAGTACTTCGATTACAAATTCCGCGTGCCGGATGCCGGCAGCTACTGGTATCACCCGCATGTGAACAGCAGTGAAGAGCTCGGTCGTGGCCTGGTCGGCCCTTTGATCATCGACGAACGCGAGCCGACCGGTTTCAAGTATGAGAAGACCTTGAGCCTGAAAAGCTGGCATGTCGACGACGTCGGCAATTTCGTCGAGTTCAGCATTCCCCGTGAAGCGGCCCGTGGCGGTACAGCGGGGCGCCTGGCGACCATCAACGGCGTGCCGCAAGCGGTGATCGACTTGCCGGCCGGGCAGATCACCCGTGTACGCCTGCTCAACCTCGATAACACCCTGACCTATCGCCTGAACATTCCCGGCGTCGAAGCGCAGATCTATGCGCTGGACGGCAACCCGGTCGAGCCACGACCGCTCGGCAAGGAGTACTGGCTCGGTCCGGGCATGCGCATTTGCCTGGCGATCAAGGCCCCGCCGGCCGGTGAGGAGTTGTCGTTGCGCAACGGCCCGGTGCGCCTGGGCACGTTCCGTTCGGTGGCCAATGCCGATGCGCCGACCGAGTGGCCGCCGGCCCTGCCGGCCAACCCGATTGCCGAGCCGGACCTGGCCAATGCCGAGAAACTCAACTTCAATTTCGAATGGGTCGGCTCGGTGTCGGTCAACGTTGATAACGGCAAGCCGCCGAGCCTGTGGCAGATTAATGGCAAGGCCTGGGACATCACCGACAAGACCTGCGCCGACCGGCCGATTGCCAAACTCGAGAAGGGCAAGAGCTACATTTTCGAATTGAAGAACATGACTCAGTACCAGCACCCGATTCACCTGCACGGCATGAGTTTCAAGGTCATCGCCTCGAACCGGCACAAGGTCATTCCGTACTTCACTGACACCTACCTGCTGGGCAAGAACGAGCGCGCGCAGGTAGCGTTGGTGGCGGATAATCCGGGTGTATGGATGTTCCACTGCCATGTGATCGACCACATGGAAACCGGCCTGATGGCCGCCATCGAGGTGGCGTGATGCGTCAGATTCGTCCCGCCGCCATCATCGACCGCAGCCGTGATCGCGAATTCATGCGTGAGGCCCTGGCCCTGGCGGCCCAAGGCGCGGCCCTCGGCGAAGTGCCGGTGGGCGCGGTACTGGTGCAGGACGGCGAAATCATCGGTCGCGGCTTCAACTGCCCGATCACTGGTAGCGACCCGAGCGCCCACGCCGAGATGGTCGCCATCCGCGCCGCCGCCCAGGCGGTGAGCAACTACCGCCTGCCGGGCAGTACGCTGTATGTGACGCTGGAGCCGTGCAGCATGTGCGCAGGCCTGATCGTGCATTCGCGGATTGCACGGGTGGTGTACGGCGCGCTGGAGCCGAAAGCCGGGATCGTGCAGAGCCAGGGGCAGTTCTTTACCCAGGGCTTTTTGAATCACCGGGTGCTGTATGAGGGCGGGGTGTTGGCGGAGGAGTGTGGGGCGGTGTTGAGCGAGTTTTTCAAGGCGCGCCGCGCCAAACCTTCAGACTGAACACAAAACCCATTGTAGGAGCGAGCCTGCTCGCGATTCGATCTGACAGTCACATCTGTGCTGAATGTCAGTTCGCAATCGCGAGCAGGCTCGCTCCTACAGGGTTACTTGGTGTCCAATTATTTCTTCGCCACGATGACCGCCCGCATCGGCGCCGGAAGCCCTTCAACGGTCTTGCTGTGATCCTCGGGATCGAGGAAATCACTGAGCGACTGATACTTCATCCACTCCGTCCCGCGCTGTTCCTCGACCGTGGTGGTGCTCACATCCACGCACTTCACATCCGTGAACCCGGCCCGACGTAGCCACAACTCCAGTGCAGGCACCGACGGCAGGAACCACACGTTGCGCATCTGCGCGTAGCGATCTTCCGGCACCAGTACCTGATGCTTGTCGCCTTCGACCACCAGGGTTTCCAGCACCAGTTCACCACCCTTGACCAAGCAATCCTTCAGCGCCAGCAAATGCTCGATCGGCGAACGGCGGTGGTAGAACACGCCCATGGAAAACACCGTGTCGAAGCCTTCAAGGTTCGGCGGCAGGTCTTCGAACGGGAAGGGCAGGTGCCAGGCATTCGGCTCTGACAGGTAACGCTGCACTGCCTGGAACTGGCAGAAGAACAGCCAGTTCGGGTCGACGCCGATTACGCTATTCGCGCCGGCACCGAGCATGCGCCACATGTAATAACCGTTGCCGCAGCCGACATCGAGGATGCGCTTGCCTTTCAGGTCCAGGTGCGGGGCGACTCGCGACCATTTCCAGTCCGAGCGCCATTCGGTATCGACGTGCACGCCGAACAGGTCGAACGGCCCCTTGCGCCATGGCGACAGGCCCATCAGCGCGGTGCGCATTTGCGCGCGGGTCTCGTCGTTGCAATCGGTGTCCAGCTTCAAGCCATTGAGCAAATCGACTTCGCTCGGCTGGATCTTCGGCAGGGCGTCCAGCGCGCTTTGCCAGCGTTCCAGGTCGCCATGGCCCTTTTCCATTTTCTTGTCGAGTTGCGCTTGCAGGGTGTTGGCCCATTCGGCCAGCGGCGTGCCGGCCAGACGGCGGGCGAGGGGGGACAGATCAATCATGGCAAGGCAATCAACGAGGCAAAGTTAAGACACTGGAACCACGGCACGACTTTCGAGAACCCGGCGGCCAGCAGGCGTTCGCGGTGTTCTTCGAGGCTGTCGGGCTTCATGACGTTTTCGATGGCGCTGCGCTTCTGGGCGATTTCCAGCTCGCTGTAGCCGTTGGCGCGTTTGAAGGCGATGTGCAGGTCGGTGAGCAGTGCGTGTTCCTGCTCGTCTTCGAAGCGCAGTTTTTCCGAGAGGATCAGGGCACCGCCGGGCAACAGCGACTGACGGATGCGCGACAGCAACGCCGTGCGCTGGTCCGGGGCGATGAATTGCAGGGTGAAGTTCAGCGCGACCACCGAGGCCGGCTGGAACTCCAGCGCGAGGATGTCGCCCTCGATCACCTCGACCGGCAGCAACTCCTGGAACATCGAATCCTGCCCGTTGAGGTACTCGCGGCAACGCTCGACCATCGCCGCCGAGTTATCCACAGCGATCACCCGGCAACCGTCGGTGCGCACGTGCCGGCGCAGGGCCTGGGTCACGGCCCCCAGCGACGAGCCGAGGTCGTAGAGCACACTATTGGGCTGGGCGAATTGCGCGGCGAGCACGCCGAGGTTTTCGACGATGGTCGGATAACCCGGCACCGAACGCTTGATCATGTCCGGGAACACCCGCACCACGTCCTCGTTGAAGGCGAAGTCAGGCACCTGGGCCAAAGGCTGGGCAAAAAGGCGATCGGGTTCTTTGCTCACGGCGGTTCCAGCGGTGTAGGTGGAAAAGGCCGGCATTTTAGCCAAGTTGGCGCGGGGATGCGCGGGTTGTCTGATAAAGCGGTGGGCTCACCATGATTTGTGGAGAGAAACACCATTGTGGCGAGGGAGCTTGCTCCCGCTGGGCCGCGCAGCGGCCCCAAAACCAATCAAACTGGTTTAATCAGGTGGATCCGACTGGCCGGGGTTGCGACTGCTGCGCAGCCGAGCGGGAGCAAGCTCCCTCGCCACAGGGGTTAGCGTGATCTTTGGGGGAATGCCGAGGCAGTGATCCCCCATTGTCCCAGCCAGTAACTGAGGATGATCACATAAGGCGCCGCGTCGAACGGCACCACAAACCGGCTGATGCCAATCACGCTGTCGGAGAACACGAACGCCACTGCGCCCGCCGCCGCCAGCAGCGCCGAGCGTTTGGGTACGTCGCTCCCGAGTCGGGCCAGGGCGCGCCAGAGCATGGCGCTGATGGCCGTGCCATAGACAATCACGGGCACCAGCAATGGGCCGAGGCCGTTGGAAATCAGAATCCCCAGCAGGACGGCACCGACGCCAAGGGCCAGCACCAGCGGCAGCACGGCCGGGCGTCGGCAATCGCTCAGATAAGCCTTGAGATAGGCCAGATGCGCGACCAGAAACGCGCCCAGCCCAAACACAAACAAATCCCCCGGCCATGCCAGCAACACGTCGCCGACCAGAGAGAAAATCAGGCCCAGGCTGATCCAGCGCCGATATTCGCCGGGCGGTGCGTCATGCAGCCAGCCCAGCAGGGCCAGTACCGGCAGCGGCTTGACCAGCAGGCACAGCAGAGATGCTTGCACGCTCACGCCATACAGAAAGGTTACCGCGCCCATCAGCGCCAGTATCAGCCAGCCCACGGTCAGTTGACCGAGATCGCGCAGTCGAACGAATCCACCGGCAGCACTTCCGGCGCCCATGGTTGTTGCGAGGTCAGGCGCAAACGCCCGGTGCCGGGCGCAAAAGCCTGAAAGCGCCAGGTCGAGACCCCGGCCGCGCCGACGATGCCGGCATCTTCCGGATTTCGATAAACCTCTGGCCCCAGGGCGTGCAACACGCCGCCGGCCGAATCCTGGATCGCCCAGCGATAGCCCGTGGTCGGATTGCTCGGCAGGGTCAGGATCAGGTTTTGCCCGTTGCTGAGCTGCACCGGACATTCGCTTTGTTTTTCCACGGTCACGTTGTGCGCAGGTTGCGTGGCGCACGCGGCCAGCAAGGCGAGGGCGAGGGGGACAAACAGGCGAATGGGGGACATAGGCTTCGGTGGCTCCGGCGTTCACGACGAACGGCGAGCATAACTGAAGATGAGACAAAGTGTGACCAGAGCCGTGAAGATGAGTGGCGAACGCGTCAGGCTCTGATGCGAGGGTGAGAAAACGAGGCTATTAGCTACTTATCCGGTAACTTCGAGTTCACCTTCAATCTCGTCGACTTGATTGTGGAATTTCAGCTTGAAACTTAGCCAGTATTTTTTAGTGGGAATGTCGAGATAGGATTTGAAAGTTCCTTCGTTGGCGTAGTTTTTTTCTCCCCCATTGAGGTAGAAAACATCTTTCAGTCGTTGTCCACGTACAAACACCTGTTCTCCGTTCGGAGTGGATGAGTCGATGATCAAGTTGATCGCACGTCCATTTGGAGAAAACAGGTTTTTGGAACCCTCGATTGTTATTTCTCCTTCATGGTGATTTACAGTAATTGTGTCGGCATTGAAGAGCTCATCGCAGTTTTGTTTTACTGTGAAGTAATATGAGGTTTTAGGTTTCGTGGAAAACTTTTGAGATGTCATGGTGATATTTCCCTAAAGGATTAAAAGATAAATCGAATGGGGAATGTATAAGAGTAAGGGGGTGGTCCGATACTGTCAATTTTGTCAGGTTTTAAAAACGAATCGCGATAAATATTATATTTTAATGCGTCGAAGGCGATTGAAAAGTGTCTTCACTACCTTCATCACGAGCAAACTGTGTTTGTCATTGATGAAGGTGATGAAGCCTACTTGGTTGTCAGAACAACACCTTCGCCACATCCGCAAAGCGTTTGGCAAAGTGCACGGTAATGCCTTCCTTCAGATACTCCGGCAGTTCCTCGAAATTGCCCTGATTCGCCTCCGGCAGAATCAGCTCGAAAATCTTCTGCCGCCGCGCCGCAATCACCTTTTCCCGCACCCCGCCAATCGGCAGTACGTGCCCGGTCAACGTCAGTTCGCCGGTCATGGCCACGCCTTTTTTCGGTGGCTGATTGCGCGCCAGCGAAAGCAGGGCGCTGGCCATGGTTACGCCGGCGCTCGGGCCGTCTTTCGGCGTGGCGCCTTCCGGCACGTGCAGGTGGACGAAGGCTTCGTCGAAGAACTTCGGATCGCCGCCATAGGACTTCAGGTGTGAGCTGACGTAGCTGTAGGCGATTTCCGCCGACTCTTTCATCACGTCACCCAGTTGCCCGGTGAGCTTGAAACCACGGTTGAGGGTATGGATGCGCGTGGCTTCGATCGGCAGGGTCGCGCCGCCCATACTGGTCCAGGCAAGGCCGGTGATCACGCCGACACCCGACAGCACCTGCTCGTTGCGGAACACCGGTTTGCCGAGGGACGCCTCGAGGTCTTTCGGGCCGAGCTTGATCACAGCCTTCGGCTCATCGAGCAGTTTCATCACCGCTTTACGCACCAGTTTGCCGAGGTTTTTTTCCAGCTGGCGCACGCCGGCTTCACGGGCATAACCGTCGATCAACGCCTTGAGCGCACTGTCGCTGATGCTCAGGCTGCCCTTGGACACGCCGGCTTTCTCAAGCTGCTTGGGCCACAGGTGACGCTTGGCGATGGCGACTTTTTCTTCGGTGATGTAGCCCGACAGGCGAATCACTTCCATCCGGTCCAGCAACGGGCCGGGGATCGAATCGAGGGTGTTGGCGGTGCACACGAACAACACTTTCGACAGGTCCAGGCGCAGGTCCAGATAGTGGTCGAGGAACTCGACGTTCTGCTCCGGATCCAGGGTTTCCAGCAACGCCGAGGCCGGGTCGCCCTGGTAGCTCTGGCCCATCTTGTCGATTTCATCGAGCATGATCACCGGGTTCATCACTTCGACGTCTTTCAACGCCTGCACCAGTTTGCCCGGTTGCGCGCCGATGTAGGTGCGGCGATGGCCCTTGATTTCGGCTTCGTCGCGCATGCCGCCAAGGCTGAATCGATAGAACGGCCGGCCCAGGGATTCGGCGATGGATTTGCCGACGCTGGTCTTGCCCACGCCCGGCGGGCCGACCAGCAGCACAATGGAACCGCTGATTTCGCCTTTATAGGCACCGACGGCGAGAAATTCGAGGATGCGGTCCTTGATGTCGTCGAGGCCAGCGTGGTGTTTGTCCAGCACCTTGCGCGCGTGCTTGAGGTCGAGTTTGTCCTCGCCGTACACACCCCACGGCACCGAGGTCGCCCAGTCGATGTAATTGCGGGTGACCGCATACTCCGGTGAGCCGGTTTCGAGGATCGACAGCTTGTTCATTTCTTCTTCGAGGCGTTTCTGCACCTGCGCCGGCAGGACTTTGCCGACTAGCCGCTGTTCGAACTGTTCGAGGTCGGAGCTGCGATCGTCCTTGGTCAGGCCGAGTTCCTGCTGGATGACCTTGAGTTGTTCCTTGAGGAAGAACTCGCGCTGATGTTCACCGATTTTGCGGTTAACTTCGGCGGAAATCTCTTTTTGCAGGCGCGCGACTTCGACTTCCTTGCGCAACATCGGCAGGACTTTTTCCATGCGCTTGAGCATCGGCACGCAGTCGAGCACTTCCTGCAGCTCACTACCGGTGGCTGATGTGAGCGCGGCGGCGAAATCGGTCAGCGGCGACGGATCGTTGGGGCTGAAGCGGTTGAGGTAGTTCTTCAACTCTTCGCTGTACAGCGGGTTGAGCGGCAGCAGTTCCTTGATCGCATTGATCAGCGCCATGCCGTAGGCCTTGACCTCGTCGGTCGGCTCGGTGGGCTGGTGCGGGTATTCGACTTCCACCAGGTACGGCGGGCGGTGATGCTTGAGCCAGGTCTTGAGGCGGACGCGGGTCAGGCCTTGGGCGACGAATTGCAGCTTGCCGTTTTCGCGGCTGGCGTGGTGCACCTTCACCAGGGTGCCGTAGAGCGGCAGGGCCGAGGTGTCGAAGTGGCGCGGGTCTTCCTGGGGGCTGTCCATGTAGAACAGGGCCAGGGAGTGGTGTTCGGACTTGGCCACCAGGTCCAGGGTCTCGGCCCATGGCTCTTCGTTGACGATGACCGGCAACACTTGGGCCGGGAAAAACGGGCGGTTGTGAATCGGGATGATGTAGACCTTGTCCGGCAGGTTCTGGCCAGGCAAGGCCAGGCCTTTGCCAGGTTTGTGCTGCGGGGCGTTTTCCGGATCGGCGTATTCGCTCGGGTCTTCGGGGAATTCCTGCTGGTCGCTCATGGGGGGCACCTGCGCAATGGGTATGGGTCTTAGATGGGGCAGGTTGGCGGTGGTTTCAACGGTCATTTTCTGCGAAACGGTGTTTCGCAGGCGTGATCAGCGCAGAGACAGGTTAGCTGGATTTCGGCACGACACGTTCAATTGTGGGAGCGAGCCTGCTCGCGAAAGCGATGTATCAGACACATTTATATCGACTGGTATGGCCTCTTCGCGAGCAGGCTCGCTCCCACAGGGGGGGCGGGGGTGTTTTGAAATCTGCGGTCACAAAAAAAGGCGACGTCCTCACGGACGTCGCCTTTCGTTTTACTGCCGCTAAAACTTACTCAGACAGTTTGTACGCAATCACATAGTCACCCATTTTGGTGCCCAGTGAGCCATGGCCACCGACGACCAACAGCACGTACTGCTTGCCGTCCTTGCCGGTGTAGGTCATCGGCGTAGCCTGACCGCCAGCCGGCAGGCGCGATTTCCAAAGCTCGTTGCCGGTGTTGACGTCATAGGCGCGCAGGTATTGATCCAGCGTGCCGCTGAGGAAGCCGACGCCGCCGGCGGTGACCATCGAGCCGCCCATGCTTGGCACGCCGAGTGTCAGGCCGATAGGCAATGGCGAGCTGTCGCGGCTGGTGCCGTTCTTGCGTTTCCACACGACTTTGCTTGTGGTCAGGTCGATGCCGGCCACGTAGCCCCAGGCCGGAGCCTGGCACGGTACGCCGAACGGCGACATGAACGGGTGCATGATCACCGCGTAAGGTGCGCCCGTGTTCGGTTGCACGCCCGCCGTTTCGCTCTCGCGCTTGCTGCCGGCCGCGACTTCGGCGCGTGGCACCATTTTCGAGACGAAGGCCATGTAGTTCGGGCTGGTGAAGAGCATCTGGCGAACCGGGTCGACCGAAACTCCGCCCCAGTTGAAGACGCCGACGTTACCCGGATAGATCAGGCTGCCCTGTTCCGACGGCGGGGTGTACTGGCCTTCGTAACGCAACTCCTTGAACTGGATGCGGCACAGCATCTGGTCGAACGGGCTGGCGCCCCACATGGCTTTTTCGGTCAGTTCCGGGGCCAGCAGGTTCAGGTCCGAACGGGCCTGGGTCGGCGCGGTGTGGTCACCTTTCACGGCGCCTTGCGGAACCGGGATTTCCTTGATCGGGATGATCGGCGTGCCGTCGCGACGGTCGAGGACGTACAGGCTGCCTTGCTTGGTCGGTTGGATCACAGCCGGCTTGATGCCGTCGGCGGTTTTCATGTCCAGCAGGGTTGGCTGGCTGCCAACGTCCATGTCCCACAAGTCGTGGTGAGTGAATTGGTAGTTCCAGCGCACCTTGCCGGTGGCCAGATCCAGCGCGACCAGGCCGGCACTGAACTTCTCGGCGCCCGGGGTACGGTCTGCGCCCCACTGGTCAGGGGTCTGGTTGCCCAGTGGCAGGTAGACCATGCCGAGTTTTTCGTCGACGCTGGCCAGCGACCACATGTTGGCCGAGTTGCGGCTGTAGTGTTCGCCCTCTGGCAGCGGTTCAGTCGCGTCTGGATTGTTGCTGTCCCAGTTCCACACCAGATGACCGTCGTGTACGTCAAAGGCACGGATCACGCCGGATGGCTCGTTGGTCGACTCGTTGTCGGTGACGTGGCCGCCCATGATCACCAGGTCACGGGTGATCGCTGCCGGCGAGGTGGCGTAGTAGCCACCGGGCGTGAACGGCCCGATGCCTTGAGTCAGGTCAACCACACCGTTTTTACCGAAACCTTCGCAGACCTTGCCGGTGTCGGCATTGAGTGCGATCAGGCGTGCATCGGCGGTCGGCAGGTACAGACGACGCGGGCAGGCCTGGGCAACGGCTTTGCCGGCCTCGGAAATCACTGCGGAGGCAGCGTTTTCAGACTTGGCGTAGGCCGCTTCGTCGTAGTACGACACGCCACGGCAGGTCATGTGGGCGAAGCCCTTGAAGCCCACCGGGCTCTTGATCTGCGGGTCGAAACGCCACAGTTCCTTGCCGGTGTCCGGGTCCAGCGCCAGCACCTTGCTATGGGCGGTGCAGGCATAGAGCATGCCGTTGGCCTTGAGCGGGGTGTTTTCGTTGGTCAGTTCCACCGGGTCATCGGCGGTTGGCAGATCACCGGTCTGGATACGCCAGGCTTCTTGCAGCTTGCCGACGTTGGCCGGAGTGATCTGCTTGAGCGGCGAGTAGCGGTCACCGAATTCGCTGCGGCCATAGGCCTGCCAGTCTCCTTCGGGCATCTGCGGCGCGGTGCTGGTCATGTCAGCCGAGTCACGACCCAACTCGCCGAGGGTCTCGCCCGGATGGGTGAACTGGCTGGCTACGGCGGTGGCGCCGGCCAGGACCACGGCCACGCTCAAGGCGCCAGTGCCCATAGGGGCAGGGCCGTTGATCAGCAATGGACGACGGAACCACGGCAGCAGCATCACCACACCGAGGGCGAACCACAGCGCCAGGCGCGGCACCAGTTGCCACCAGTCGAGGCCCACTTCCCACAGCGCCCAAACGGTACTGGCGAACAGCACCAGTGCGTACAGGCCCAGGGCCGCGCGGCGGGCGGCGATCAACAGCACGCCGCTCAGAGCGATGCCGATACCGGCCAGCAGGTAATACAGCGAGCCGCCGAGCATGCTCAGCTTGATCCCCCCGGCCAGCATGGCCAGGCCCATTAGCAGAAGCAGTATGCCGAGCAGGGTCGGCCATAGACGGCTTCGACCCAAGGCACTATCAGTGCTCATAGTGTGATTCTCCGTGACGTTTCAAGTAGTCCTGCGCAAGTTCACTGTAGATGACGATCTTGTGCGGGCATGGTTCAGATAAAACTGGTGTGGTTGACGCAGTCCCTGTAGGAGCGAGCTCTGTGGCGAGGGGGCTTGCCCCCGTTCGGCTGCGAAGCAGTCGCAAAGCATTGCACTCGTTGTGCCTGACACGTCGCGGTTGCAAGTATTGGGGTCGCTTCGCAACCCAACGGGGCGGTGCGGCGATCCGACAAGCCCCCTCGCCACATGTCGCTCCTACAAAGGCTTTGTGGTGTTTGTCAGAACGAGGACTGGACCTTGATCCCGCCGATCAGCGCGTCATCGACCTCGTTCACGCCACCGGGATGGCGGATGTATTGCAGGTTCGGGCGCACGGTCAGCCAGTTGGTCACGTGCACGCCGTAATAGAGCTCGGCGCTGTATTCGGTGTCCTGGGGCGGCAGGAAGGACTGATTGTCGAAGTCGAAGACGGCGTTGGCCTGGTTGGTCGCCTCGGCATTCTTGCGAAAGGCCGGGTTGACGTGGACGCGGGCCATGGCGAACCCAATGTCGTCCCGGGCGCGCGCGTCGAACGGGCCTTTGTAGACGAGACCGGCCTGGACATAGTTGTCGATGGCGTTGGTCTTCTTGTCGTGCATCGTGCCGTTGGCGAACAGGCTCAGGCCCCGGGAGTGGTCGCTGGCGACGCTGGTGACTTGCTGCTGAAGGCCCAGCCACACGCCGTGTTTGCTCGAGGCGCTGCGGTAGGCTTCGCCGCTCAGGGCGGCAGGCTGGCCATTGCTGTCCTTGTAGACGTCGGTGGCGCTGGCGCTGCTGTAGTAGTAACCGGCGCGGTATTCACCCGGCAGGCCGTTGAGTTTTGGCGTCCACACCAGCTCCACCGGCAGGACCGCGCCCTGGGTGCCGCTGCCGCTGAGCTTGAAGCCGTTGTTGCGGTCAAGGTTTGACGGGTTCTGCTCGTACGCGCCGACCTGTGCATAAAGCTCTGGCGTCAGGTGATATTTGACCCGCATCGCCCACTGGCTGACCGGCCAGTTGTACCAGATGTCGCCCGCCCAGTTGCCGACCTGGGAACCGCAGAACGCCAGGTTCTGGAAGTCGCAGGGGAAGCTGTTGAAATCTTCGCCTTCGCCGAATCGGCCGACCTTGATGTCGAGTTTTTCATCGAAGAACTTCTGCTGATACCACATCTGCGTCAGACGCCAGGTCTGGCCGCGGCCCCAGACTTCCTGGGCCGAGGTGAAGCCGCCGACACGCGGGTCGTTGATGCGGTCGTTGCTGATGTTGTTGCCGTTGCGTTCGGTGATGGTCAACTGGAATTCGGCATCGTCCCAGCCGAGGATCTTCTGCAAGTCCAGGTGGGTGCCCAGGCCGAACTGGTCGCTGTAGCGCGCGGTGCGGTCGTGGTCGTAGCCACCGTGCAGATTGCTGCCCATTTCACCGGTGTAATCGACTTTGAAGTCGTAGCCTTTTTCCGCGAGCTCTGTGCGAGTGCCATTCCAGTCACCGAGCATCCACGGTGAATCGCTATCGAAGGCCGGCGCCGCCTGAACGCAGGAGGCAAGGCCCAGCGCGGTGAGGCCACCAATCAGGGGCAGGATGTTTCGGTGGGCAGCAGTTGCAAAGACAGCGCTGTCTTGCAAAGATTTAAAGTCAGGCATAGAGACGGAGTTCTTGATCTTTTTCTGGGGGATAAACGGAAAGCAGCAGGCGTGAAGCGAAAGCAGAAGCGTTTCAGCAGGCAGCGGGGCGCAAGGATAATGTTCTGTTACAAATAGAGAAAGTGCTTTTGCTGACATGCATCGTTTCGGATTTGGTAACAGTGACAAAAAATCGCAGTCTTGAGTGACTCCATCCGCGCGTGTTCCTGCACAGGCACGGGACTTGTCCGGACGATCTTTTCCGTTTCACCTACATTTAACGTAAGGTGCGCGGCTTCCAATTCCCACTCTGCTCGAAGGCCCGGCATGACCGAACACAACACCGATCCGTTGCATGGCGTGACGCTGGAACAGATCCTCAACGCGCTGGTTGAACACTACGAGTGGTCGGGGCTGGCCGAGCGCATCGATATCCGCTGCTTCAAGAGCGACCCGAGCATCAAGTCGAGCCTGACGTTCCTGCGCAAGACCCCGTGGGCGCGGGAGAAGGTCGAACGCCTGTATGTGAAGTTGATGCGCACCAAACGACCGCTTTGAACATGGCCGACCCGTCTGCGTTACGCCGTCGTTTGGTGGCCATGGCTGCCATGCTTGGCTGGGCGGGATTGAGCATCCAGATGTACCTGATTCTCCATTCACGCTGGACGCTGGGCGCGAGCCTGATCGGCGGGCTGATGAGTTTTTTCAGCTATTTCACCGTGCTGAGCAACACCTTGGTGGCGACCGTGCTGACCTGTGAATGGACATCCCGCGAGTCAGCCGCGCGCCGCTGGTTCCTGCAGCCTTGGGTCAGCAGTGCGATTGCCGTGAGCATCGCCGTGGTGAGCCTCGCCTACAACCTGCTGCTGCGCCACTTGTGGCATCCCGAGGGCTGGCAATGGCTGGCCGATGAACTGTTGCACGACATCATGCCGTTGCTGTTCCTGGGGTATTGGTGGTGGTGTGTGCCCAAGGGCACATTGCGCGTGTGGCATATCGCGCTGTGGGTGATTTATCCACTGCTGTATTTCGCCTATGCGCTGTTGCGCGGGCATCTGCTGGCGGTTTACCCGTATCCCTTCGTGGATGTGGACAAACTGGGTTATCCACAGGTGTTCATCAATGCCGGTAGGTTGTTGGCGGGGTTTGTGGTGATTGCGTTGCTGGTGATCGGGCTGGATCGGTGGCGGGCTCGAAGGTGAGCGCGGATATGGCGGTTTGGAATGCTTTATGTGGTGAGGGGGCAAGCCCCCTCGCCACATGGTGATTCCGGTCACTCCTCGCCACTGTCCCCCAATTTCCAGTACCCAACCGCCTTGACGAACTGCTCGTCCAGCCCATGCTCATCGAGCAATACCCGACGAATCTGCCGCGACACTTTGCTCTCGGTCGCCACCCACGCATACAGGCTGCCGGATGGCATCTGGATCTGGCGCACGGTAGCCAGCAGATTGTCCTTGCCACCTTCGCGCAGCACCCAGATCACATTGACCTCGGCCGCACTGTGCAGCACCTGCTGCTCCTTGCCGTTTTCCACTTCGACGATCACCAGCGCACGGCGGTTGGCCGCCAGGCCTTCCAGACGCCGGGCGATGGCGGGCAGGGCGGTTTCGTCGCCGATCAGCAAATAGCTGTCGAAGATGTCCGGCACGATCATCGAGCCCCGTGGCCCGCCGATGTGCAGGAACTGCCCGGGCTGGGCCTGCGCCGCCCAGGTCGAGGCAGGGCCGTCGCCGTGCAGTACGAAGTCGATGTCCAACTCCAGGGTATCGAGGTCATAGCGGCGCGGGGTGTAGTCACGCATCTCAGGCAGCGGACCGTTGTCCTTGCCGGCGCCCAGTACCAGGGTTTCCAGCGCCGCGGCCTGTTCGGCATTCTGCGGGAACAACAACTTGACGTGATCGTCCGTGCCCAGGCTGACGAAGTCCGCCAATTCAGGGCCGCCCAGGGTAATCCGGCGCATGCGCGGGGTCAGGTCGACCACGCGCAACACTTCCAGGCGACGGCGTTTGATTTCGTGCATGACACGGTGAATGGTGGTGATCACTTCAGTCATTCGGCGTTCTCCTGAACGGGTTGAACGGCAGGGCCGTCGACGATGGCTTTGGCGGTGTCATTGAGCAGGTCACGTACCCGCAGGATTTCGTCCGGGCTCCAGCGTCCATGGTGCATTTGCAGGGCGTGGCGCAGGTTATGCACAGCCTCATGGATTTCCGCCGGGCGATCATGGCCGCGCAGCGAACGCTTGCTGACGTCGATGCGCATCCGCACGCCATCCAGTGCTACGGCTTGCTCTTGCAGGAATAGACGTCCGGCATCGGTGATGGTGTAGCGTTTTTTTCCGCCTTCGGCGTCGCCCAGGATCAGTTCGCTTTCTTCCAGGAACGTCAGGGTCGGGTAGATCACGCCGGGGCTGGGGCAGTAGGCGCCCTCGAACATGCCTTCGATCTGGCGGATCAGGTCGTAGCCATGGCACGGCTGTTCGGCGATCAATGCCGGCAGCAACAACTTCAGATCGCCGGGGGCAAACACCCGGGGCCCACGGCTTCCGCGTTCGCGGGCGGGACGTTTTTCGAAGCCGTCGCGGCCATCGCCGTGTTCGCGGTGGGGGGAATGATGGTCTCTCATTTTCTGCTTTCTCTCGTCGTCTTTAGATACAACTTAAGATATATCTTAACGAAAATGCAAAGGTTCCTGACCAACGGCAGTCCCTGCATCGGCCCTGGCTTGAAGGTCAAATCGAAAAAATAGAGCTTATTAGTACAGGTAAAATTTCAGAAATTAGTGTTAACTCTCTAATGTATTAGTTTGCTCCATTGTTTACTGGGGTTGTGGTATTGGTCTTACAGAAGGTACTTTGTTAATCTCTCGAATATCATTGCAGGCAGGATGCTGTTTGTAGTCTGTCTCTTACAGTCAAGCATTGGTTTTATAGTTATTCCTGCTTTTTTCTTTCTGCTGTCAAGGCACTCCGGCTACGCACTTGCAGGAACTTTCTTGCTTACTTTAAAGATAAATTGATCGATCATCTTTCGGCGTTGAAAGTTCGGCTGAGCCAATAGCTGCTCGTGACAGTTTTTGCTCGGCATGAACTTTCAGCCCTTCATCCTTTTAAAAACACAGGTACTGAAAGATGTTCAAGAAAATCGCGTTCGCTGCTCCCCTGGCTGTTCTGGCTCTGAGTTCTTCGATGGCGTTTGCCGCTACCGAAGCCAGGCACACCATCAGTCTGGTTGCTACTGTCAATGCTGACGACTTCTATGCGGTGCCGGTTGACTTTGATCTGGTCAACAAGGATCAGGACATGAGCTACAACCCTTCTACCGACTCCATGAGATCTGTCGATGGGCACTTTGATGTGCTTCATACCGCCGGCAAGGTAAACGCACGACTTGAAGGCGTCCCCAAGCTGATTGCCGGTAACAAAAGCATCGACTTGAAAGTCGAACTCAATGGCAAGACGCTGACAACCACTTCACAGGAAGTTGTTGGAGATGAAGAGTCCAATACCCGTTATCGCGCGCCATTCAAAATCAGCGCGGTTACCACTAAAAAACCTGATGCAGGCGATTACACCGGCGTCGTGATGTTGGTTGTCGAGCCTTCTGTCTAAGTAGTATTGGCGGCGGCAAACCGTTTACTTGTTTTAAGTAACGTTCTCGGTCGGCAAACTTTCCGGTTTGTCGGCCGTGCTTGAACTCCTTTGTAATTAGAGAACTCGTTCATGTTCCCGATGACGCCCATCGCGGCGGCGCTTGCGCTGCTGTTATGTAGCAGTGCATTTGCGGCGCCCACTTCCGTTGATAACTCGCCGCGAAGTTTGCTGGCACAGGCCAAGGGCTTGCCGGCCGAGTTCGAGGAGCATTTCTTCGATGTTCCCTTGGCGGTTCGTGTCGAACTCGATCAACAACCGCTGGGTGAGGCGATGATTGTGTTGTCCCGTGATGACCGGGTGACGCTGCTCGATTTCACCGACACCAGCGAAAGCCGCTTCAGCGCAAGTGAGCGTGATACCTGGGCCGATATTCTCAAACCCGGTGTGGCACTGGGCACCTGCACAAGCCAATGCCCGGAGCAGATGCTGGCGGTTCACTACAACCTCGAAAATTCATTGCTGTCGATCGTCACTGAAAATGCCGAGCGCGACAGCGAAGCCAAGCGTTTCTACGATCAGCCCGAAGGCGGCAGCAACGGCCTGATGGTACGTAACCAGCTCAATCTCAATGGCGGCCAGGGTCAGGACCTGGGCGGTCGTTTCGGCCTGGAGGCCAGCGGCAGCCTGGGCAACTGGAGCCAGACCTTCAACATGCAACTGTCCCGTCTTGGCGGTCCGGACAACAAGACCTACCACGCGGTGCACGAGCTCTATAGCCAACGCGAACTGGAAGGCCGTTTTTTCCGACTGGGCTACTTCACCCCCAACTCCGAAGGCCTGACGCGCGAACCCCGTTCGTTCGGCAACAGCCCCGATACGGCGGTGGGCGTGATGTTCGGCAGTTCCGACAGCCTGGCGATCGACAGCCCGAAACCCAGCGTCTATCCGGTCTATGTCACGGCCAACCGACAGGGTTCCGTGGAAATTTACCGCGATGGCTTGCTGATCAATACCCAGTCGGTCCCGGCCGGTTTGCAAACCCTCGACACCCGTCCGTTGCCTGGTGGCATTTACGAGGTGGAAGTGCGGTTGATCGAAGACGGTCAAATCACATCGACCACCCAGGAGTTGATTTACAAGCCGAACAATTGGCGCAACCACGATGAGCGTTGGCGCTACAACCTGTTTGCCGGACAGGAAAGCAAGTTGCTGAGTAATTGGAATGATCAAGAGAGCGGCGATGCGACGCTGGGGGCGTCATTCAACTACTTGCTGCACCCACGGGTGATTCTCGGGCTGTCGGCACGCCAGGTTAGTGACAAGCTGCAGTACGGCAGCTCCATCGACTGGAGCCTGGCCAACAGCGTCAGCCTCTATGCCAACCTGTACCAGACCGAAGACCACGGCACCGGTGCCGATTTTCAAGGCCTGTACAATTATGGCGCCGGCAGCCTGGTGATCAGCCACAACCGCAGTTGGCTCGATACCACCAACACCTTCGACACATTGCCCGACGGCACCCGCGTGCGTCAGCGCAATGTGTTCACCGGCCAGACCAGCAATTCGTCATTGGCGCTGAACCACCGGATCAGCCGCAAAAGCTCGCTCAACGCACGGGTGTCCCACAGCGAGGGCAACGTCGAAGGCATGGGGGTGGACCTGGGCTGGACGCAACGCACCGTTCTGTTCGGCAGCGATGCCAACTGGCGGCTCTCGTTGTTTGATCGTCCGGGCAGCTACAGCAGTGGTGATGCGCGTAATCGCGGGGTCGATCTGAGCATCAACATGGCGCTCGGTGGCCCGGGGCAGCAGGTTTCCGGCAGCATTGGCAGCCGCACCGCCCGTGATGGCAGCCGTGACAACAACGCCTCCCTGGGTTGGCGCAAGGACCTGCAAGACCATGTGTTGCAGAGCGTATCGGTGACCGCGTTGACCGATACCTACGGTGTCGGATTGTCGAGTCTGGCGAACTTTCGCACCGATGCCATCAATGGTGACGGGTTCATCCAGCGTTCGTCCTTCAACAACAATTTCACCGGTGGTTTGAACCTCGACAGCACGCTTGTCGTTGGAGCGCAGCGCATGGCGTTGACCAGTCAGCATCAAGGCCGCGGCGCCGGGATGATTGTAGATGTCGAGTCCGACATCGACGGCATCGCCCTGCGTGCCGACGACCTCAGCGGTGGCAGCGCGGCCTTGCGTCCCGGACGCAATTTCATACCGCTCACCGCTTACAAAAACAGCTCGGTGAGCTTCGATTTCGAAGGCAACGACGTCCCGGCGGCGAGCATCGAGCCGGCACGCACGCGCTATCACCTGAACAAGGGAGGCGTGGAGTACCGCAAGGTCCGTGTCATGAAAACCCTGACCGTGCTCGGCCGCTTGCTCGACCCGCAAGGACAGCCGCTCAAGGGCCATCACGTGATCAACCACGCCAGCCGTGGGGTCAGCGAAGTCGATGGCTTCTTCTCCATGGAAATGAATGCCGGCTCGCCAACCCTGGAAGTGCGTTACGCGGACCAGTTGCTGTGCCAGTTCCGCCTTGATATCGACAAGCACCGCAGTGAAAACAACGTGCTGATGATCGGTGATCTGCGTTGTTCGCCGGATACGTTGGCGGATGCCACTTCCAACCGGCGCACGGCAGGTTGAACGGCCCCGGTTCCGATGTTCAAGAGAGTGTGATCATGAATCTAACGTCTACATATTCCCGACTGCTGCGGCGCAGTCGCTGGCTGGGGATGCTGGCCGTCGTCGCGGCGCCTTCGGCACAGGCGGTGAATCAGGAGATCCGGGCGCTGTTCACCCCGGACTCTGCCAACCCGCAACGAAATCTGTTCGTTAATAAAACGCCGGTCAGTGGCTATTGTGCCGACTATCCCAGTGAGTGCCGGGACAACGAGACCTTCAGCATTCGCCTGCCCATGAGCTTCGAGTCGGCGAGCCCCATGCAACCCAATGCGTCGCCGCGCAACAGTGCGATGTTCAGCGTTCCGGCCCTGTGGCGTCCGTTAACGGTGACGAACAGGGAAACGGGCGAAACGGAAACCGTCGAGGTGCGTATTGCCGGTTTCGGTTCCCGATACATCCTCAGTGATACCGCGGTCAATCTGACAGGTGCCGCCACTGCCATTGAAGGGCACCGCGCCTTATGGGGCGGTCCGGGGGGAGGCTGGGTAAACGCGGCACCTCCCTGCGGCTACAGTGGTGTCGGGCTGTATTCGGACAGCTACTACCGGTTCTTCTGGAAGACCCCGGTACAAGGGACCTGCGTCAAGACTGCCAGTTTTCCGATACCAGCCATGACTTATGACTATCTGGACTTCTCCTACGAACTTAAAACCCCCAATCCGCTGACGATGTCCTCCGGGCTTTATACGGGGGACGTGAGTTATCGCATTGGTCCCGGTGGTGACTTCGACATGGGCGATGTGATGCTGCCGAGCGACCCCGACCTGACCCTGAATTTTGTGTTGGATGTTCAGCACACCCTCAAGGTCGACATCCCCCCCGGCGGCGAGAAAGTCCAACTGGTCCCGGCGGGCGGTTGGCAAAGCTGGTTGCAGGCGGGGCGTAAACCTGTGCGTTTGTTTCGGGACCAGACGTTCCATATTTCAGCATCGTCGCGGTTCAAGATGCTGTTGGAATGTGAGTTCAGCGGTTTTCCCTACGAGTGTCTATTGGATGATCGAGTCTCCAAGCGAGCGGTTGAATTGCGCGTCAGCGTCAGCCTGCCCAATGGCCTGACCGACTTGGCCGGCCAACCCGTCAGGCAAATGCGCCTACGAACGGGAGCGGCTAACGCACTGCAGTTTCAACCAGGTTTCTATGTCGATAGAGCACCGGGCGTACTGCACTTTGAAGTACCGCCAAGCCAGATGGAGTTCATGTTGGCACCAGGCGCGGGGCCCTTCTTCAGGGGCAATGTCACTGTGATCTGGGATTCGGAAGTCTGATGGGCCTCGTATCGATGGTTCGGTCCGGGGTTGTATTCAATGTCAGGAGATTCAAGGGTATGAAACGTCTATGGGCACTGTTGGTTTTGAGCGGGTTTTCCTTGGGTATTCAGGCCGGACCACAAATCAATGTCGGAACGGTTTACGACTACCTCGACAGCGACAAGAGCACCTACCTCAAGCGCGTGTTCAACAGTGGAGACAGCACGGCGTTCGTCAAGGTCAACATCCTGGAAATCGTCTACGACGCCGATGGCAGCCATCGTGAAATTCCGGTCAAGACCCAGGCGGACGGCAGTGGTCGGGATGGCTTGATGGCCAGCCCCGCGCGACTGATCGTGCCGGCCAAAGGTATGCAGGGCACGCGCTTGTTGCACATGGGCGAACGTGACACCGAGCGTTATTTCCGCGTGCGCTTCGTGCCGGTGGTGCCGGAGAAAGAAGACGAATTCGCGGTGTCGAGTGAAGAGCGCGATGCCTACAAACAGAACCTGTCGGCGGGGGTCAACGTGATGACCGGGTTTGGCACGGTGTTTTTTGTCCGACCGAAAAACAGTCGCTTCGACAGTGTGATCGATGACAGTCCCGGCGTTTACCGGCTGCGCAACAACGGCAATACCGTGGTGCTGATCGATGAGTTTCGCAACTGCTCGCTGAAAAACGAAACCGAGTGTGAGCCGACCACCAAACACCACGTTCTGGCCGGTAAAACCTTTGAGTTCGAGAAGAAGCCCGGCCGCGAATATCGCTTCAATCTGGTGGAAGGCGCATCGAAAAAAACGCTGCGCATCGCCAGCCAGTAATACCGGGAGGGGCGAGTCACCTTGGCTGGCTCGCGGTATTTTTTGTCGCAACAGGTACCTGACATGATCAAGCAATCGACCATCGCCGTGTGGATGAGCGTGATGGCGCTGATAAGTACCCAGGCTTTTGCGGCCCGGGAAGAGCGCACGTTCGAAGTGTCGGTGAATATCCCGACGTTGGGGTTTTACATCATTCCGGCCGAGTCGAACTGGATACACCTTGAACAGACGTTAGCGTGGAACATCCATACCAAGACATTGGAGGGGCTGCGCAAGAATTTCGACGTCAAGCACGACACCAGCGCAATCGAAGCACGGTTGGAGGCAGAACCTTATCTGTCCAACGGGCGTGACGATCAGAACATTTATTTGCGCGTCAGCTTCAATGGCAAGGAGTTGAGCCATGACCCACAACCGCGGGAAGTACTGACCGCCGCGCAAGCAATCGCCGGTGGCCGCTTTCCCTTGGAGATCGTGCCGAAAGTGCCTGTCGGCGGATACAAACCGGGTGTTTATTACGGCAATGTGCAACTGATATTCATCGCCGCTGCGCCTTGATGTGCGGCAGCCTGATGCGTCAGGCTGCCTTTGACTTGCTTTGTGGACTTTATTGGCCGGCTTTGCGCAGAGCCTCTCGGGTCAGTTGTCTCGCCATCTGTTTCTCCTCGTCACCCAGGTCGACGAGAAAACGATCGAAGTCAGTTTCGCTGATGGGCTCATCGGCAAAGACCACGGTCTCTGGAACGGGAAGATCGTTGATGAGTTCCCTGAGCCGGTTGCGCAGGTCGGCTTTCTCAATGTCCGACGTCGATTCGAGCCATTCGCGCTGCGTGGTGCGCAAGGTTTCCAACTGGTCGAACAGGCTCTGATAGTGGCGTTTGTTCGCCTCCACTTCAACCGAGTAGCGTTCAACCAGGTAGTTTTCCCAAAAGTCTTGCTCGAGCATTCTGTTCACCAGACCATCGACTTCGCCCAGGGCCAGCACCGTGTCATAGGCTTGATCGATCATGCTGTCGGTGACGCCCGAGACTGGCCGGTAGAGCATGCCTTCCGATTGCCAGGGCAAGCCCAGGCGTTGTGCCAACCCGGTCTGATAAGCCAGATAGATTTCGACCTCGTCAGGATTGCCGCCACGGCTGGCGACGTCGGCCCGGGCAATGTCGTTCACTTGTTCCAGTCGTGCCGCACCTTTGGCCAGGGTCACCAGTTTCTGCTCAAGCTCTGCCGCATCGATGGAGTACGAGTAGGCCTCGGAGGCGAGCACGTTGATGCCCATGTGGTTGAACAGCTGTGCGCCGGCATCAGCACAGTCCACGGGTGCGATTGCCATGGTGAACAGCTTTTCCCGCAAGCGGGTGTCGACATGCACGGCATCAAGCATGCGCCAGACCCTTTGTAGCAATTGATCCTGAGCCCGGCCGCCGGCCCGGTAGTCGGCAGTGTCTTTGGTGTTGAGCAGTACAGTCATGAACCGCTCGGCCTTGGGCTCGTCGATCAGTTCAGACCAAAGGTTGGCCCGATCGACGCCCCAGCCAGGCACATCATTCCAGTGGTCAGCGCTGTAGTTCGAGCTGATCATCAGCTCTGCCTGAGTGTTAGAGGGCACGATAGGCTCCGGAGGCAGCGCCATTGAGCGGCGGATTTCCTGGTAGAGCAACTGGTTCGGTTCCGACAGATTGCCGACATCCAGCCGTGTACGCCCCACTACCCAGGCTTGTGGGGTGCCGGGGACCACGTTGGGAATGAGGCTGATCGGGTTGTCTCGAAGGTCCAGCAGTAAGCCGCGGGGTCTGGGATTGCTCAAAACGCCTTTGGGCCAGGTCATGATCACGGTGTCTCTCAACCCTACGACTTTCAGCCGGGGCATAAGTGAGATGTCCACAGATCGTCCCAACGGATTTTCATCGAGCTTGAGTATTTCCAGATAGGTCAGGTGCTTTAGCTTCTCCACTGCGGGGGCGTCCAGAACGATCTCGTTGTCACTCAAGCGCAGGCGTTCCAGCCGATGCATGGTGCCAATGTGTTCCGGCAGGCTTGTCAGCTCGCACCGGCTGGCGCTGAGTTCACGAAGGTTGGGGAAGTCTTTCAACAAACCGTTCGCCTTGCCGGAAAAGCGCGTGTTGTCGAGTTTCAGGATCGTGACCTTGTCCAGAAACCTTTCTAGCTGCGGTCGTTCCGGCCACCCGGATTCCAGGTCCAGTGGCAGCAGGTCCTCTGACAGATCCAGCGCATAACAGTGCGGATCGGTACGGCTACCGAGATTGGTGTTTTTTCGCTCAAAACAGTCGAGCAAGCCCAGGGCAATGTGTTGCCGGACGCCACGCAAAGGAATCGGATTATCGGCATCCAGCCCGGCGAATTGGTGCTCCCAGAGTTCGACAGTCCTGCGTAGTTCGTCGAGTTCATTTTTCTGTTCCTCCAGACGTGTCATCGGTTCGCCCTTTTCGATCAGAGCCTGGGCAAAGGTGTCGACCTCGTTGTCGCTAAAGTGAGGATGCAGGTCGTGAATCCGCTCGTGCAGTGTTTCGCCGGACCTGCTGATAACGGGACCACGTACCAACAGCATGGTTTCGTGCTCGGCCACAGCACGAATAGGTGGAGTGGCCAGAACCGCGCGGCGCTCGCTCGGTGTTTCGGTTTTGGCAATGATCCAGTGCTTGAAGAACCCGACATCCCCCGCTCGATATCCCACCGCTCTGCGCCCATCCCGGCCCATGGCCTGGAGCAGGGCAGGAAGAAAGTCATCGGCTGCGTGGATCTGCTGATCCTCGGCGTCACGCACTTCGTATTTTCCGGATTCGTCGCGAACCATGATCCGCACTTGTGCTGCATCTTCCGGCCCTGCGCTGCATCGCAGTTCGCCGTCGAGCGCGCCCTGGCGGATTTCGATGCGCAGGTTGCCGAAGGTATCGGTTTGCATCCGCAAGGTGCCCAGCACCAGGCGTTCGGTATCGCCACTGACCAACGCGTTGTCGTACAGGCCGTGGGCCGCGCGCACCGCCTGGGTCTCGAACTGAAGTTCCCTGGCCTGGCTTTTCAGGCGCAAGGGCAGGCGCTTGTGCCGGGTAGTCTGCTGTCGTTCCGAATGGGTGGCGCCGGCGAAGATTTTTTCCGCGACGGGGTCGGGCAGTTCGGGAAAACCGCTGAATAGAGCAGCCATTTCGGGGGACAACACAGGAGGCGGATTCACCGGTGCCCCCAGGCGTTGCAGGGTGTCGGTTAGCAAAGGCGGCGGCGGGGCGTGCTCGATGTGCATCCTGCGCAGCGCGGCCTCTTCAGTACCGCTGATCTGACGGATCTGCTCCAGTTGCGTGTCGCTGAAGGCATCGGTCGTATGACCCAGGCGACGCATCAGGGTCGTGCCTTCCCACTCGCGCGGGTTCTCCGTTTCACAGACCCAGGCACCCTGGCCGTTGTGTCGCAGGGTCGGTGCATAGGCATCGAACCGCTGCGGATGGCGAATGCGCTGTTGCCCGGAAACGGGGTCGTCCAGCACTTCGAAGTGTTGATTGTTCAGGCGCAAAATTCGCCGGCCCTGATGCTGGTGAATACCCTGTCCATCAGGCCGTGCATCCGCCGGCAAAACCACGTCAGCTCGTTGATAAGGGCTTAGGTCAGGGTTCCACAGCCGTGTCTCACCGTTTGCCAACTGCACCGGCTTCAGACTTTCAAAAAACGGCGAGAGCTTCGCCCGCGCGACATTGCCGATTGCGCCGCCCGCCGCAAATGCGCCCAACTGGACGACGCTTTCCAGCACGCTGATGGTCTGTTCTGCCGCCTCGGCAAAATGACCTTCGGCCAGATCGACGATACCCTCGACCACTTCATCGGTCAGTTGATAGGCGGTGTACGCCAGCATCAGCTCGCCAAGGCCAGGGACAAGTGGCGTCGCCACCAGCAGCGCGACGTTGAGAATGTCCGACAGCATTTTTTCCAGGTTATCCCACCAGGCCCAGCGGGCCATGCGATCGGCGTACTCGGTAGAAATCGCGATTTCCCGCCCATCGTTGAGAATCTTGTTGAGCTTCTGGCGGTAGTAGTAGCCCCAAAGATCATTCTTGAACACAGTGTCTCGGTCGGTCCTGACGCTCGACAGGTTGAACTTCAAGTCAGGGTTGGCCACGGGTGTTTCACGCCAACTGGGCAAGTTGGAGCCAGGTGGGACCGGCTGCCATTCGATTGTGCTCAGGCGGTCATTGAGGCCGGCGAAGAAATGCCCGCGTTGCTGATGGGGCACGAACTGGCTGAAGTACTGTTGATAACTTTTGCTGGAGGTGCTGTCGCGCAGCTGGCGTGTCAGTTGCGCCATGAAATCGAGCGTCGACGGGTACAGCTTGAGCGGATGCTCCGGGTCATGGGGAACATACGCCATGACCGGGACGGTGCCTGTGGCGGTGGATACATCAGGGGCGATTAGCACAATGCCAACCAGGCGCGTGTCCATCATCGACAGGTTGTAATAACCGACGGGCTGCCCGCGCCATTGCATTTTTGAGCGATCGTCGAGCATGCCTTGCACGACGTCATAGGCCTCCTGGTCGATGTCCTTTTTCATCAGGGCCATTTGCGCCGCAACGTTCAACGCGCTTTTCTGACTGCGAATGACGATGTAACGCAGGTAATTGCTCGCCACTCTGTTGGTCGACAGCAAAAAATCGTTCAGATGCTGTTGGTATCTGGCACCGATGTTCAGTTCGCGGCACAGTGATTTGAACTGATCGATGCTCAGTTTGTGCTTGAGGTGTTTGACCCCGAAATGCCCACGAGCGTCGGGGCGGGTGATGAACTCGGAGTCTTGGTGAAACGACTCGTCGAGCGAAAAATTATGCAGGGCGGCGTCCAGCAGCGAAACAGTTCGGCTGGTGGTACCGTCTGAAAAGTCATGCACCCACCAGGATGTTTTCACCGGTGCATACAAATGTAGCCAGGTCTGCTCGACATCGTCATCGACGCCGAAGCGGTCCTTCAGCGCCTGTTGCAGGATGGGCCGGGCAAATGCGTAGACATCCTGCAGTTCGCTCAGTGCGCGATCTACCTCGTTTTGCGCCGTCCAGCTGAGCTTGATGCCGTGCTTCAGTCGTTGCTGCAGCACCTGGGTGGCTTTCCGCAACGGGTCTGGAAGGATCACTCTGTCGGCTTTCAGTTCGTTGACACGAGCGATGGAGGTGTCTTTCAGCCAGTAAGGGATAGCCTGTTTGACCCGTTCAAAATGGATACTTTTATCGGCCAGATCATTGGCGAGCGAGTCTGGAATATACGGATTGGGCATTGTCTGATCGTCCGTTGATCAATAATGGAACGGACAGACTAGGTACGCGTGGCCCCCGAAAAAAGCTCAAAAACTGGTTTGAAAGGATGCCTGTTTTGCCCCGATCTTCCCAAAATCAAAGAGTGAAAAATACATAGTTACCGCCACCCCGGCCCCGGTTTTGGTACTGGTTAGCGCACAGCCGTTGCCTGGGTTGGCTGGCACATCGTGTGGGTGCCCGGTTGCAGGTACGGCGTCAGAATCGGTGCCATGCCCTTGAGCACCTGCACCGGCAACGCTGAAGTGAAGGTGAAGTTTTCCGCCGAGCGGCCCGGCACGAACGCCGTCAGGGTGCCGAAGTGGGAATCGCCAATGTAGAACACGAACGTGGCCGTGCGGTTGAGCGATTTCGAACTCAGGATCCGTCCGCCGGAACCAATGGCTTCGATACGGTTGTCGCCAGTACCGGTCTTGCCGCCCATGGCCAGTGGGCTGCCATCCGGCAGTTTGAAACTGCCGGCCACGCGCTTGGCCGTACCGGCATCCACCACCTGTGAAAGGGCTTCGCGCATGGCGGTCGCCACCTCGGATGGCATCACCCGTTTGCCGACGTCCGGGTCATTGATCAGTTGGGTTTCATAGGGGGTGTTCGCAGCGAAATGCAGGCTGTCGATACGCAGGGTCGGCATGCGTACGCCATCGTTGAGGATGGTACCGATCAATTCGGCCAGGGCGGCGGGGCGGTCGCCGGAGCTGCCGATGGCGGTGGCCAGCGACGGCACCAGGTGGTCGAACGGATAGCCGACTTTCTGCCAGCGCTGGTGAATATCGAGGAACGCTTCGATCTCCAGCATGGTGCGGATGCGACTGTCGCGGGCACCCTTGTGCCGGCTTTTGAACAGCCAGCTGTAGACCTCCTGGCGCTCGAACTGGCTGGCTTTGACGATCTCGCTCCACTTGGCGTCGGGGTGATTGAGCAGGTAGCCCATCAGCCACAGGTCCAGCGGGTGGACCTTGGCGATGAAGCCTTGATCCGGCAAGTCGTAGGAGCCGGGAGCGTAGGCCTCGTAGAGCCGCACAAGACGTTCGTCAGTGAGTTTTTCCGTGAGCGTGGCGCCCTTGAGGTGTGAGCGCACGAAGGCGTTGAAGCTTTCCTGGCTGGCCTGCGGCAGCAGGTAGCGGTGCACGGCGGCCATGCGGATCGGGGTGGGGCGCATGCTGTCGAGGAAGGTATCGAGGCGGTCCTGGGTGTCCTTGTTCTTGTACCTCTTCCAGAACTTGAGCAGGAACGAAGTGCCCTCGCGGTCGGCGAAATCGGCCAGGTACTCCTGACGCCGTGGGTCTCGGTCGTCCTTGAGCAGTTCGGCACTGCTGTTCGGGCCGGAGTAGATGGTGTAGCGCACCAGGTCTCGCATCAGGCGAATGAACGGCAGGTTGATCGATTCGCGCAGGGCGTCGCGTATGGGCGGTATCCGGCCGTTGTCTTCCTTGCGGAAGTTGTGGAACACGTGCAGGCCGCCCCCGGTGAAGAATGCCTCGCCAGGGCTGGCGGAGTATTTACGGTCCAGAGCGGCACCGAGCATTTTTTGCAGGTCGCGGTCCTTGTTCTCGATCAGGTAATCGACCGCCCAGCGGCTCAGGCGGTCCTGGTCCGGCACGTCGACTTTCTTCAGTTCCGGAACGGTCATGCCGGCGTATTTGTCGTGCAGCTCGGCGATGATTTGCAGGTAGGTGGTCAGCACGCGCATTTTCGCGGTGGAGCCCAGTTCCAGTTTGCTGCCTTCGTTGATGTCGAATGGCTGGTCGGTGCTGTCGGTCTGTACCCGAACCCGCGAACCGTCCGGGGTCAGTTCGAACAAGGTGAAGCTGTAGCGCACCTGGGTGGTGCTGGTGGTGGTCAGGAGGCGTTCGCCGATCAGGCCGATTTGCGTGGCAAACTCCGGGTCGGCGAGTTTTTTCAGGTACGCGGTGGCTTGGGTTTGCAACTCGCCTTGCAGGGTGCTGGTGGCGGAGAGGTCAAGGCGGTCGAGGTCATACAGCGGGCGATTGAGCATGCCGGCCAGACGGCTGCGCGCAACACTGATGCCCTTGTTGGTTTCAATCGGTTGAATGGTCGGCTGGGTGGCCCAGTCGCGGTAGGTCACTTTGCTGGCCAGGGCGGCGGCGGCGAACTCGGCGTCGATCACATTGTTTTGCGCCAGCAGGCGAATATGGCTGTCGGTGAGGTCGGCCAGTTCATCGTGACCCTTGGTCAGGTAATGCGACGGGCGGCGCTGGGCAATCATCAACGACAGCATTTCGCGCAGGGCCAGGCCTTTTTCCGCCATGGTTTTTGGATCCGTCGCGGTGCTGGACAGCGCTTCGTTGGCCTGATTGAAGTCGGAGCCGTACCACACTCGCAACCCTTCAGCCATGCCGTGCACTTCACCGTGGCCCGGTACGGCTGACAGCGGCACGCTGTTGAGGTAGTCGCGAACCACGTTCTGCCGGGCTTCGAGGGTTTGTGGCCCGGCCTGGTAGGCGCGTACGGTGGCGGAAATCATCTGGCGAATCTTTTCCGCGCCATTGACCGTCAAGCCATCGGGGGAATGCCGGTACTTCTCCAACTGCGTGGCCAGGGTACTGCCACCGGCGGATTGGCCGGGAACGTGCAACAGCTTGGCCACCTGGGACCATGCCGCCATGCCGAACCGCGGCCAGTCCACCGCCGGGTTGGCCAGCGGTTCTTTTGGATCCAGCAGGAAGCGGTTTTCGATGAACAGAAGGCTGTTGACCACCACCGGCGGGATCGAGGCAAAGGTCGAGTAAAGCTGCTGTGGATAGTTGTACTGGTACAGCGGCGCTGCACGGCAATCGGTGATCGACAGCCCGGCCTGGATTTTCTCGGCATAAGGCACGAACAGGCCCTTGTCGCTGTACTTCAACAGCGCCGGGGAAAAGCGGGTTTGTGCTTCGACGACGAAATCGCGCTTGATCAGGCGCGGCAGGAACTCATCCAGCGAGCTGTAGCCCAGGCGCCGATCGAACGGGCCGTCCCCCGGATAGCGAATAGCATCGCTGGGGCCGGGCTTGAGTTCATAGTTCAGGGACGCGGCGTATTTGCTGACTTCCCGAGCCTGGAACTTCGAGGTACGCATTTCCCTCGCAGCCGCCAGCCCCACAACAATCGCGATTATCAACAGCAATAGCCAGAACGCTCCCCATCCGTGCCTGGAGCGACGGGGTTTTTCAGGAATAGGCGCTTCATCCTCACGTTCATTCGGAACCACGGTTTTACTCGAATCGGTTTGCCACAAAGCGCCCATAGTCGACTGATCCATTCACGCAGATTGATCGGACTTCACTGAAGCTTAGACGGTGGTTGGCGAAGGTGAAAAAAATGTGAAGGGCAAAATGTCGGGTAATGGCCTCTTTTTGTGGCGAGGGAGCTTGCTCCCGCTGGGCTGCGCAGCGGCCCCCAGGCAGGCAAATGCGATTTGTCTGGATGATATGTTTCACCGGCTTTACGACTGCTGCGCAGTCTAGCGGGAGCAAGCTCCCTCGCCACAAGAGGATCAGCCAGCCATTTGTACTCAGGGCCAGCACGCATCCCAGAGCGGGTAGTCGCCAATTTTATCCACAAGCCCCGCCCTGAGTGGATTGGCAACGATGTAGCGAGCGAACGGTAGAAGATCTTCTCCGTCGCGGATGGCCCGGTCGTGGTAGCCGGTTTGCCAGAAGGCTCCTCTTTCGTTCAATTCCCGGTTGATCGTGAGAGTGCTGCGAGATTTTATGGCCTGCATGAGTTGCGGCAGCGTGTGCCGCTCAAGCTGTATTAACCAGTGGAAGTGGTCCGGCATGATGACCCAGGCCATTGAGTTGACCCATTTTTGAT
Source organism: Pseudomonas sp. GL-R-26 (assembly GCF_019947365.1). Taxonomy (NCBI): domain Bacteria; kingdom Pseudomonadati; phylum Pseudomonadota; class Gammaproteobacteria; order Pseudomonadales; family Pseudomonadaceae; genus Pseudomonas; species Pseudomonas sp. GL-R-26. The sequence continues at coordinate 195,805 of NZ_JAGYGI010000003.1, read as the reverse complement.
CATGGGCTCGCCTGAGCTCCTCAACCAACAGGCGTCCAAGCCGCCAATCCGCGAATAATCGGCGGCGCTGATGTACGACTGCGGTAATGAGATAACCCCTACCTTGTTCCGAGTAACGTCCACGGCGCAATAGATGTGAGTTTGGATGGGGATGCATTCCGTTGCTTCCTTTGGCGTTTGTCTAAATACGCTAGCTCCTTGTTTTCTTACTTGTATCTGCATTGGCTGAATGAAATTTCCCCGGTTATTGAAGGATTCAAAGCAACGTGTGGCGAGGGAGCTTGCTCCCGCTCGGCTGCGCAGCAGTCGCAAAACCAGAGGTCTGGATCAACCCGACAAATCATGGTTGCTGAATTGAGGACTGCTTTGCAGTCCAACGGGAGCAAGCTCCCTCGCCACAGTAGGTCAGCGGGCTGAAACACCTGAGTTAGAGCTTTATAGGCTTTTTCGGGGCATGACGATGCACCATTGTTGTGCAATACTCGGCGCCGTTTTCCCACTGATCTTGCGGGTATTTCCTACAAGACGACTCTGCCCACGAAGCAGAACCGGTTCGGGAGGCGATGGCTTATCGGTCAGCGCTTCGCCACTCGGTGGTCATATCCAATAACAAGACGAGGATGTCCCCATGCCCGTAGGCAATCACCTGCCCCAAGGCGAGACCGCTCAGGGCGGTCCGCTTAAACGTGAACTCGGCGAGCGGCATATTCGCCTGATGGCACTCGGTGCCTGTATCGGTGTCGGCCTGTTCCTGGGCTCGGCCAAGGCCATCGAAATGGCCGGCCCGGCCATCATGCTGTCTTACATCATCGGCGGTCTGGCGATCCTGGTGATCATGCGCGCCCTCGGCGAGATGGCCGTGCACAATCCGGTCGCTGGCTCGTTCAGCCGTTACGCCCAAGACTACCTCGGCCCGCTGGCGGGCTTCCTGACCGGCTGGAACTACTGGTTCCTGTGGCTGGTGACCTGCGTCGCGGAAATCACGGCCGTGGCGGTGTACATGGGGATCTGGTTCCCCGATGTGCCGCGCTGGATCTGGGCGCTCGCCGCGTTGATCAGCATGGGCTCGATCAACCTGATCGCGGTCAAGGCATTCGGTGAGTTCGAGTTCTGGTTTGCCCTGATCAAGATCGTCACCATCATTGCAATGGTGTTCGGCGGCATCGGCATCATCGCCTTCGGTTTCGGCAACGACGGCGTGGCCCTGGGGATTTCCAACCTGTGGACCCACGGCGGCTTCATGCCCAACGGCGTGCAAGGCGTGTTGATGTCCCTGCAAATGGTGATGTTCGCCTACCTGGGCGTGGAGATGATCGGCCTGACCGCCGGTGAAGCGAAGAACCCACAAAAGACCATCCCCAACGCCATCGGCTCGGTGTTCTGGCGGATTCTGCTGTTCTACGTCGGCGCGTTGTTCGTGATCCTGTCGATCTACCCGTGGAACGAAATCGGTACTCAGGGCAGTCCGTTCGTGATGACTTTCGAGCGGCTGGGCATCAAGACAGCGGCGGGCATCATCAACTTCGTGGTGATTACCGCTGCGCTGTCGTCCTGCAACGGCGGCATCTTCAGTACCGGGCGCATGCTCTACAGCCTGGCGCAGAACGGCCAGGCCCCGGCCGGCTTTGCCAAGACCTCGACCAACGGCGTGCCGCGGCGTGCATTGCTGCTGTCGATTGGTGCGTTGCTGCTGGGCGTACTGCTCAACTATCTGGTACCGGAAAAGGTGTTTGTCTGGGTGACGGCGATTGCCACCTTCGGCGCGATCTGGACCTGGGCGATGATCCTGCTGGCCCAACTGAAATTCCGCAAGGGCCTGAGCGCCAGCGAAGCGGCCGGCCTGAAATACCGCATGTGGCTGTACCCGATCAGCTCTTATCTGGCGCTGGCGTTCCTGGTGCTGGTGGTCGGCCTGATGGCGTACTTCCCGGACACCCGCGTGGCGCTGTATGTGGGCCCTGCGTTCCTGGTGCTGCTGACGGTGTTGTTCTACGTGTTCAAGTTGCAACCGACCAATGTTTCGCAAGGTGCGGCGCGTTCGGCTTCGTAAGTCGTAATGCCTGAAAGACAAAAGCCCCGGTCGAAATGATCGGGGCTTTTTGTTGAAGGACATTTATCTGTGAGCAGGGGCTTTTGTGGCGAGCGAGCTTGCTCGCGCTGGGGCGCGTAGCGGCCCTGAACGCTGCAATCGTGATCCTTCAGGTGCACCACGCTATCCGGTTTACGTCTGCTTCGCAGCCGAGCGGGAGCAAGCTCCCTCGCCACAGAAGCAGTCAACGGACGGCGACGGTTTGCGGTGACCGGGTCAACCACTTGTTGAACTCCAGCCACGCCGCCAGCAACGCCATCAACCCGGCACCCACCAGCGCCGTGAAGATCTGCATGGCAAAAGCATCGTTGGTCAACGCATTGACCATGTCCGCCAATGGCGCCAGCAGCACGCCCAGACAGAAAATCTCCAGCGAGAAACGGCCCATGCGGCAACTTTGCTGCGCGAGCCAGTTTTGCGTCCATCCACTGTCGGGAATCAGTTTCGCCGTGACATAGGCCAGTGCCAGGAAGTGCAGCAGGCGCACGGGGGACAGATCGGTCTTGCTGATGGGGTACAGGAAGTTTCGCAGGCTCGCCGGCACCACGGCATCGTGAATGTCCGGCCAACGCCACAGAACGGTCAACACACCGGCGGCTACTACATACAGCGCCGCACTGACAAACAGCGGCTGGCGTAGCAATGGGCGGGACTCGGGCAAGCGCGGGCGCTGGCTGTGAATCGCAGCGGCACCGCCGAGTACGAACAGCAACTGCCAGGCGACCGGGTTGAAATACCACACGCCGTCCTTGATGGCCGTCAGGTTCCAGCCAGCCAGCGGCACCATCAGGTACAGCGCCAAGGACATCGCGACCACCACCCAGGCCTTGCGCACCAGCAGCGGCAGCACCAGGGGCAAGCCCGCCAACAGCACGATGTACAGCGGCAACGGGTCCATCAGGTTCGGCTTGAAGCGCAACAGCAGTTCATCGATCAGGGCCTGCTGCGGGTTGCTGATGAAGTGATGCATGCCCATTTCCTCCACCAGGTCCCGTGTTTCCACGTGGCTGTTGGCGAAAAACACAATGCCCATCAGCATCGCCAGCAGGAAGATATGCACCACGTAGAGCACCCAGGCCCGGCGCAGGATTTTCACGCAGGCGATCAGAAAGCCTTCGCGCGCCAGGACTTTGCCGTACGCCAGTACGGCCGCGTAACCTGCCAGAAACACGAAAACCTCGGCCGCATCGCTGAAACCGAAGTTACGCAGGGTGATTTGCCCCAAGGGGTTGTGGGGCACGTGATCCCAAAAGATGAAGATCAGTGCCAGACCACGAAAAAAGTCGATCCGGTGATCGCGTGCTAACGTCATGACAGCAGGCTCGTAACAGCGGGTAAAAATGGGATTGGCCGCGGGCGCAAAGGCCACGCGCCCGATCGGCGGCGCGCAGGGTGGACTGATTCGCGGGCAATTGCAAAGTCGGGATATTGCCGGATGTCTCGGGGGTTGCCCCAAGGCTCAACCGCTGGTCTGAAAGGTCCGTCAACCTGCGATTTCTGACAGCAGACAGTCATCAAATACTAATGAGTGCAACGTTCTTGAAACGGAAGCGTCCCATGAGACTGTTGTGGAAAGGGCTGTCCAGTTACACGGTGATCGGGGTCGCCAACACCCTGATCCACTGGCAGATCTTTTTCCTGCTGAGCGTGGCGGCCGGCCTCAGCCAGGCAATCAGCAACCTGGCGGCCTTCTGCGTGGCTGCGTCGTTTTCTTTCTACATGAACGCGCAATTTACCTTTGCCGCCAATGCGACGGTCGCAGGTTACCTGCTGTTTCTTTTGGGCATGGGGGCATTGAGCCTGGGGGTCGGTCATCTCGGCGATGTCTGGCGATTGCATGGTTTGCTCACCGTGGCCTTGTTCTCGGCGTTGAGCCTGGTATTCGGCTTCCTGTATTCCAAATACGTGGTGTTTCGCGAGCGTGATCAATGAAAGTGTCGCTCATTGTCCCTGTGTTCAACGAAGAACAGGCGATCGACCTGTTTTATCAGGCGGTACGACGGGAATTGAAGCTCAGCGGCACCGACGTCGAGATCGTCTTCATCAACGACGGCAGCTCCGACCGCACGGCCGAACAGGCTACGGCACTGGCCCAGGCGGATGATCAGGTCATGCTGATCAATTTTTCGCGAAACTTCGGCAAGGAGCCGGCATTGTTTGCCGGCCTGGAACACGCCAGCGGCGATGCCGTGATCCCGATGGATGTCGACCTGCAGGACCCGATCAACGTCATTCCGTTATTGGTCGAGCAATGGCAAAAGGGTGCCGACGTGGTGCTCGCCAAGCGCCGCAGCCGGGCCGCCGACGGCTACCTCAGGCGCCACAGCGCGTCGATTTTCTACCATGTGCTCAATCGCATCGCCTACACCCGCATCGAGGAAAACGTCGGGGACTTCCGGCTGATGGATCGCAAGGTGGTCGATGTGATCCGTTCCCTGCCCGAGCACCAGTTGTTCATGAAAGGCGTGTTGTCGTGGGCCGGGTTCAATACCGTGGTGGTGGAGTTCGAGCGGGCGGGGCGAGTGGCGGGGAGCAGCAAGTTCAACGGCTGGAAGCTGTGGAACCTGGCACTGGAAGGCGTGACCTCGTTCAGCACCGTGCCGCTGCGCTTGTGGACTTACGTCGGTGGCGGCATATCGATTTTCGCGGTGCTCTATGCGGTGTACATGGTGCTGGACAAGATTTTCTTCGGCAACAGCGTCCCCGGTTATCCGTCGCTGATGACCGCGATCCTGTTTCTCGGCGGCGTGCAACTGATCGGCATCGGCATCCTCGGCGAGTACATCGGGCGCATCTACATCGAGGCCAAGCACCGGCCGCGCTATGTGATCAAGGACATCGTCGGCGGTAAAAACCGGGGCGGGCGCTAGCATGGGCCGGTTCAGCGACTTCTTCGTTCGCGAGCTCAGCCGGCATCAGGTCTGGAAGTTTTTTCTGTTCGCCACCTTGGTGTATGTCCTGCCGTTGATCCTCGCGGATTTTCCCTACATCGATGACAACTGGCGCTCGCTGTCGGCGGGTATGGCCTGGGCCGAACAGGGCCGACTCTTCGCCCAGCTGTTCTACAACGCGCTGTCCTTCAGCCATGCCGCGCCGAACATCTTTCCCTTGCCCTTGTTGATCGCCACGCTGGCCATGGCGTCGGCGCTGACCAGCCTGACGTTCCATTACTTCCGCCAGCCCACCGTCGCTTGTTGCCTGGTGCTGTTGCCGCTCTGGTACAACCCGTTCTTCCTGCAAAACCTGTCCTATCAATACGACGGTCCCGCCACGGCCCTGAGCCTGGTGACGGTGATCTACGCCATAACCTTTCGTCACCCGTGGCGCGGCGTGCAATGGCTGGTGCCGGCGTTCCTGATAGCACTGGCGCTGGGGTTGTATCAGATCAGCCTGAATGTGTTCCTGGGCCTGTGTTGCCTGGAGTTGCTCAGGGCCGCCAACGATAAAACGGCCCCGGTGCCATGGCGCGACCTGCTGGGCTGGAAAGCCGCCCAGGTCATCCTCGGCGGGTTGATCTACAGCGTCAGTGCGGGTCCGTTCATGGACTCCAATCGCACATCGATGCTCGATTGGACGGCGCATGCTTCATTGCAGATCCAGATCAACATTGGCCGGGTCCTGGAAAAGGTCGTGCTGCTGTTCCATGGCGGATGGCTCTGGGTGTTCGGCGGGTTGCTGTTGCTCGCGATAGCCGGGGCGGTGCGGTTGGGATTGAACGTAGCGGCGCGCCAGGACAGCGGGCCGAAGAAGCTGTTGATCGGCCTGATGTGTTTGCTGACTTTTCCGGTGGTGACGCTGCTGGTGTCCGGTGTGGCTCTGTTTTTCCGCGACTTCAACGAAGGCGCTCGCACCTTGATGGGCTTCGCCGTGCTGCTGGTATTGCTGTTCTACCTGGGTCATCTGGCGCTGGCGTCGATCCATGAGCGCCTGCCACTGTTGTTGATGATTCCCCTGCTGGCCATGTTGTCGCTGTCGTTCGCCTACGGCCGGGTGCTGACGGTGCAGAAAACCTTTGCGTCCACGGCGCTGGCCGGTCTTGCGTACGACATCGCCAGCCACCAGTCGCTGCGCGAGGCCAGGCGGATCTACATCTCGGTGAGTTATTCCGACTATTGGTTAGTGGCGGCGTCAGGCTCATTCAAGCAGCTGCCGGTGCTGCACTACCTGCTCAATACCGACTTTTACATGCTGGCCGAGAATCTGCCGAAAGCGGGGATCACCAACGTGGTGGCGGAGCGGGAGCGGCGCAACGCGACACGGGTGGGTTATCAGGGTTATCCGGCACTGGTGGACAGCCAGTACTACCGGATTTACCTGATCGGTGATTACGGTTTCATCGTGATGAAGGAACCGACCCCGAGCAAAACACTGCGTTGGTGAGGCGCGATTTTGATCGGGGTGGCGAGGTCATGCCGCCGCTATGTCATGGGGCTCGAAACTGTCGGCCCGGGCCATCTGCCACATCCGCGAGTAGAACTCGCCGTTCACCTCGCCGGTCAGCAACTCCCCCGGTTTGAGGAATACGTGCAACTGCGAGAACAGCTTGATCTCGGTCGCCGACATGCGTCGCACCAGATGCTTGGCCGACAACTGCGACGGGTGTTCGAGGCCGGCGGCGGCGAGCATTTCCGCCAGGGCCTTGAGGGTGTTGCGGTGGAAGTTGAATACACGCTGGGCCTTGTCCGGCACCACCAGCGCGCGCTGGCGCAGGGTGTCCTGGGTGGCGACGCCGGTCGGGCATTTGTTGGTGTGGCAACTCTGCGACTGGATGCAGCCGATGGCGAACATGAAGCCGCGTGCCGAGTTGGCCCAGTCGGCGCCGATGGCCAGCACGCTGGCGATGTCGAAGGCGCTGACGATCTTGCCGCTGGCGCCGAGTTTGATCTTGTCCCGCAGGTTCAGGCCCACCAGGGTGTTGTGCACGAACAGCAGGCCTTCGCGCATCGGCACACCGATGTGGTCGGTGAACTCCACGGGCGCGGCGCCAGTGCCGCCTTCCTTGCCGTCGACGACGATGAAGTCCGGGAGGATGCCCGTTTCCAGCATGGCTTTGGCGATGCCCATGAACTCCCACGGATGGCCGAGGCAGAACTTGAAGCCCACCGGTTTACCGCCGGACAACTCACGCAACTGTGCGATGAAATGCATCATTTCGATCGGCGTGGAAAACGCAGTGTGGCGCGACGGTGACACGCAGTCCTCGCCCATCAGGATGCCGCGGGTTTCGGCGATTTCCCGGGTGACCTTGTGTTTGGGCAGGATGCCGCCGTGGCCGGGCTTGGCGCCCTGGCTCATCTTGATTTCGATCATCCGCACCTGCGGCGTCCGGGCTTGCGCCGCGAAGCGTTCCGGGTCGAAGAGACCGTCGCTGGTGCGGCAGCCAAAGTAGCCGCTGCCCAGTTCCCAGGTCAGGTCGCCGCCGTTCTCCCGGTGATAGGGGCTGATGCTGCCTTCGCCGGTGTCATGGGCGAAGTTGCCGAGCTTGGCACCCTGGTTCAACGCGCGGATGGCGTTGGCGCTGAGGGAACCGAAACTCATGGCCGAAATGTTGAACACCGACGCCGAATACGGCTGGGTGCACTGCGGGCCGCCGACGGTGACCCGGAAACTGCTCGGGTCGCTCAACGGCGCGGGGCGCATGGAGTGGCCGATGAATTCGAAACCCGACTGATACACGTCAATCAGTGTGCCGAAGGGTTTGTCGGCGGTTTCATTCTTGGCCCGGGAATAGACCAACGAGCGCTGGGCCCGTGAGAAGGGCAGGGCGTCGCTGTCGGATTCGAGCAGGTACTGGCGGATTTCCGGGCGGATACCTTCGACCAGGTAGCGGATATTGCCGAGGATCGGGTAATTGCGGCGCACCGCGTGGGGGCTTTGCAGCAGATCGAACACACCGATCAGGCTGAGGACAGCCGTGACGGCGGTGATCGGCCAGAGCCAGTCATAGTCAAGAAAAGGCAGGCTGGCGAGGGTGAAGATCACGCAGACGGCAAAGAAGGCGTAGCGGCTCAGGAGTGACAGGCTCATACGGTTTCCTTGGGTTCGGACTCAATATTGTGGCTAAAACACAAAACACTGTAGGAGCGAGCCTGCTCGCGAAGGCGGCGGTGCTGTCGACATCGATGTTGGCTGACATACCGCTATCGCGAGCAGGCTCGCTCCTACAGAAAAGCTGTCAGGCATTTTGTGCCTGGAGAAAAATCGAAAACAGCTCGGACTGGGATTTGATCCCCAGCTTGCTGTACATGTGTTTCTTGTGGACTTTCACGGTTTCGGCAGAGATTTCCAGCTTACGGGCGATTTCTTTACTGGAGCAACCGCTAAGCATCAAGCGCCCGACATCCAGCTCCCGGGCGGTCAACTGCGCGCCTTTGAGTTGCTGCACAGAGGCCTCCAGCTGTACCCGCCAGTCGGCTTGCGGCGGTGCGGGGGCCAGGGCCACGACTTCGTTGATTTCATAGGGTAGACGCTGGCGCAACAAACCGAGCACCCACGGCTGGATCAACGACAACAAGGCGATCTGCTGGCCGCTGAAGCGCTGGGTGCTGCCCAGGGACAGGCACAGCGTGCGGTCGCCTTCGAGCTGACAATTGAACTGGATTTCGTCGGCCACCACATTCAGACGAAAGTAGCGCTGGTAATACTCGGTCAGCTCGAAGTGCTCCGGGGCCACCTCCGACAGGCGATACAGCCCGGTGCGCGACTGCTCGCGGCAGGCGATGTAGAAGGGGTCGAGCAGGTACAGGCCGCGCAGGTAATCCTGGAACAACTGGTCGGGGCTGCCGTCCTCGCCGGGGCATTCGGCGAACACCTGGGGGCGCTGATCGGCGCTGAAAAGCAGCGCCACCCAGCTGTCGAAGGGCACGTACTGGTCCAGCAAGCGCACAAGCTGGGTCCAGAAGTTGGGCTTGTCCAGGGCGTCGATCAGTTGCCCCACCGAGCGGTGCCAGGCGATGTCGTCCAACGAGAGTGTCATGCATCTACCCCTATCGTGTTACCCCAGCGGCGTAATTCCCCGCCCGGTTGCTTGCTGCGCATACTGGCGCACAGACACCGACCGGGCAATCTTTCTGCCGTCCGGCCCATAACAAGGAATACCCATGAAGGTCGAACTCGCCCAACTGGCAGGCCGTGACAACGATACGGCTTACAACCTCGAACGCACCCTGGCGGCGATGGCTGCGTGCGCAGCCGACACGCAGCTGATCCTGTTCCCCGAAGGCCACTTGATGGGCTTCCCTTCGGCCGAGTCCGTGGCCGAGGTGGCCGAGGCGCTGGACGGCCCGTCCGTCAGTGCGGTGATCGCCGCCGCCCGCCAGCGCAATATTGCCGTGGCCATCGGCATGGCCGAGAACGACAACGGCCGTTTCTACAACACCACGTTGCTGATCACCCCCGAAGGCATCGCGCTGAAGTACCGCAAGACTCACTTGTGGGCCTCGGATCGCGGTGTCTACGAAGCGGGCGATCGCTACGCCACCTGCCTGTGGAACGGCGTGCGCGTGGGCCTGCTGATTTGCTACGACATCGAATTCCCCGAAGGCGCCCGCGCCCTGGCGCAACTGGGGGCCGAACTGTTGATCGTCACCAACGGCAACATGGACCCGTACGGTCCGACCCACCGCACCGCGATCATGGCCCGCGCCCAGGAAAACCAGGCGTTTGCGCTGATGGTCAACCGGGTGGAAACCGGCGATGACAATCTGCTGTTCGCCGGCGGCAGTGCACTGGTTGATCCGCTGGGCACCCTGTTATTCGAAGCCGGACGCGAGGAAGGGCAGTTTGCCGTTGAACTGGACCTGAACCAACTGACGACGGCGCGCCAGGATTATCGCTATCTGGATGATCAGCGGCTGAGGTTGCCGGGGGAGGTGGTTGAGCATGTTTCCGGGGTGCGGGAGCTGCTGATTCCTGTGCGCTGATCCTGATTTCTTGTCGACCAGGATGACGCCATCGCGAGCAGGCTCGCTCCCACAGGGATCTGCAGTGGATTCAGATTTTGTAACCGACACAAAACCCTGTAGGAGCGAGCCTGCTCGCGATGAGGCCCTCCCAGACGACACACCTGCCTGACCCAAGAACAACAACGCAACACCCGTAACTTGCGCCGAACTCGGCTCTGCCATAAATCCAATAAAATCCGGAGTAGTCGCTCATGGCTCGTTTGCAACGCACCCTGTCACTGGGGTCGGTGGTGCTGTTTGGCATCGCCTACATGACGCCGATCATTGTGCTCGGCACCTTTGGCATCCTCGCCCAATCCACCGCCGGCATGGTGCCGGCCGCGTACCTCGCGGCGCTGGTGGCAATGTTTTTCACCGCCATGAGCTACGGGCGCATGGCCTCGGCGTTCCCGGTGGCCGGCTCGGCCTACAGCTATGTGCGCAAGGCCATCAGCCCGAAACTCGGGTTCATCGCCGGTTGGGCGGTGCTGCTCGATTACCTGTTCCTGCCCATGGCGATCTGGCTGATCGGCGCGGCTTACCTCAACTCCGCATTCCCGGCAGTGCCACAGTGGATCTGGGTGCTGGCGTTCATCGGTATCACCAGCGCGATCAACATCGTCGGCCTGAAACTGGCCAACGGCATCAACGCCTTGCTGATGCTGGTGCAATTCCTGGTGCTGATCGCCTTCGTCGCGTTGTGCGTGCATTACGTCGGCGGCGATGCGAGCACGCCGTTGTGGTCGATCAAACCGTTCTTCAACGGCGACATGCAGATGCCGCTGATCATGAGTGGCGCGGCCATCGCCTGCTACTCGTTCCTGGGCTTCGACGCGGTCAGCACCCTGACCGAAGAAACCCGCGATCCACGCCGCACCATTCCCCGGGCGATCATGCTGATCACCTTGATCGGCGGGCTGATTTTCGTCGGCGTGTCGTACTTCGTGCAGATTGCTCATCCGTCGTTCCAGTTCGACAACGTCGACTCGGCGGCCTATGAAATTGCCCGCAACATCGGTGGCGACCTGTTCGTGTCGATCTTCCTGATCGGCCTGATCGTCGGCCAATTCGCCTCGGGGTTGTCGGCCCAGGCCAGCGGTTCGCGGCTGCTGTACGCCATGGGTCGCGACGGCGTGTTGCCGAAAGCGTTTTTCGGCACCTTGCACGAACGCTTCGGCACGCCGATCAACAGCATCCTGCTGTGCGCGGTGGTGGCGTTGCTGGCGCTGAAACTGGACGTCACCACCTCGACCTCGTTCATCAACTTCGGCGCGTTCCTGGCGTTCAGCCTGGTCAACCTGTCGGTGATCTTCCATTACTGGATCGGTGGCGAGAAAAAAGGCCCGCGCGAATTCGTGCTGTTCCTGCTGTTTCCGTTCATCGGCCTGGCAGCGGATTTGTGGCTGATGGTCAGCCTCGATCATCTGGCGGTGTACCTGGGGTTGAGCTGGCTGGCGATTGGCGTGGTGTACCTGGCGGTGTTGACCGGCGGTTTCCGTCGGCAGCCGCCGGAGATGGATTTCCAGGAAGCTGCATAAGCCTTTCTGCCTGAACCTGAGGCCTTTGCTCACGAGCGGCGGACATGTGATCCTTAGCGTTTTTGAGTCAAAGGCCTTTTGTTTATGTCGACGTACTCCTCGCCAACCTCCGGGACAATCCGCATCGCCGCCGCCCTGTTGATCGGCCCCGACGGCCGCACGCTGCTGGTGCGCAAGCGCGGCACCACGGCGTTCATGCAGCCGGGTGGCAAGATCGAGCCCCATGAATTGCCGGTCCACGCCCTGGCCCGGGAGCTGGAAGAAGAGCTGGGTCTGGACATCGACCCGGCGCAGGCCGTTTACCTCGGTCACTTCTCGGCACCGGCCGCCAACGAGCCGGGTTTTGTCGTACATGCCGAGCTTTTTCAGCTGAACATAGATTCAGATGTCACCCCGGAGGCAGAGATCGAAGAAGTGATCTGGATCGACCCGGCCACCGACGGCGATGTCACCTTGGCGCCATTGACACGGGACCTGATCCTGCCGTTTTATCGAGCATCGCTGACCGCGATCGCCTGATCATCACGCAAAGGACTTCGCCCATGATCCCGCTTCAAGACCTGCTGATTTTTGCTGCTGCCGCGTTGCTGATGGTACTGACGCCGGGGCCGAACATGATCTACCTGATCTCCCGTTCGATCTGCCAGGGCCGCAAGGCCGGGGTGATCTCGCTGCTCGGGGTGGTTGCGGGTTTTTTCGTGCACCTGTTTGCTGCCGCCGCCGGTTTGACCGCGGTGTTCCTGGCGGTGCCGATGGCCTATGAGCTGTTGAAGTGGGCCGGTGCGCTGTACCTGTTGTGGCTGGCCTGGCAGGCGGTCAAACCCGGTGCGCGTTCGCCGTTCGAGGCGCAGCAGTTGCCTCCGGATTCGTCGCGCAAGCTGATCACCATGGGCTTTCTGACCAGCGCCCTGAACCCGAAAATCGCGGTGTTCTATCTGTCGGTGTTTCCGCAGTTCATCACGCCGGAGCACGGTTCGGTGTTCAGCCAGAGCATCATCCTCGGCCTGACCCAGATCAGCGTCAGTTTCAGCGTCAACCTGCTGATCGCCATGTTTGCCGCGGGCATCGCCTCGTGGTTCGTCAACAATCCGACCTGGCTGGCGATGCAGCGCTATTTCATGGGCTTCGTGTTGTCGGCGCTGGCGCTGCGGCTGATGCTTGAGCAAAAACGGATGGCCTGAGGATGTGGATCGAACGACTGGATGCCAGCCATGCCCTGGACTATCGGGCGCTGATGCTCGAAGCCTACGACCTGCACCCGCAGGCCTTTACCTCGAGCGTGCGTGAGCGGGCGGCGATGCCGCTGAGCTGGTGGGAGTCGCGCCTGAGCGACAAGCTGGACGTGGTACTCGGGGCGTTCGAAGAAGGCCGGTTGGCCGGCATCGTCGGCCTTGCGTTCGAGCCTCGGGAAAAGGCCCGGCACAAGGTGACGCTGTTTGGCATGTATGTTTCACCGACGGTCCGCCAGCGCGGGCTCGGCCATCAACTGATTCAGGCGGCATTGGCCGAGGCGCGGAACCATGGGAGTTTGCGCCTGATCCAGTTGACCGTCACCGCCGGCAACGATGCCGCGTTCAACCTCTACCAGCGCTGCGGTTTCGTCCAGTTCGGCCTGGAACCGATGGCCGTGCGGGTGGAAGAGGATTACTTCGACAAGATCCACATGTGGCGCGAACTCTGAAATCACCGCAGATCCCCCTGTAGGAGCCGGTATTTGTGGTGAGGGAGCTTGCTCCCGTTGGACTGCGAAGCAGTCCCGATACCATCCGCCACGGACTTTCAGTCAACACTCAAGAACATTTACGACTGCTGCGCAGCCGAGCGGGAGCAAGCTCCCTCGCCACAGTGGACAGCATCTGGCTTCTCAGCGAACTGCACTAACCCCATCCAGCGTCGAAAACGACGTGTCCTTGGCCGTCAGCAAGAAGTCGCGCATGTACGGCGCATCAAGCATGTCGGCGCGGATTGCCGCATACAGTGTGGCGAACAAACCTTTCTCCCCCAGCCGCTTGGCTTTCACATAGCCCCGCGAGCTGTATTCATGCAGTGCCCAATGGGGCATGCCGCACACGCCGCGACCGCTGGCCACCAGTTGCATCATCATCACCGTCAGTTCCGAGGTGCGGACCTGGGCCGGCTCGATGTCGGCGGGTTCGAGGAAGCGGGTGAAGATGTCCAGTCGGTCCCGTTCCACCGGGTAGGTGATCAGGGTTTCCGGGAGCAAGTCTTCGGGGACGATATAGGCCTTGCTGGCCAGGCGGTGCTGGTTGGCCACCGCGAGCATCGCTTCATAAGTGAACAGCGGGACATAGGTGATCCCGGCCAGATCCACCGGATCGGAGGTCACCACCAGGTCCAGATCGCCACGGGCCAGGGCCGGCAGCGGTGCGAAGGAGAACCCCGAGGCCAGGTCCAGCTCGACCTCTGGCCAGGCGTCGCGGAACTGGTCGATGGTCGGCATCAGCCACTGGAAGCAACTGTGGCACTCGATGGCCATGTGCAGACGACCGGCGGTGCCACCGGCCAGGCGACTGATGTCGCGTTCGGCGGCGCGCAGCAGCGGCAGGGTGGCGTCGGCCAGTTGCAGCAGGCGCAAACCGGCGCTGGTGAAGCGCACCGGTTTGGTCTTGCGCACGAACAGCTGCATGCCCATGCGCTCCTCCAGCTCTTTGAACTGGTGGGACAGGGCTGACTGGGTCAGGTGCAGGCGATCGGCTGCATCCACCAGGCTGTCGGCTTCGCGCAGGGCGTGCAGGGTCTTGAGGTGACGGATTTCAAGCACCGGGGGCTCCATGAGGAAAACTTGTCGATAAATCGAAAAGGTTGAGTTTGTCTCATGTTGGTGCCGCTGTCGACCACAAGTACGGCGGAGCACATTGCGTGCCCCGCCGTTGCTGCTTCACAGCGTGGAAAAGTGTTTGTTGCCCAGCGGTTTGCCGATGTCGCCGCGCCAGATCGCCTCGATCGTACCGCCACTGGCGGCCACGTCCTTCTGCCATTGCAGGCCCAGGTTGCGTTGTTCCGGCCGTTTCAGATGGCCTTTGACGAAGTCGCTGAACTGAGGCTTGGCCGAGGTGTAATGGAAGTGTGCGTACCATAGGGTTTGCGCCGGTTCGCTGCGCAGGTCGCGCACCTCGTACTCCTGGAGGAAATCCCGTCGTCCGTCTGCGCGTTTGCCCAGGTCGCGCAAACCGCCTTCCTTGCGGATATCCACCACTTGCTGTTCTAGCAGATAGTCCAGATAACCTTCGGTCGGGGTTTTGCTGTTCATGCTTTGATCGATGCGCAGGGTGCGCCCCGTGCGCAACATCTCATCCGCGCGATTGCGCAATTGCAGCGCTATGGTCTCGGCGGGGGACAACCGTTCGATGGCCTGGGCGCGCAGGGTCAACTCCGCCGCTTCGCTGCTCATCATGTGTTCCAGGTCGACGGGCAGCATGTTTTGCTGCGCATAGCCTTTGACTTTGTTGGTATAGGCGTCCGCAGCCCCCAGCCTTTTTCCGGCCTCTGTCAGCAGCGGCCTGACATCGGTCGGCAGCATCGGTTGCGCGGAGACAGCTGGTTCACTGAGGTGATATTTACCGGTGGAGCGGGGCAGCCAGGTTTCCGTACGGCCATCGACACCTTCAATGGTGAAGCGCTTTTGCCGGGTGACTGCGTCGGTGCTGGCGATGCCGATCAACAACTGGTTGTCTTCGGTCTCGAACAACTGCTGCCCGGGCCGTCCTTCCTTGGGAACCACTGACGGGCGGGTCTTGATGGCATTGCGCGCGAAGTCTTCGACCCTGTCCAGATTGTCCAGAAATGCGCTGACTTGCTCCAGATCCAGGTGCTGCGAATAGCCGATGGTCCAGGCGCCCAACTGACGGCGGAACTCGCTATAGGCGGCCAGGCAGTCTTCGAGGACTTTGTTGCGCTGACTGACGGTGGCGCTCACCTGGGGCAGGTGATGTTGTGTCAGTAACACGCGGCCGACCTTGTTGCGGGCTGTTTTCAATTGCGTGTGGAAGTACATCCAGGACAGGTCGGTTACCGCGTCATAATGGGTGATGATTTCCAGGGTATGTGCCGTTTTCAGGTAGAAGTGATTGGCGTCGCTGAATTTTTCATTCACGGTCGTCATGTCCTGCGCCATCTTCGATTTTTGCATCCGGTTGGTGATCCGGCGGTTCCATCGATTGGCTTCCTCGACCGTCGTATGGAGCTGATCGAAGTCTTTGAGAAAGCCTTTGCGGACTTCCTTGCGCTGCGCCATGAGCTGCAAGTGCGCGGCGGTATCGGTGACCGGTGTGGTGTCTGAACGGGCGATCAACTGATCGATACGGTCGAGGTGCTCCAGCAGCCGTTCCTTGACCAGGGCGATCCGCCGTAACGAACGGTCGACGATGATCCAGGCGCAGCGGCTTTGAATATCCTCGATCTGCACGCGTTTGCGGCCATGGCTGTACAGCATCAGCTCATCGAGATTCAGGTATTGGGCCTGGGCAAGGTCGATATCGTTCGCGCAGGTGATATCGGCACGGGCGCGAAGGGTCGGGCGCTGCCGGGGTTCGAGGCCGAAGTAGTGCTCCAGCGTGACGTTGCTGCTGCGGGTCTGGGTATCGAGCCGTCGCGAGTAGGCGTCGGCGCTATTAGTCAGGGTCAACTGCCGACGCAAGGCCCGATCCGTCCACCAGCGTGGCAGCCAGCGGCGAATGGCGACCGGCCAGAGCGGGTCCAATCCATCGGCCATGTGCCCAAGCACCGCGCCACCCCCCACGCCGCCGCCATCGATCACGGCGCCGTACACCGCGTAGTGGGTGTTCCAGTGGCCGGACTCATCCAGGGCAACCGGCTGTTTGTAGGTCCGGCTGCGGGTGCCGCTCAAGCGCCAGCGGGGTGGTTTGCCTTCCAGCTCGATGCGATAGATTCGCCCCTGGCTGACCATAAAATGGCCGTCAGTGTGGCGATACACGTTGCGATAAATACCTTCGGTGCCCGGTTGCAGGCCCGCGAGGGAAATCGGCTTTTCATATTCGTAACCCTTGAAGCGTTCCAGGGCACGTCGTGCCTGATGTCGCGTCGATACCTGCAAGGCGCGCGGGCTTTTGCCCAGCGCCCGCCACTGACGATTGCGCGTGACGGCGCGGGCCGCAACGGGCGCAGCGCTGGCACCCGGGAGAATGTCCATGGCCGCATCGATCAGCGACAACAGCACCGCTTCCACCTCGGCCAGGCCATGACCGACATCACCGCGCAGGAAGGCCGCCACCGCCAGGTTGGCGCTGTTCCAAGCGTCGTACAGGGCAATGGTCGCACCGACGAAAGGCAGCATGCCCACGGCCATTTTCAGGTAGTTGAACATCGCGCCGGACTTCAGGGCGACTTGCTCCAGGTACAAGGCATCGTTGGAGCGCGATGTCATCCGATGGGCTTCGAGCAAGCGGCCCATGTGCACGTTCAGCAGATGCGCCGCCAGGGAGGTGCTGGATGGCCAAGGCGTACCGACGCCGATCAGGCCGTCGAAGTTTCTCACTCTCGCCTCGTTGATTCGGCTGACGTGATGGGCGAACTCTCCGGTCAAGGCCCGTCCGGCGAGATAGGTGACCATCGAGCTGCGCAGGCAATCGTTGAATAGCCGTATCCGCGCCTGCTCAAGGCTGTCGAACTGGCGCACAAACACACCGTCCGGGCTGTCCGGCAGGTAGAGCAGGGTCAGGCCACTGATCCGCTCGACAATGAAGGTCACACCGGACAGGGTGCTCGACCCCTGGCCAGGGGTGTCGATGCCGCCTACTGTCAGGTGCGTCGGCAGCAGTTCGATGCGTTGGCCATGGGCGCTGAAGGCTTCACGGCTGCTGGCATCGATGGCGATCTCCAGGACCTGTTGGCCATCGGCATTGATATCTTTGGCGAGCACGGCGAACTCGCCTTGCAGGCGCAGCATCAGGCGCCATGGTTCGCTCAGGCATTCGTGGCGGTATTCATTGCTGAAGGCCGGAGCGGTCGAGGTGCCGAGGAAGGTTTCACGAATCAACGTTTCATACTGTCCGGCCAGGTCCAGTTCGGTGACCATCTTGCGCAGCCAGGCCGGGGTGATGCCGGTTTTCAGCTTCTGTTGATCCGTCGCGTCGCCGCCGCTGATCTCCACTTGCATGAACGACAGTCGCCACGACATCGCCTGATCAATGTTGCTTTGCGCCAGGTCGCCGAGGGACAACTTGCTGCTTTGCTGGCTGGCCACCAGCACGTTTTCCTGGGGTGTCCCCGGTGCCGCCCCCTCGGTGACGACCTTGCGCCAGGCAGTGGAGTCAGGCACGTCCAGTCGCACGTCAACGTTTCGGGTCAGGCCGAACGCCTGGCGCAGGTGGGCATCAATGGCCTTTTTGCTGAAGGTGTCGCGGGGCGGCAACTCGCGCTCCAGCCACTCATGGGAGCGATTCATGGCCTTGATGTAGGACTTGAACAGCGTCTTGATCCGCTCACGTTGTGCGGCGGGCAAGGCGCTGTGCCACGCCGGCAAACGTGCGGCCAGCGCACTGCTGTGAACTTGCTCGACAATGTGCTGATGAGCCAGTTCACGGGCTGCGGGGACAGAAACTGTCAGGCCGGCGAGGGTCTGTTCGCGCAGCTTTTCCAGTTCCGTCTCGCGTTGACTGGCGCGAGATGGAACCGGGTTGGCGGTCAGCAGCCGGGCCACTTGTTGTTCACAGCTGTGAAGCTGATTCTGCAAGGCGTATTCGAACGGGTTCGCAGTCAGTGGCAGGATATGCAGCGCTTGACTGCCGACATTGGCCGAAAGTTTGAACAGCGTCTGTTCCAGAGCCTGTCGAGACGCGAACCGTTGCAGGCCACCGAAGCGTCCGGGCCAGTAGAGCAGCAGGCTCTCGGTCGAGGACGGCAGCAAGGCCGACGGCCGGGAGAACAGTAATACACCGTCCAGTTCCCGGGATTGTGTGCCGGTGGTGTCACCTTCAGTGTCCGTCATCGACAACACCAGGCGCGCTACCACCACTCCGTCCGGGGGTGGTTGATCCGGTGCATCCAGCACGCTGGTCAGCCATTGATGTTCCTCGTGGCTGATCTGGCTCAGGCTCAATTGCAGCTCGGCTTCGGCGCGCAGGCCGTCCAGGCGTGCCTGGTAAAGGGTGGCGTAGTGCGGACGGTTTTTGTGGCGCAATTCCAGCATTTTCTGCGCACTGTCGCTGTGCAGCAGCGCGGTTGCAGCGCGGGTGCTGGCCTGCTCGGCCGTCGTGAGGGCGTCCATTTGCTGTTGCAGGCGTTGCAGGCGCGGGTCAGTGTGATCACCCTGAAAGTTCTCGCCCAACAAGGTATCCAGTGCCGTGCGCTGTTGCGCCAGTGCCTGGTGACGGATGCCCAGTGGAATATCGGGGCTCAACTGGCCGAACAGGACACCGTCGTCGTTGGTATCCACCTCCAGCAGGTCGGCGGGCAGGGCCAGGATCGATTCGTTACGCGACCGGTCCTCAGGTGCGACGTGCAAGCGCGACCACAGGGATTCGGCGCTGGTCTGCAGCACCTTCTGCTCAAGCGCTGTGTACTCGACCCTGAGGGTGCCTGGCGGTAGCCGGGGTTGGTCGAACATCTGCGGCTGATGTTCGATCAGCCAGCTTTCCATATCGACACGGTTCTCAAAGGTCATCCAGGCGGATGGCCGGGAAGGCAAGTACAGCAGTTGAGCGACCGGTTGCTTCGTGTCCCGGGTGATGACCAAGGCGCCCGATAGCTTGACTGACAGGCCTATGTCATCCATGAACTGCATTTGCTCGACGTAAACCCGTGGAGTGGCAGGCGTTGCTGTCTGCACGGGTGGGTCGAGGATCGCCTGTAATGTCTCGATCTGTTCGGTTTGCAGAATGCCCTGGGCAAAAGCCCATTGGCTCGATGCCTCGAAATGCTGACGGTACAAGCGGTTGGCCTGTGCCTTGCGCGACTGATCCGTACCGCGCGCACGGGCATTCCACCAAGTGCTGGCGAGCGGCGACTGCGGGTTTTGCGCCATAAGCGCCCGCCACTGTTCACAGCATTCATTCCAGCGTTCCGAGGCGCTCAGGGTCAGGCTTTGATCCGGGTTTGCGGGCAAAGGAAAGACAAGGCCGAAATCGGCCGTTAGGGGGGTGGTTTCGTCAACCATGACGATGAATCTCCAGAAGGCCGGGCCGTGCCGGCGGTACGGGCATTAGGAGGCAGTCGTCAAAAGGGCGGGTGGTACATAGTTATCGCGAGGCCGAATTTGACGCCTGATGACCGCTCGGCACTCTTCATCAAACTGTCATGGAACTGTGGCAGCGCGCTTGAACAAACTTCATCAGACTCGCGCTCTACTGGGGTTCTGCGTTTTGGTGTTTTTTCATGGGTGCTTCATTCCTTTCACGAATCGTATTGTTGGCCGCGCTGTTGTTCGGCCTGCCGTCCCTGGCGGCTTCGCGTTGTGACGTCAATGTTCCTACCGAACGGGTGGATCTGGCCCAGGTAAGCCTGGCGTACCAGAGCATCGGCCGTGCGTCGGATCCGGCATTGCTGCTGGTGATGGGCCTGGGCGGGCAGTTGATTCACTGGCCGGACGAGGTGGTGGTTGCCCTATGCCGGCAGGGGTTCCGGGTGATCCGCTATGACAACCGCGATGTCGGCCTGTCGACCTGGCGGCAAGCACCGGCTGAAGCCAACCTGACCTTCGAAGTGCTGCGCTACAAACTCGGATTGCCAGTGTCGTCACCGTATTCGCTGACCGACATGGCCGAGGATGGCCTGGGCTTGATGGACGCCTTGCACATCGACCAATTCCACGTGTTGGGCGCCAGCATGGGCGGAATGATCGCCCAGCGCATGGCGGCCATGGCACCGCAACGGGTCGAGAGCCTGACCCTGATCATGACCACCTCCGGCGCCGAAGGCTTGCCGGCGCCGAGTGCGGCGCTGGTGCAGTTGTTGGCCCGGCGCGGCGCACCGAACCGCGAAGTGGCCCTGGAGCAACAGGCTGATTTGCTGGCGGCGCTGGGCAGCCCGATGGTGACCGATGATCGCCAGTCGCTGTTGCATCAGGCGGCACTGTCCTATGACCGGGCGTTCAATCCCGAGGGCGTGAAACGCCAGATCATGGCCATTCTCGCCGAACCGAGCCGGGTGACCCTGCTCAACCAGTTGCGGGTGCCGGCGCTGGTGGTGCATGGCACGGCCGACCCGCTGCTGCCGGTGATGCACGGGGTGCATCTGGCGGCGCATCTGCGTGGCAGTCAATTGATCCTGATTCCGGGCCTGGCCCATCGTTTCCAGGAGGCGTTCAAGGCGCCATTGCTGGCGGCGGTGTTGCCGTATTTGCGCGAGCACCGTGAAGACACTTCACACTGGGCGCAGATCGAGCCTGTGGCCGATCACAACCTCCTCTAACCCCCGATCACCTGTAGGAGCGAGCCTGCTCGCGAAAGCGGTGTTTCAGCCAACGATGATATCGACTGATCCGGCGCTATCGCGAGCAAGCTCGCACACAGGAGAATGCATGGTCCATCAGTGGCTCAACCCGTACTTCTTTACCTTGTCGAACAGCGTGGTCTTGGCCATGCCCAGTTCCTGGCTGGCCTGTGTCAGGTTGCCGCCGCTGCGTTGCAAGGCGTCGCTGAGCAGGTTGCGCTCGAACGCTTCCACCGCTTCGGCAAAGGCCAAGCCCTGATTGCTGGCGCCGGCACCGGTTTTCTTGAACGCCGGCAGGCCCAGGGCAAAGCGCTCGGCAACGTTGCGCAGTTCACGCACGTTACCCGGCCAGTCGTGGCTCATCAGGTTCGAAACGGTCTGGTTGTCCAGTTCCGGCACCGTGCGGTCGAAGCGTAGGGACGATTGCTGCAAAAAGTGTTCGAACAGTTGCAGGATGTCCTCGCGGCGCTCACGCAGTGGCGGCAGTTCCAGGGTCACCACGTTGAGGCGGTAATACAGGTCGCTGCGGAACTCGCCGGCCTTGCTTGACTCGACGAGGTCGGATTTGGTCGCTGCGATGACGCGGCAATCCACCGCTACGCTCTGGTTCGAACCGAGGCGCTCGAGGGTGCGTTCCTGTAATACCCGCAACAATTTGATCTGCAAGGGCAGGGGCATGCTTTCCACTTCGTCGAGGAACAGCGTGCCGCCGTCGGCGTGTTCGATCTTGCCGATCCGCCGCTTGCCTGCGCCGGTAAAGGCGTTGGCTTCGTGGCCGAATATTTCACTTTCGAACAGGTTCTCCGGCAGGCCACCGCAGTTCAAGGCGACGAACTGCTTGGTGTGCCGCCGACTGAAATCGTGCAGGCAACGCGCAACCAATTCCTTGCCGGTGCCGGTCTCGCCTTCGATCAGCACATTGGCCGAGGTATCGGCAACGTTGGCGATCAGTTCCCGCAGGTTCTGCATGGCCGGCGAGCGACCGATGATCCGTCCTTCGAGGGAATCACGCTCGGCCAGTTGCCGACGCAACGACGAGACTTCCCGCGCCAGGCTACGTTGCTCCAGGGCGCGGCGGGCGACATCCACCAGACGCTCTGGGGAGAACGGCTTTTCCATGAAGTCGTAGGCGCCTTTCTGCATCGCGCCGACGGCCATGGAAATGTCGCCGTGCCCGGTAATCAGTACCACCGGCAGGCTGCGGTCGCGCTCCTTGAGTCGCGTCAGCAATTCCAGGCCATCGATGCCCGGCAGGCGGATGTCGCTGACGACGATGCCGGCGAAGTTGTCGCCGACCCGCTCCAGGGCTTCTTCGGCGCTGCCCACGCCAATGCAGGGAATGTCTTCCAGGGTCAGCGCCTGTTGGCAGCCGAGCAGCACATGGGGGTCGTCTTCGACGATCAATACACTAAGGTCGTTGTTCATATTGGCTCGGCGGGAGTGGGGCTTACCAACGGTAAACTGAGGACGAATGCGGTACCACCGCTGGCCGGGTGCTCGACACCCAGGTGACCGCCGGTGGCGGCGGCCAGGCTGGCGGACAGGGTCAGGCCCAGGCCCAGGCCCTGTTCGCCGGGTTTGGTGGTGAAGAACGGTTCGAACAGGTGCTTGCGCGCTTCGGCGTCGATGCCGTGGCCGTTGTCACGCACCCGCAGGCGGTATTTGCCATCGAACGCTTCGCCTTCGAGCCACAGCTCGGGTTGCGGCTGCGCTTGCATGGCGTCGAGGGCGTTACCGATCAGGTTGACCAGAATCTGCTCCAGGCGGGTCTGGTCGATCTGCACCTGCACATCGGTGAAATCGCGGTGCAGTTGCAGGTGAATGTTTTCCACCCGGCCGCCGAGCAATTGCAAGGCGGCGTCCACGCCTTTGCCGAGGCAGGCCTGACCCTTGTCGTCCCCGCGCCGGGCAAACGAGCGCAGGCTGGCGGTGATCCGGCCCATGCGGTCGATCAGTTCGTTGATGGTCTTGAGGTTGGTGCTGGCCACGTCGAGCTGGCCGCGCTCGAGGAAGCGTACGGTATTGCCGGACAAGGTGCGCAGCGCCGCCAGCGGCTGGTTCAGTTCGTGGGCGATGCTGGTGGACATCTGGCCGATGGCCGCGAGTTTTCCGGCCTGTACCAGTTCATCCTGGGCGCGGCGCAACGTCTCTTCGGCGAGCCGGCGTTCGCGAATCTGCCCCTTGAGCCGTTCGTTGCTGGCGCGCAGGTCGGTGGTGCGTTCGGTAATCCGACGCTCCAGCTGATTGTTGGCTTCCTGCAAGGCTTCCCGGGCCGCAAGACGGGTGGCGATTACCTTGCGTCGCTCGTTCCAGGCGATCAACAGGAAGGCGAAGAGGGCAAACGCCACGGCCACCAGAATCCCCTGATTGATCGCTTCGCGGCGCAGATCCTGCAGCGGCGTGAGCAGGGTGAAATTCCACGGCGTATCGCTCAACGGCCGGGTTTGCGCCAGGTAGCTGATGTTTTCATCGTCGGACACCAGTTCGCTGTTGGCCGGGAACGTGAGTTTCTCCACGCCTTCGGACAGGGTTTCCCGGGCCAGCGGCTGCAGTTCATTGAGGGGGAACCAGTAGTACTGCAGGCTGCGGGCGAGTTTTTCCTTGGTTTCTTCGCTCAGCGGCACCACCGATTTCAAGCGCCGCGCCGGATCGCTGGACAGAATGATGATGCCGTTTTCATCGCTGACGAAGGCTTCCAGGCGTGCCCGTTGCCAGCGTTCTTCCATGGCTTCCAAGCGGACCTTGACCACGGCGACGCCGATGATCTTGCCGTGTTCTTCCAGGCCATGGGCCAGGTAGTAACCGGGTTCGCCATTGGTACTGCCGATGCCGTAGAAGCGTCCGGGCTGACCGCGCACGGCGTTCTGGAAATAGGCACGGAAGGACAGGTCTTCACCCAGGTAACTGTCGACATCGCGCCAGTTGCTGGTGGCCATGACGCGGCCGGTGGTGTCCATCACGTAGATGGCCCGACTGCGGCTGCGCCGGTTCAGGCCTTCGAGGTAATCGTTGACCGTCTGCCGGTGTTCCGGAGTCGGGTCGGCCAGCAACTGCGAAACGCTGGTTTCGAGTTCCAGCAGGCTGGGCAGGTAGGTGTATTTGCTGATTTCGCTTTCGACGGCGCGGGCGTGCAGTTCCAGCTGGCGCTGGCCGTTTTCGCTGAGGCTGCGGATGCCGTAGTGTTCACTGATCCAGAAGCCGATAAAGCCCAGGCCGATCATCATGGCGATGATCAGCGGCGGCAGGAACAAATGACGAACCAGACGGGGTTTCACGGCGAGTGATGGCGACGCTGCGCGATAAAGAGTGGGGTCGCATTTCATCACAGATGCCTTGGGTCAACCAGCATGGCAACGGGCTTGCTCTGGTTTCCTGCCGAACGCGGAACCTGTGGCGAGGGAGCTTGCTCCCGCTCGGCTGCGAAGCAGTCGTAAAACCGATAAATGCGGTGTGTCAGACACAATGCATTTTCAGGTTTTTGGGCCGCTGCGCGACCCAGCGGGAGCAAGCTCCCTCGCCACAAGGGCAATCCAGTTACCGTCTTTCTTAGTGCTGCAGAATCTTGTTGAGGAAGTGCTGCGTGCGATCGGCACGGGCGTTGATGTCACCGAAGAACTCTTCTTTCTTACAGTCTTCGATGATCTTGCCGGCGTCCATGAAGATCACCCGGTCGGCCACTTTACGGGCGAAACCCATTTCGTGGGTCACGCACATCATGGTCATGCCTTCGTGGGCCAGTTGCACCATCACGTCGAGCACTTCGTTGACCATTTCCGGGTCGAGCGCCGAGGTCGGTTCGTCGAACAGCATGACGATCGGGTCCATCGCCAACGCACGGGCAATCGCCACACGCTGCTGCTGACCACCGGACAGTTGGCCCGGATGCTTGTGGGCGTGGGCCGAGAGACCGACGCGTTCGAGCAGTTGCAGGCCTTTCTTGGTGGCTTCTTCCTTGCTGCGGCCCAACACCTTGATCTGCGCGATGGTCAGGTTTTCGGTGATGGTCAGGTGCGGGAACAGCTCGAAGTGCTGGAACACCATGCCCACGCGGGAACGCAGTTTCGGCAGGTTGGTCTTCGGATCGGCGATGGAGGTGCCGTCGACCACGATGTCGCCTTTCTGGAACGGTTCCAGGGCGTTGACGCACTTGATCAGGGTCGATTTGCCGGAACCGGATGGCCCGCACACCACGATCACTTCGCCTTTTTTGACCTCGGTGCTGCAATCAGTCAGTACCTGGAAGTCCCCATACCACTTGTTGATGCTTTTGATAGAGATCATACGGCGAACCTTTTTTGCAGACGCTTGACCAGCTGCGAGGCGGCAAAGCTGATGGTGAAGTACACGAGACCCGCGAAAATCAGGAACTCATTGGAGCGGCCAATGATGTCGCCACTGGCGCGCGAAGCATTGAGGAAGTCCACCAGGCCGACGGCGTAGACCAGCGAGGTGTCCTGAAACAGGATGATGCTCTGCTGCAGCAGCAGCGGTGTCATCTTGCGGAACGCTTGCGGCAGGATGATCAGGCGCATCATCTGCCCGTAAGTCATGCCCAGCGCCTGGGCAGCGCCCATCTGGCCTTTTGGAATCGACTGCACACCGGCACGGACGATTTCGCAGAAGTACGCCGCTTCGAACATCATGAACGCCACGATGCAGGAGGCGAATGCGCCGATCGGCGTGTCTTCGCCGGTGATCCAGCGCAGCACGAACGGTACCGCCAGGTAGAACCAGGTGATCACCAGCAGCAGCGGGATCGAGCGGAAGTAGTTGACGTAGGCGCCGGCCAGGTTCGACAGCAGTTTGTTGTGCGACAGACGGCACAGCGCCAGGATGGTGCCGAGGATGATGCCGCCGATCACGCCCATGGCCATCAGCTTGAGGGTCATGATCATGCCGTTCCACAGGCCCGGCAGGGACGGGATGATGCCCGAGAAGTCGAATTCCATCATTTACCCCCTACGGAGATCAGGCCCGGTACGGCGACTTTCTTCTCGACCAGGCGCATCAGCAACATCAGGCTCATGTTCAGGGTGAAGTAGATCAGCGTTGCCAGGGTAAAGGCTTCGAACAGGTTGGCGGAGAACTCGGCGGTCTGTTTGGTCTGCGCGAGCAATTCCATCAAGCCGATCAGCGAGGCCACGGAGGTGTTCTTGAAGACGTTCAGGAATTCCGAGGTAAGCGGCGGAATGATGATCCGGTAGGCCTGGGGCAGCAGCACGTTCCAGTAGATCTGCGGCAGCTTGAAACCCATGGCGCGGGCCGCGGATTCCTGGCCTTTTGGCAGGGCCTGGATACCGGTGCGCACCTGTTCGCAAACCCGGGCGGTGGTGAACAGGCCCAGGCACACGACGACGCTGAGGAAGGCCGAGGTGGTCGGGTTCAGATCCTGCTTGTACCACTCTTGCAGGTCCGCCGGCAGCAGGTCGGGTACCAGGAAGTACCAGATGAACAGCTGAACCAGCAGCGGCACGTTACGGAAGAGTTCGACGTAGCAGGTGGCGATGCCCGATACGATGCGATTCGGCACGGTACGCATGACGCCCAGGACCGAGCCCAATGTCAGGGCGATGATCCAGGCCGCGATAGCGATGCCGATGGTCCAGCCCAGGCCGGTCACGTACCAGTCGAAATAGGTTTCGCTGCCCACGCCGGTGGACTTGAAGAACACGCCCCAGTCCCAGTTGTAATTCATTAGGGTCTCCCCTCAGTTCAATCGATGTACAAGTGCCCGCTTGGGGGAAGCTCCGTTCCCGCCCGACCCAGGTGGCCTGTGTGGTCAGTTCTGTTAGCTCAACTTCGGCACCAGAAGTCCATATCCTTCGTTGCTGTTCCTCGCCATAGCGGGCTATGACTCGTCACAGCGCCTTGGCTATGAACTTCTGGCATCCGAATTTGAGCTAACGAACTAACCGTACAGGCCACTTCGATCAGGCACACGCCCCCGGCTCGACAGCCACCGGTTCGAGTGTTTCCAAAAAATGCCAGCAGGAAGTGACCACCTCCTGAAAGGGCCAGGGCCCTCTCAGGAGATAAGGTTAGTCAGAAATCAGGACTTCTTGTCGTCAGCCGCTTTATCAGTCGGTTTGGCGATCAGGGCCTTGAGTTCGTCGCTCATCGGGAAGTTCAGGTTCAGGCCTTTTGGCGGGATTGGTTGCATGAACCATTTTTCGTAGATCTTGTTGATCTCGCCCGATGCGTAGGTGGCCTTGATGGCGTCATCCACAGCTTTTTTGAACGGCTCGTCGCCTTTGCGCACCATGCAGCCGTAGATTTCGTAGGACTGTGGAGTGCCGGTCACGGCCCAGTCGCTTGCCTTCTTGGCCTTGGCGGCTTCACCGGCCAGCAGGGCGTCGTCCATCATGAAAGCCACTGCACGGCCGGTTTCCAGCATCTGGAACGACTCGCCGTGGTCTTTGGCGGAGATGACGTTCATGCCCATCTGCTTGTCGGCGTTCATCGCCTTGAGGATGCGCTCGGACGTGGTGCCGGCGGTGGTCACGACGTTCTTGCCGGCCAGGTCAGGGAAATCCTTGTACTTGGAGTCTGCCTTGGACAGCAGGCGAGTACCGATTTCGAAGATGCCAACGGAGAAGTCAACTTGCTGCTGACGCTCGACGTTGTTGGTGGTGGAACCGCACTCGAGGTCCACGGTGCCGTTCTGCACCAGCGGGATACGGGTCTGCGAGGTCACCAGGTTGTACTTGACCTGGAGGTTCGGCATGTCGAGGTCTTTTTTCAACGCTTCGACGACTTTCAACTGGATGTCGTGGGAATAGCCGACCGGTTTGCCGGAAGCGTCTGCAATGTAGGAAAACGGAATGGAAGCGTCGCGATGGCCCAGGGTGATGGTGCCGGACTCTTTGATCTTCTTCAGGGTGCCGGTGAGTTCGGCGGCGAAAACTGGCGTGCTGATCAGAGCGGCAGCAATGGCTGCGCCCAGGATGTGGGGAACGATGCGCATCAAATTTTCCTCGACATTGTTTTTTTTATGGAGCCAGTTCATCGGCCCTTTTGTGCTGCAAAACACCTGAGCGCTATTGAGAGTCGGCGCAAAGGACATTCGTCGAAGAAGTGTAGAGCATGACTCGTGCCAGACCAGTCTCAATTGATCAAGTAATTGATTTATAAGGAAAATAAATATTTTTTGCGTTGAAATTTCAGTGAGATGGTCCGGTTAACCGAACCGACCCGCAGGTCGCGTTCGGAAAACCGAATGGTGGCTGGGTGCTACTCGGGTGTCAGGTGTATTTGCGCTTGTCCGGCGCTGGCGGGAAGTACTGATACAACCAGGTTTCACTCAACGTGCGGTCGTTGGTGCGGATGAACAGCCGCAGCTCGACAGGCTCGACGCTGTCACTGGTCGGGTACCAGTCAAACAGGATGCGGTAGCCTTTGATGTCATCGAGCTTGAGCACGCTGAAATCCTTGACCTCGCCGTTCGAGCAAGTGACTACAGGCTCGATGCCCGCGCCTTCAGGCAAGCGGTCCAAGCCGCCGCCGGTGAAGTCCACGGCAAAACGACGGGCCCAGACTGGTGGGTAATGTTCGCCTGGTGCCCAGCCTTCGGTGAAACCGCCCATGCCCGAACGGGTCGCGTTGACCCGTGCCAACGGCGTTCCGACTGGCGGCAATGCGCTCCAGTACAGCTTGTAGCCGTAGTTCAGCGAATCCCCCGCAGCCACCGGTTTCTTCGGCGTCCAGAAAGCGACGATGTTGTCCATGGTCTCGCCGGTGGTCGGGATCTCCAGCAGATCGATTGAGCCTTCGCCCCACGCGGTGGTCGGTTCTACCCACAGGCTCGGGCGGCGGCTGTACCAGTCGACGGTGTCCTGATAGCTGGCGAACTCGTGGTCGGTCTGCACCAGGCCGAAGCCCTTCGGGTCGGTATCGGCGAAGGCATTGAATTGCAGGGTGGCCGGGTTGTTCAGCGGGCGGCAGATCCACTCGCCATTGCCGCGCCACATGGCCAGGCGGTCGGAGTCGTGGATTTGCGGGTGAATGGTGTCGCACATGCGGCGCTCGTGGGTGCCGCAACTGAACATGCTGGTCATTGGCGCGATGCCCAGTTGGTCGATGGCGGTGCGTGCGTTGACGTGGGCATCGATCTCCATCACCACGCGCTCGGCCTGGCAGTCGATATCGAAGCGGTAGGCACCGGTGGCGCTCGGCGAGTCGAGCAAGGCGTAGACCACGAAGCGGGTGCTGTCCTTGTCCGGCGTCTCGAACCAGAACTTGGTGAAGTCGGGAAACTCTTCGCGCTTCTTGGCGTAGGTGTCGATGGCCAGTCCGCGGGCCGACAAGCCGTACTGGCCGGTGGCGTCCACCGCACGGAAATAGCTGGCGCCGAGGAAGGACACGACGTCGTGCTTGTCCAGTTCCGGGGCCTTGAACAGCTTGAAGCCGGAGAAACCCAGGTCGCCCTTGAGCTGCGCGGTGTCGACCGTGGTGTTTTCATAGTTGAACAGCGACGGGCGGAAATGCACCTCGCGGGCCATGCGGGTTTTCGGATCGACGCTGTACATGCGCACTGGCTGCTTGAAGCCCATGCCGACATGGAAGAACTGCACGTCCAACTGGCCCTTGAGCTCTTTCCACAACGAATGATTGCCGTCGTAGCGGATCGCATTGAAGTTCTGCGGCGTCATGGTCGCCAGGGTCGGCGGCAACTGCTGCTTGGTGTCCTGGTAGCGATTGCTGGCGAGCTGTTTGGCCTGGAGCTTGAGCGCCTCGAAATCGAACGCGGTGGCCTCGCCATCAGCGGTGCCGCCGCTGGCGGCCCAGGCCTTGGCGGCCAACAGGCCCGTGGCGGACAAACCGGTGTAGGCCGCGATGGCCATGGAGGCTTTGAGCAAGTTCCTGCGGTGCATAAATACAACCTGTCTTGAGCAATCCCGCGCCGTTCCTGGCACGTGCTGGATCAGAAATATCGGTTCGGACATGCCTTCGGCCAAACGCAACGGACTTTTAAACAGATGCCCGACAGCTTAAACCGTTCGATTGCAGAGCAAAATTGATTGATGGCACTGCGCCGGCTCGGCAATGAAACAAGACATGTCGGGAAACAATTCCGACAGGGGCTTCTGATTTACAGGGCATTTCTGCTTTTTTCGACTAATTACTCTAAAAACCGCTTTTCAGCGCCCGGAATATTTCTATTCTGTACACATGACCGGTTTATGCCCGAAAGACCGGTGCGGTTCAGTCGGCACATTGCGGCTGCTGAAAAGGGGGAGGGCGATGCGTTTTTTTTGCAGTTTTCTTTGACGTTTAGAAGGACATCGTCCATGTCGAAAGTACAAGGCATCACCGAAATGTTGGGAATCTTTCCGTGTCTGGCCCTGGGGCGACGAAGACGCCGGCTCAATAGCGAGGAAATGAAACTGGTGGAACGCTATCGGGAACTGTCGGAGAGCGACAGGATCGCGATGAGGTATCTGGTGGATGCGATGAGGAGTGTTTCGCGGTTTTGAGCAGGGCGGGTTACCGTGAGAGCCATTTGGCCTTCACGGTGGCCAGGCTGGTTAACCTGCCTGCATCAGCGTCGGCTATGCCAGCGTCTATTGCTGGCTGTCGGACAGATTGCTGGTCGAGCTTATGGAGATACGCTTCTGCAAACGAGCTATCACATGGAATCATTTCGATGATGTTTCGTTTGTCGCTGCGAGTCTCGTTCATGTGGATGTAACTCATTCAGCAGGACAATTAATTGAGAGGACTCAAACCAAAGGGACGGACTGTGAAGTCTGTCCCTTTTTGATCAGCTCGATTTATCCCTTCAACGGCAAGTGCCCGCGATTGGGAAGGGGCGCTGTACCTGCATCAGCTCAGGCATGTCTCGCCACTTGATCCAGGCGTGATGTTGGTAATGCAGCAAGGGCACCGAAACTCCGGCCCAATTCAAGGAGCTCAGGCTTGGCAGGTTTTCCACAGGCTCTGATTTCGCATCACGCAGCGAGGGAATGACTTCGTTGCTCAACCACTGGCGCAGATTGCGGTTTTCCGGGACGGAGTGGTGGACCAGCAAGGCGTACATGCCTGATTCGCTGACCATCAGGGTTTCGACCGTTTTGCCGTCTTTGCGCAGCCAGACGGTGCGACGTTGGTCGGGGTCGAGTTTCAGGGTCAGGCGTTCATTGAGTGGTTTGCCCATCAAGCGACCCAGATCCTGGGCACAGAACCAAGCTTGGTTGTTTTGCATGAAGGCGTGGAGGAAACGGTTGTGGCGGGTGAAGACGGAGGGATCGAAATAGGGAAGAGGCGAGCTTTGAGGATGCATTGGCATGGCGTGATTTCCGTTTTGGCTTGGAAAGTCGCCACCAACCCTTCGACAGGTTGGGTGGCGGACCGAGTGACGTTCGAAGCCGGGACACTTCCAATCAAAACGGAAGCCGGAAGGCCCGCGCCACACGGCCCGCCATAAAGCAGAACTGAAGGCATAAAACAGCCACAGTTCTATGGGGGCACACGAGCACCGTTTTGACTTGTTCCGGCTTCGACTCCGGGCCGCTGATTTGGCAGCGACGGAGCAAAGCCTATCGGTCAGGCGCTCGCGGCGCCAAGTCTACTCTGGCGACACTTGTTGTAGGAAACGAGGGTTTTTCAGGAAGGCTGCGCCTGTAGGAATTTCTTGTGTCTGCACTGGGCAGAACTCGCCCCGAGATCGCACTTGATCCCGGGGCGATTTTCATTAGTGACTAACCTTCCACGCATCCCCCGCAGGTGCCGTACCGTGGTCATACGGCTTGGCGATCCACATGTAGAGCAGGCCCAGACCAATCACGATGGCAGTGCTCAGCACCATCGCGTAGTTGATGTACCACGCGGCATCCGGGGTGCGTGGCCAGGCCATGTTGATGATGGCACCGACACCATAGACCAGCGCGCCGATGTTCACCGCCCAGCCCCAGGCGCCGAGGGTGAATTTGCCACTCGGTTTCCAGCCTTTCATGCGGGCGTACAGGGCCGCAAGCACGATCATCTGGAACGCCAGGTAGATGCCGATGGCCGCGAAGCTGACGATGGTGGCGACCGCGTCTTGCAGGAAGAAGCCGAGGATGATGATCAGTGCCGGCAGGACACCGGACACGAACAGCGCGGCAACTGGAACTTGAGTTGTAGGGGAAATCTTCTTCAGCAGTCGGCTGCCGATGACCATTTCGTCACGGGCGTAGGAATACAGCAGACGACTGGCCGCCGCTTGCAGGCTGATCACGCAGGAGATGAAGGAAATCATCACCACGCCCATCACCACTTTCGAACCGACCGGGCCGAAGGCGTTGTTGAGGATGGTGGTGACCGGGTCCTTGTCGGTACCGTTGATCACCGCTTGCATGTCCGGCACGGCGAGGATCAGCGCCAGGCAGGCGAACATCGCCGCGATGCCGCCGATGTAGATGGTCATGCGCATGGCCACCGGGATTTTCTTGCTCGGGTTCGGGGTTTCTTCGGCCACGTCGCCGCAAGCCTCGAAGCCGTAGTACAGGAACATCCCCGCCAGCGAGGCGGTGAGGAAGGCCGGCAGGTACGAGCCGTCGACGCTGATATCGAAGGTGTTGAACAACACACTGATGGGTTGATGGCGCTCGAAAATCAGCAGGTAAACGCCGACGATCACCGCGCCCACCAGTTCGCAGAGGAAGCCGAACATGGCGATTCGCGCCAGCACTTTGGTGCCGCTCAGGTTGACCAGGGTGGCGAACAGCGTCAGGAACAGGGCGATGATGATGTTGGTGTTGTTGCTCGGCTCAAAGCCCATCATGGCGGCGAGGTACGGACCGGCACCCACTGCAACCGCCGCGATAGTGACGCACAGGGCGATGGAGTAGATCCAGCCGACGATCCACGCCCAGCGTTTGCCCACCAAGCGGCGAGCCCAGGGGTACACACCGCCGGAAATCGGGAACTGCGAAACCACTTCGCCGAAGATCAGGCACACCAGCAGTTGGCCGCAACCGACCAGCAAGTAAGCCCAGAACATCGGTGGCCCGCCGGCGGCGAGGCACAGGCCGAAGAGGGTATAAACCCCTACGACCGGAGACAGATAAGTGAAGCCCAGGGCGAAGTTTTCCCACAGGCTCATGCTGCGATTGAAGTTGGAGGTGTAACCGAGTTTGCGCAGTTGCTCGGCATCGCTGTCGGCAAGGGCTGCAGAGAGATCGGGTGATGCACTCATGTGTGATTGCTCCGGAAAATCGGCAGATTTCGGATGTCCGAAACCGTGACGGGGCTTTGGGAGCGCCGCCCGGATCGGTGGTTATTGTTTTGTCTTCTTTGGGGTGGAGCCTGGTGGTGCTGGGTACCGGCTTCTTCCTTGGAACCGTGGTGACGCCTTCGCGAGCAAGCCCGCTCCCACAGGGATCGGGTTTGCCTGAAAGGTTTTTAGTGCTTGAACATCACATGCCGCACAACGGTGTAGTCCTCCAGCCCGTACATGGACATGTCCTTGCCATAGCCGGACAGTTTCTGACCGCCGTGGGGCATTTCGCTGACCAGCATGAAGTGCGTGTTGACCCAGGTGCAGCCGTACTGCAAGCGCGCTGCCAGGCGATGGGCGCGGCCGACGTCGGCGGTCCACACGGAGGAGGCCAGGCCGTAGACCGAGTCGTTGGCCCAACCCAGCACCTGCGCTTCATCGCTGAATTTGGTCACCGACACCACTGGCCCGAACACTTCGCGACGGACGATTTCGTCGTCCTGTTGTGCATCGGCCAACACGGTCGGTTCGAAGAAGAAGCCATTGCCCTCAACCGCCTTGCCGCCGGTGATCAAACGAATGTGCGGCTGGGCGATGGCGCGCTCGACGAAACCGGCCACGCGGTCGCGGTGTTGCGCGGTGATCAGCGGGCCGAGTTCGGTCGATGGATCATCCTGCAAGCCGTACTTGATGCTGCTGACGGCGGCGCCGAGTTTCTCGACGAACTTGTCGTAGATGCCTGCCTGGGCATAGATGCGGCAGGCAGCGGTGCAGTCTTGCCCGGCGTTGTAGAAACCGAAGGTGCGGATGCCTTCGACGGCGGCGTCAATGTCGGCGTCGTCGAAGATGATCACCGGGGCCTTGCCGCCCAGTTCCATGTGCATGCGTTTGACGCTGTCGGCGGTGCTGGAAATGATGTTCGAACCGGTGGCAATCGACCCGGTCAGCGACACCATGCGCACTTTCGGGTGGTTCACCAGCGGGCTGCCGACGGTAGGACCACGGCCGAACACCAGGTTGAGCACACCGGCCGGGAAGATCTCCGACGCCAGCTCGGCCAGGCGCAGGGCGGTCAGCGGGGTTTGTTCCGACGGCTTGAGCACCACGGTATTACCGGCGGCCAGGGCCGGGGCGATTTTCCAGGCGACCATCATCAGCGGGTAATTCCACGGCGCGATGGAGGCGATCACGCCCACCGGATCGCGACGGATCATCGAGGTGTGCCCTGGCAGGTATTCGCCACCGGCCGAACCGCTCATGCAACGGCTGGCGCCGGCGAAGAAACGGAACACGTCTGCAATCGCCGGGATCTCGTCGTTCAGTGCGGCGCTGTAGGGCTTGCCGCAGTTGTCCGACTCCAGTTTGGCCAGCTCTTCGCCGTGGGCTTCGATGACATCGGCGAGTTTGAGCAGCAGCAGCGAACGCTCTTTCGGCGGGGTATGCGACCAGCTGTCGAACGCGGCGTCGGCGGCGCGTACGGCGGCATCGACCTGGGCTGCGCTGGCTTCGTTGATGTCCACCAGCACACGGCCCAAGGCCGGGTTGAATACGGGTTGGGCGGGGCCTTCGCCGTCTTGCAGTTGGCCGTTGATCAAGAGTTTGGTTTGCATGGTTCTGTCCTCACTAACACTTTTATTTTTCTGCCTGAACCGGATCTAAATGTAGGAGTGAGCCTGCTCGCGATAGCGGTCATACAGTCGACATCACTATTGAATGACAGTCAGTCATCGCGAGCAGGCTCACTCCTACAGAGATTCGGTTCCTTCAGTGGTTATTCGGTTATTTCCCACCACTGCCCGCAACGCTTTCGCCGCCACGGGTCAGGTAATAGGCGCCGAGAATCGGCAGCATGGTCACCAGCATCACCAGCATCGCCACGACGTTGGTCACCGGCACATCTCGTGGGCGGCTGAGCTGGTTGAGCAGCCACAGCGGCAGGGTGCGTTCATGGCCGGCGGTGAAGGTGGTGACGATGATTTCGTCGAACGACAGGGCAAACGCCAGCATGCCGCCGGCCAGCAACGCCGAGCCGAGGTTCGGCAGGATGATGTAGCGGAAGGTCTGCCAGCCGTCGGCGCCGAGGTCCATCGAGGCCTCGATCAAACTGTGGGAGGTGCGGCGCAAGCGGGCGATGACGTTGTTGTAGACGATCACCACGCAGAAGGTCGCGTGGCCGACGATGATGGTGAACATCCCCGGCTCGATTCCCAATGTCTTGAAGGTCGCCAGCAATGCGATCCCGGTGATGATCCCCGGCAGGGCAATCGGCAGTATCAGCATCAGCGAGATGCCTTGCTTGCCGAAGAAGTCGCGGCGATACAACGCGGCGGACGCCAGCGTGCCGAGGATCATGGCGATCAGGGTGGCAATCGAGGCGATCTGCAACGACAGCTTGATCGCTTCGAGCACGTCCGGCCGTGAGAACGCCACGCTGAGCCAATTCAGAGTGAAGCCCTTGGGTGGAAAGCTGAATGCCGCGTCTTCGGTGTTGAAGGCGTACAGGAAGATGATCAGGATCGGGAAGTGCAGGAACACTAGCCCGCCCCAAGCTGCGATTTTCAGGCCTATTGAGGCTTTCTCAGAGTGCATCGAAGGCCCCCAGTCGTTTGACGATGGACAGGTAGATGGCGATCAGCACGATCGGCACCAGGGTGAAGGCGGCGGCCATCGGCATGTTGCCGATTGCGCCTTGCTGGGCATACACCATGCTGCCGACGAAGTAGCCGGGCGGGCCGACCAGTTGCGGCACGATGAAGTCGCCCAGGGTCAGCGAGAAGGTGAAGATCGAACCTGCGGCAATGCCCGGGATCGACAGCGGCAGAATCACTTGCGTGAAGGTCTGGCGCGGCTTGGCACCGAGGTCGGCGGAGGCTTGCAGCAGCGAGGGCGGCAGGCGTTCCAGCGAGGCCTGGATCGGCAGGATCATGAACGGCAGCCAGATGTAGACGAACACCATGAAGCGGCCAAGGTGTGAGGTCGACAAGGTACTGCCGCCAACGCCCGGAATGCCCAGCACGAACTGCAGGACCGGTTCCAGCCCCAGGTGCTGCACGAACCACTGCGCCACGCCGCCCTTGGCCAGCAGCAGCGTCCAGGCGTAGGCCTTGACGATGTAACTGGCCCACATCGGCATCATCACCGCGATGTAGAAGAACGCCTTGGTCTTGCCGGTGGTGTAGCGCGCCATGTAGTAGGCAATCGGGAACGCGACGATGGCGCTGGCAATCGACACCACAATCGCCATGCCCAGGGTGCGCAGGATGATGTCGAAGTTCGATGGCTGGAACAGCGCGGTGAAGTTTGCCAGGGTCAGGTCAGGGGTGACCGCCATGGTGAAGTCATCGAAGGTGTAGAAACCCTGCCACAGCAGCGTCAGCAACGAGCCGAGGTAGATCGCGCCGAACCACAGCAACGGCGGCACCAGCAGCATCGACAGGTACAGGTTCGGCCGGCGATACAACAGGTTGGAAAACCTGCGCAACGGCGAGCCGCCTGACGAGGTTTGAGTAATAGCCAAGGTGCTCATCTCACACCCCGCCTGCAAGGGTGTCGTGCAAATGGACCATCGCTTCCCGTGCCCAGCGTGCGCTCAGGCGCTGCCCGGTCTGGTGTTGCGAGCTGCTGTCGATCCACTGATTGTTGGCTTGGCTGATGTTCAGGGTCTGGCCGTTTTCCAGTTTCAGTTCGTAGCGGGTGGCGCTGCCCTGGTATTGGATGTCGTGGAGCAAACCGCTGACTTCAATCTCGTGGCTGGCCAGCGGGCCTTCGGCGAATCGCACGTGTTCCGGACGAATCGAGAACGGCTGCGGATTGCCACTGAGCTGCTTGGCCAAGTCGCCGCGAATCACGTTGGAGGTGCCAACGAATTCCGCCACGAAGGTGGTAGCCGGTTTCATGTACAGGTTACGCGGGCTATCGACTTGTTCGATGCGGCCCTTGTTGAACAC
The DNA here is from genome assembly GCF_019947365.1 of Pseudomonas sp. GL-R-26. NCBI lineage: Bacteria > Pseudomonadati > Pseudomonadota > Gammaproteobacteria > Pseudomonadales > Pseudomonadaceae > Pseudomonas > Pseudomonas sp. GL-R-26. The sequence goes on along the minus strand of NZ_JAGYGI010000003.1, from coordinate 158,684 downwards.
GGCCACGCGGTCGGACATCGACAGCGCTTCGGTCTGGTCGTGGGTGACGAAAATGAAGGTGATGCCGAGCTGGCGTTGCAGCTTCTTCAACTCGCCCTGCATTTGCTCGCGCAGTTTCAGGTCAAGGGCACCGAGGGGTTCGTCGAGCAGCAGCACCCGTGGACGGTTGACCAAGGCGCGGGCCAGGGCCACACGCTGGCGCTGACCGCCGGAGAGCTGCACCGGCTTACGTTCGCCGTAGCCGCCGAGGGCGACCATCTCCAGGGATTCTTCGGCGCGCTTGAGGCGTTCGGCCTTGCCGATGCCTTTGACTTTCAAGCCGTAGGCGACGTTGTCGCGAACGTTCATGTGCGGGAACAGCGCGTAATCCTGGAACACGGTGTTCACGTCGCGCTGGTACGGCGGCAGGCCGGCGGCCTCTTCGCCATGAATGCGGATGGAGCCTGCGCTCGGTTGTTCAAAACCGGCGATCAGGCGCAAGCAGGTGGTCTTGCCCGAGCCGGACGGCCCCAGCATGGAGAAAAACTCGCCGTCCTGGATGTCGATGGAAACCCGGTCTACGGCTTTCACTTCACCGAATAGACGGGAAACGTTGGTGAACTGGACTGCAAGCGTCATGGTGCGGTGCTCCAAAAAGGCGAAGGCCGTCGCAGCGGCCCTGCCTGGACTTCTGAAAAAACAGTCATTCGAAAATCAGCTTTGCTTCTTGAAAAGCGTCGATCACATAAAGTCGTTTCGGGAGCGTAGCGAGCGGCGATTAGCCGTGTCCGGCCAGCGCGCAGCCCCCGGAGCGTACGTCAGTACGTGAGGAGGCGAGCACTGCCCGGGCGCGGCTGGTCGACGCGCAGTAGCTACCGGAATGACTTTTACCTGCCGCCCATGATCGCGATGTAGTCCTGGGTCCAGCGGCTGTACGGCACGAACTTGCCGCCTTCAGCCTGCGGGGTTTTCCAGAAGGCGATCTTGTCGAACTGGTCGAATCCGTTGGTCTTGCAGCCTTCGGCGCCGAGCAACTCGCTCTCTTTGCACGCCGCCGGAACCGCTGGCAACGAGCCGAACCACGCTGCTACGTCTCCCTGGACTTTCGGTTGCAGCGACCAGTCCATCCACTTGTAGGCGCAGTTCGGGTGCTTGGCCTCGGCGTGCATCATGGTGGTGTCGGCCCAACCGGTGGCGCCTTCTTTCGGAATGGTCGAGGCGATTGGCTGCTTCTCGTTCATCAGGCCGTTGACCTGATACGGCCAGGCACCGGAGGCAACCACGCCTTCGTTCTTGAAGTCGCTCATTTGTACAGTGGTGTCGTGCCAGTAGCGGTGGATCAACGGCTGCTGGGCGCGCAGCAGGTCGAGCACGGCCTTGTACTGGGCTTCGGTCAGTTCGTACGGATTCTGGATGCCCAGTTCCGGCTTGGCGGTCTTCAGGTACAGCGCCGCGTCGGCGATGTAGATCGGGCCGTCATAGGCCTGCACACGGCCCTTGTTCGGCTTGCCGTCCGGCAGGTTTTCCGCGTTGAACAGCACGCCCCAGCTGGTGGGCGCGGTCTTGAACACGTTGGTGTTGTACATCAGCACGTTCGGGCCCCACTGATACGGGGTGCCGTAGGTCTGCTTGTTGACCACGTACCACGGTCCATCCTTGAGGCGCGGGTCGAGGTTTTTCCAGTTCGGGATCAACGCGGTGTTGATCGGCTGCACACGCTTGCCGACGATCAGGCGCAGGGACGCATCGCCGGACGCGGTGACCAGGTCGTAACCGCCCTTGGCCATCAGGCTGACCATTTCATCGGAGGTGGCCGCGGTCTTGACGTTGACCTTGCAGCCGGTTTCTTTCTCGAAACCGGTCACCCAGTCGTAGGCCTTGTCACTCTCGCCACGTTCGATGTAGCCGGGCCAGGCCACAATATCCAGTTGGCCTTCGCCCGCCCCGACAGCTTTGAGCGGCTCGGCGGCCTGGACACTTGCGCTGGCCAGCAGCGCGGTGGTGATTGCACTGAGCAGTGCGGTCTTGTGCACGAACATTGGAATTCCCTCTTCTTTAATTATGGTCGGGGCAGTGTTTTGAACGTGGTGAAGCATGCCGTTGGCGGCTTGTTATTAGCGTAGTCAGAGATGTTCGCCATGGCGGGCCATGATGTGCCGCACCACGCTGTAGTCCTGAAGCGAATCGCTGGACAGGTCTTTGCCGTAGCCCGAACGTTTCAGGCCGCCATGGGGCATTTCGCTGACCAGCATGAAGTGGCTGTTGATCCAGGTGCAGCCGTACTGCAAGCGCGCCGCGACCTGCATGGCCTTGTCGAGGTTCTGCGTCCAGACCGACGAGGCCAGGCCGTATTCCGAATCGTTCGCCCAGTCCACCGCTTGTTCCAGCTCTTCGAAGCGGGTCACGGTGACCACCGGCCCGAACACTTCGCGCTGGACGATCTCGTCACTTTGCTTGCAGCCAGCCAGCAGGGTCGGCTGGTAATAGAAGCCGGCGCCGGAATGCACCGCCGCGCCGGTCACCCGCTCGATGTGCGGCTGGCCGAGGGCACGCTCGACAAAACTGGCCACGCGGTCGCGCTGGCGGGTGCTGATCAGCGGGCCGATTTCGTTGTCTGCGTCGCGTTTGCCGGCGAAGCGCAGGCTGCTGACGGCCGCGCCGAGCTCGGCCACCAGACGGTCATGAATCCCGGCCTGGGCGTAAACGCGGCAAGCGGCGGTGCAATCCTGTCCGGCGTTGTAGTAGCCGTAGGTGCGTACGCCTTCGACCACGGCCTGAATGTCGGCATCGTTGCAGACGATCACCGGAGCCTTGCCGCCGAGTTCGAGGTGGGTGCGTTTGAGTGTCTTCGATGCGGCCTGGAGAATCTTTTGGCCGGTGACGATATCGCCGGTCAGCGACACCATGCGGATCTTCGGATGGCTTACCAGATGGCTGCCGACACCTTCGCCGCCACCGCAAACGATGTTGATTACACCGCGCGGCAGGATCTCGGCCAGCGCCGGGGCCAGGGCCAGGATCGACAGCGGCGTGTGTTCGGACGGCTTGAACACCAAGGTGTTGCCGGCGGCGAGGGCCGGGGCGATTTTCCACGCGGCCATCATGATCGGGTAGTTCCACGGCGCAATCGACGCCACGACCCCGATAGGATCGCGACGGACCATGCTGGTGTAACCCGGCAGGTATTCGCCGCTGAGCTGGCCGGTCTGGCAACGCACGGCACCGGCGAAGAAGCGGAACACGTCGACCGTGGCACTCAGGTCATCCTGACGGGCCAGGTGCAACGGCTTGCCGCAGTTCATGGATTCGAGGCGGGCCAGCAGGTCGGCATTCTTTTCGATGGCGTTGGCGATCTCCAGCAACAGGTTCGAACGCTGTTGTGGCGTGGTCCGCGACCAACCGGCAAAGGCACGATGGGCGGCGAGGATGGCGGCTTCGACCTGCTCGGTGCTGGCTTCGGCGATCTGCGTGACGACTTCGCCGGTAGCCGGGTTGAGAATCGGCTCGACGCAGCCTTGACCGGCGACTAATTCACCATCAATCAACAATGCGGTGAACAACGGGGTCTGCGCGCCAGCCATTTTTCGGGTTCTCTTTTCTTGTGTGGCCATGGTGTTCCCAGTAATTGGGGCCCGGCCGTCTTATATAGATGTAACAAGACTAGTTCGCAGACCCGAGGACAACAAATACTAAATACTGAAGGTGGCGTTCGATTAAATAGATGGCTTGCGCCCGCCGTGGGGTTGCTCGCGGGCGACCGTGAGGAAGGGGTCTACCAGCGCCGGCCGCGCGGTGCCGCGACGCCAGGCCAGGCCGACATCCAGGGTCTGGCTGAGGTCGGCGATCGGCCGCGCTTCGATGATGTCGCCCTCCAGTGACCACGGGCGATACGTCATGTCGGGCTGGATCGATACGCCCAAACCGGCGGCCACCAGGCTTCGCACCGCTTCGGTCGAGGCGGTGCGCAGGGTGATGCGCGGTTGCAAGGAGGCTGCCGACCACATGCGCTGGGCGTTGCGGTCCATTTCATCGACGTTCAGTTGAATCAATGGCTCGCGGGCCACGTCGGCGAGGTTGATGCTGTCGTGTTCCAGCAGCGGATGCTGGGCCGGCAGCCATAGCCGGTGCGGCGAGTGGGTCAGTACTTCGGTCTGCAGGGCGTGGCGGTCTTCGAGGTTGGACAGGATCAACACGCCGACATCGATCTCGCCACTGACCAGCAAATGCTCGATGTACGGGCGCTCATCTTCCATCACGCGGATTTCCACGTTGGGGTAGGCGCGCTGGAAGCGGGTGAGCAAATCCGCCAAGTAGTAACCGGCCACCAGGCTGGTCACGCCGACGATCAGTTGCCCGGCGACCTGGTCGGTGCTCTGTTGCAGGCTGCGCTTGGCGTTATCCACGGTGGCCAGGATCAAGTGCGCCTGACGCAGGAATTGATGCCCCTGGTGGGTCAGGGTCATGCCTTTGGCGTGGCGGCTGAACAGGCTGACGCCGATTTCCTCCTCCAGTTGCTGGATCGCCAGGGTCAGGGTCGACTGGGAAATGAACGCGGTTTGCGCGGCGGCCGAGATCGAGCCGGTCTCGGCCACGGCGATGAAGTGACGGATCTGACGCAAGGTCATCATGGGAAAGTACCCGGTGGGCTGTTTTTATCGATTGGCGAGAGTGTATATCTTTTTTTCTGATAGGCCGGCGCAAGCGGCAATGCAACATCTGGAAGCACTCTCGCCCACGGGACGTGGGCACTTTCGTTTTAGGCTGGTGGTTCTGGTTTCAGGTTAAACGTCTTGTGGAGGCGGTAAATGAACACCCGTGGATTGCTCGATCAACTACTCAAGTCCGGCCAGGACCTGTTGCAGAACAAGGCCGGCAGCTCACAGCAAAAGAGCGCGAGCGGTGGCATCAGTGCCCTCGGTAGCTTGCTCTCCGGCGCGAGCGGCGGGGCATTGGCGGCAGGCGCCATGGGTTTGCTGCTCGGCAGCAAAAAGGCCCGTAAAGTCGGGGGCAAGGTTGCGGTCTACGGCGGTCTCGCCGCGTTGGGCGCGCTGGCTTATAAAGCCTATGGCAACTGGCAGGCGCAACAGGGCGGTGCAGCCGCTACGGAACCGCAAACCCTGGACCGCGTGCCGGCCGCGCAAGTCGAACTGCACAGCCAGGCGATTCTCAAGGCGCTGGTGGCCGCGGCCAAGGCTGACGGTCATGTCGATGCGCGTGAGCGGGCCTTGATCGAAGGCGAATTCACCCGGCTCGACAACGACCAGGAGCTGCAACACTGGCTGCACGCCGAGCTCAACAAGCCACTGGACCCGGGCGATGTCGCCCGCGCCGCCCGCTCCCCGGAAATCGCCGCCGAGATGTACATCGCCAGCGTGATGATGGTGGACGAGGAAAACTTCATGGAGAAGGCCTACCTCGATGAGCTGGCGCGCCAGCTCAAGCTGGAGCCGGGGTTGAAGGGCGAGCTGGAGAAGCAGGTTCGCCAGGCTTCCCTGTAAACCTTCAGACTGCATTCGCGAACAGGCTCGCTCCCACACGGGATCTTCAGTGATCACAGTTTCTGTGTACGCTAGATATTCAATGTGGGAGCGAGCTTGCTCGCGATGGCGTTTTCGGCCACAACACCTCCCCAATGACCATTGCATGGTCCCTTTCTGCCCAATCACCCCAGGCACCCATCCCCTTCATTAGCGGACAGTCCCAACCCAGAGCCCATCGCGCCTTTTTTCAACGGGATGAGAAGCGGTGCGCACCGTCTTATAAATGAAACACCGCCCTCGGCTATACTCCCCGCATTTCGAATCAGGCCCCGAGGATTGACTGTGAAGAACTGGACGTTACGCCAACGCATTTTGGCGAGCTTTGCGGTAATTATCGCCATCATGTTGCTGATGGTGGTCCTCTCCTATTCGCGATTGCTGAGGATCGAAGAGAGCGAAGCCAGCGTGCGGGACGACGCTTTGCCGGGGGTTTATTACAGCTCGATGATTCGCAGCGCTTGGGTCGACACTTTCCTGCAGACTCAGGAATTGCTCGGATTGAAAGAAGGGCAGGGCATCAGCAGCGAAGACGCTGCGGAATTCAAGGCTTTCGAAGCGCGTCTGCTGGAGCAGATAGGTAACTACCGCAACACCATCACGACCGATGAAGACAAGGTCGAGTTTGCCGCTTTCGAACAACGGCACGAGGAGTTCAGCAGGATTCTGACGGCAGTGCTCGATCTGCACAGCCGCAACCAGGAAGCCGAGGCCGTCAAGTTGTTCACCGAGCAACTGACCCCGGTCTGGACCGCAGGTCGCACGAAGCTCAACGAAATCCTCCGCGAAAACAAATTGGTGGCCGACCACGAAATGGCCGCCATCGACGACGCCGTGCTTTCGGCAAAAATCAGCATGGGCATTTCCCTGCTGGTGGCCGTCCTGGCTGCCGGCCTCTGCGGTTTGCTATTGATGCGCGCCATCATGGCGCCGATGAACCGCATCGTGAAAATCCTTGAAATCATGCGCACCGGCGACCTCAGCAGCCGCCTGAACCTGGAGCGCAAGGACGAATTCGGCGCGGTAGAGACCGGTTTCAACGACATGATGTCCGAGCTCACTTCTCTGGTGTCCCAGGCCCAGCGTTCGTCGGTGCAGGTGACCACGTCGGTGACCGAGATCGCCGCAACGTCCAAGCAGCAACAAGCCACCGCCACCGAAACTGCCGCCACCACCACGGAAATCGGTGCGACCTCCCGTGAGATCGCCGCCACTTCCCGGGATCTGGTGCGCACCATGACCGAGGTCTCCACCGCCGCCGATCAGGCTTCCGTGGCCGCCGGCTCCGGGCAGCAGGGCCTGGCGCGCATGGAAGAAACCATGCACTCGGTGATGGGCGCGGCCGATCTGGTCAACGCCAAGCTGGCGATCCTCAACGAGAAGGCCGGCAACATCAATCAGGTGGTGGTGACCATCGTCAAGGTCGCCGACCAGACCAACCTGTTGTCGCTCAACGCCGCCATCGAGGCCGAGAAGGCCGGGGAATACGGACGCGGTTTTGCCGTGGTCGCCACCGAAGTACGGCGCTTGGCGGACCAGACGGCCGTGGCCACCTACGACATCGAGCAAATGGTCCGCGAGATCCAGTCGGCGGTATCGGCCGGGGTCATGGGCATGGACAAGTTCTCCGAAGAGGTGCGTCGCGGCATGTCCGAGGTGCAGCAGGTCGGTGAGCAGTTGTCGCAGATCATCCATCAGGTCCAGGCGCTGGCACCGCGGGTGCTGATGGTCAACGAAGGCATGCAGGCCCAGGCCACCGGTGCCGAGCAGATAAACCACGCGCTGGTGCAGTTGGGTGATGCCAGCAGCCAGACCGTTGAGTCTTTGCGCCAGGCCAGTTTCGCCATCGATGAGCTGAGCCAGGTGGCCGTTGGGCTGCGCAGCGGCGTTTCGCGATTCAAAGTCTGATGAGCGAAATCACGGCCAAACGCTCTGCCGTGAAGCAGGCGCTGCAAGCCTTGTTTCTGGTGTTTCGCATCGGTAACGAACGCTATGCCTTGAAGGCTATCGAAGTGGCTGAAGTGCTGCCGCGCCTGCCGTTGAAGCCTGTTCCCCATGCGCCTGTATGGGTCGCCGGGGTGTTCGCCTATCGGGGCTCGGTGGTGCCAGTGATCGACTTGAGCGCACTGACCTTTGGCATGCCTGCACAGGCCCGTACCAGCACGCGACTGGTGCTGGTCAACTATCGCCCGGATGAAACCGCCGAGACGCAGCTGCTCGGACTGATTCTGGAGCAGGCGACTGACACCTTGCGCTGCGATCCGGCGGATTTTCAGCCCTACGGCCTGGACAATCGCCAGACGCCCTACCTCGGGCCGGTGCGCAAGGACGAGCAGGGCTTGCTGCAATGGGTGCGGGTCGGCGATCTGCTGGACGATCAGGTGCGCGCCTTGTTGTTTCCCTCGCCGCCTATGGATTCGGCGCTGCTGCAGGAGCGGCCATGAACAGCGACCAGCGTTTTTTCGACTTCCTCAAGGAAACTATCGGACTCGACGTGACCTCGGTGGGGCCTGCGATCATCGAGCGAGCGGTGCGCCAGCGCAGCATCGTTTCGCAAGCAGTCTCGGCCGATGAGTATTGGCGCACCTTACAGGGCTCGCGGGACGAGCAGCAGGCTTTGATCGAAGCGGTGATCGTTCCGGAAACCTGGTTTTTTCGTTATCCGGAATCCTTCGTCACCCTGGTGAAACTGGCTGGCAAGCGTCTGGCCGAGATCAACAACCTGCGCGCACTGCGGATTCTCAGCCTGCCGTGCTCCACCGGCGAAGAACCGTACTCGATCGCCATGGCGTTGCTCGATGCCGGGCTCAAACCGCACCAGTTCAAGGTCGATGGCCTGGACGTCAGCCCGTTATCAGTGGAAAGAGCCCGGCGGGCGTTGTACGGCAAGAATTCCTTTCGGGGTGACGACATTGCATTTCGCGACCGTCATTTCATTGCCGAAGGCGAGAGCTATCGCCTCGATCAGCGGGTGCTCGAGCAAGTGCGCCTGCAGGTTGGCAATCTGCTGGATCCGGCCTTGCTGGCCGGTGAACCGTCCTTTGATTTCGTGTTTTGTCGCAACCTGCTGATCTATTTCGACCAGCCGACCCAGAAGCAGGTCTTCGAAGTGCTCAAGTGCCTGACCCATGTAGACGGCGTGCTGTTTATCGGGCCGGCCGAAGGCAGTCTGCTGGGGCGTTTGGGGATGCGCTCGATCGGCATCCCGCAGTCCTTTGCGTTCAGTCGACAGGGCACTGCGGACCCTGAACCCTTGCCGGCATTCGTTCCAGCGCCATTGCCAGTGCCGCAACCGCTGCGCAATCCGCCGCCTGCGCCAGTGCGCAGCCGTCCGTTTGTCCGGGTTGCGCCGCTGCGGCCTGCACCTGCAATCTCCGGCGCCGACACTGCCGCGCTGCTGGCCAATATCGCCGTGCTGGCCGATGAAGGCAAAAGCGCCGAGGCGCGAGCGGCGTGTGAAAGCTATTTGCGCAGCCATGAGCCGGTGGCCCAGGTCTTTTATTGGCTGGGACTGCTCAGCGATGTGGCCGGCAATACCCTTGAAGCCCAGGGTTTTTATCGCAAGGCGTTGTACCTCGAACCGCAACATCCCGAAGCGTTGATGCACCTTGCCGGGTTGCTGCAGGCCCAGGGCGACGCGATGGGAGCCAGACGATTGCAGGAGCGTGCCGCCCGCAGCGCACGTTTCGCCGACAGTGAGCGTAAACGATGATTGCCTCCGACACCTTTAGCGTCACCCGGGATGCCCAGGCCATCGACGATTGCTGGAACCGCATCGGTATCCACGGCGACAAGTCCTGCCCGCTACTCAGCGAGCATATTCATTGCCGCAATTGTGCGGTGTATTCGGCGGCCGCCACACGCTTGCTCGATCGCTATGCGTTGCAGCAGGAAGATCGCGGGATCGTGTCCGTTGCGCTAGAAAACGAGGTGAAAACCCGCTCGCTGTTGATGTTCCGTCTGGGTGAAGAGTGGCTGGGGCTCGCGACCCGAAGCCTGGTAGAGGTGGCGCCGCTGCAAGCGATTCACTCTTTGCCGCATCAACGTTCCCGGGCCTTGCTCGGCGTGGCGAATGTGCGCGGCGCGCTGGTCGCCTGCCTGTCGCTGGTGGAGTTGCTGGGGCTCGACAGCACTGGCAACGCGGTGTCCGGCACGCGGGTCATGCCACGCATGTTGATCATCGCCGCCGATGGCGGGCCGGTGGTGGTGCCGGTGGATGAGGTCGACGGGATTCACGCCATCGACGAGCGCATTCTCGATAGCGCATCGCGCTCGGGTGCCCAGGCCAGTGCCAAATACACCCGTGGCGTGTTGCAATTCAAAGGTCGCAGCCTGCGTTGGCTGGATGAAGAACAGCTGCTGTCCGCCGTGACCCGGAGTCTCACATGACCCCCGAGCAAATGCGCGACGCCTCTCTGCTGGAGCTGTTCAGCCTGGAGGCCGAAGCCCAGACCCAGGTCTTGAGCGCCGGCCTGCTGGCGCTTGAGCGCGACCCGACCCAGGCCGATCAACTTGAATCGTGCATGCGCGCTGCGCACTCGCTCAAGGGCGCGGCGCGGATCGTCGGTGTCGACGCCGGGGTCAGCGTCTCCCATGTGATGGAAGATTGCCTGGTCAGTGCCCAGGAACGCCGCCTGTTGCTGCGCCCCGAGCACATCGATGCGTTGCTGCAAGGCACTGATTTGCTGATGCGTATCGCCACGCCGAATAACAACCCGGAGGCCGCGGACATCGAGGTCTACGTGGCGTTGATGGCGCGATTGCTGGACCCGACGGCCCCGCTGGTTGCGCCTTCCGCACCGGTGATGGCCGAACTTCAGCTCGAAGCGCCGTCGCCAAGGGTCGAGCCGCCGGTGCCTGCCGTCGAACCGCCATCGGCGCCGACCCCGCGCAAGACCAAACGCACCACCGAAAACGGCGAGCGAGTGCTGCGTGTTACCGCCGAGCGCCTGAACAGCCTGCTCGATCTGTCGAGCAAATCCCTGGTGGAAACCCTGCGGCTCAAACCGCACCTGGCGACCATGCAGCGACTCAAGCGCATGCAGAGCAACAGCCTGCGCGCACTGGAGAATCTCAATGTGCATCTCAAGGATCACGCCTTGAGCCTGGAGGCCCAGGAAGCCCTTGAGGATGCGCGGCGGCTGCTCGCGCAATCCCAGCAATTGCTCATTGAAAAGAACGCCGAACTCGATGAGTTCGCCTGGCATGCCAGCCAGCGGGCGCAAGTGTTATACGACACGGCGCTGGCCTGTCGCATGCGGCCGTTTGCCGATGTGCTGACCGGGCAAGTGCGGATGGTCCGGGATCTGGGGCGCGATCTGGGCAAACAGGTGCGGCTGGAGATTGAAGGCGAAAAGACCCAGGTCGATCGCGACGTACTGGAAAAGCTCGAAGCGCCGCTGACTCACCTGTTGCGCAACGCGGTCGACCACGGCATCGAGACCCCGGAGCAACGCCTGCTGGCGGGCAAGCCGGCGGAAGGTTTGATTCGCCTGCGCGCGTCTCATCAGGCCGGTTTGCTGGTGCTTGAACTGAGCGATGACGGTAACGGCGTGGACCTGGAAAAGGTCCGTCGCAGCATCGTTGAACGAAGTTTGTCGCCCGCGCAAACCGCCGCGCAGTTGAGCGAAGAGGAATTGCTGACGTTCCTGTTCCTGCCCGGTTTCAGTCTGCGGGACACGGTCACCGAGGTGTCCGGTCGCGGCGTCGGCCTGGATGCGGTGCAGCACATGGTCCGGCAGTTGCGCGGCGCGGTGGTGCTGGAGCAGACGGCGGGCGAGGGCAGTCGTTTCCACCTCGAGGTGCCGCTGACCCTGTCGGTGGTGCGCAGCCTTGTGGTGGAAGTCGGCGACGAAGCCTATGCCTTCCCGCTGGCGCACATTGAGCGCATGTGCGACCTGGAGCCGGCGGATATCGTGCAGGTCGAAGGCCGCCAGCATTTCTGGCACGAAGGCCGGCATGTCGGCCTGGTGGCGGCCAGTCAGTTGTTGCAACGTCCGGCCAGCCAGAACAGCGGGCAAACCCTGAAGGTCGTGGTGATTCGCGAGCGCGATGCGATCTACGGCGTGGCCGTGGAGCGGTTTATCGGTGAGCGGACCTTGGTGGTGCTGCCGCTGGATGAGCGTCTGGGCAAGGTGCAGGACATTTCCGCCGGGGCCCTGCTCGACGACGGCTCGGTGGTGCTGATCGTCGACGTCGAAGACATGCTGCGTTCGGTGGATAAGCTGCTCAACACCGGTCGCCTGGAGCGCATTGCCCGCCACAGCAATCAGGTGGTCGAGGCGGCCCGCAAACGAATTCTGGTGGTGGATGATTCCCTGACCGTGCGAGAGTTGCAGCGCAAGCTGTTGCTCAATCGCGGCTACGACGTGGCGGTTGCGGTGGACGGCATGGACGGCTGGAACGCGCTGCGTTCGGAGGATTTCGATCTGCTGATCACCGACATTGATATGCCGCGCATGGACGGCATCGAATTGGTCACGCTGCTGCGTCGGGACAATCGCCTGCAATCGCTGCCGGTGATGGTGGTGTCCTACAAGGATCGTGAAGAGGACCGGCGCCGTGGACTGGATGCCGGGGCCGACTATTATCTAGCCAAGGCCAGTTTTCATGACGACGCCTTGCTCGATGCAGTGGTTGAGCTCATTGGAGGAGCGCGGGCATGAGGATCGCAATCGTCAACGACATGCCCATGGCGGTGGAGGCCCTGCGCCGCGCCCTGGCATTCGAGCCGGCCCACGAGGTGGTCTGGGTCGCCGGCAATGGTGCCGAAGCGGTGCGCCAGTGCGCGCTGGACACGCCGGACCTGATTCTGATGGACCTGATCATGCCGGTAATGGATGGCGTCGAGGCTACGCGGCGGATCATGGCCGAGACCCCCTGTGCCATCGTCATCGTCACCGTGGATCGCCAGCAGAACGTGCACCGGGTGTTCGAGGCCATGGGCCACGGTGCGCTGGACGTGGTCGACACCCCGGCCCTCGGCGCCGGCAATGCCCAGGAAGCGGCCGCGCCGTTGTTGCGCAAGATCATGAACATCGTCTGGCTGATCGGCGACAAGGGCAACAGCCCGCGCTCGACGCCGGCACCGTTGCGCAGTTCGGGCTCTCGCCAGAGCCTGATCGCCATTGGCTCATCCGCGGGTGGGCCGGCAGCGCTGGAAGTCTTGCTCAAGGGACTGCCGCGTGATTTCTCTCCGGCCATCGTGCTGGTGCAGCACGTTGACCAGGTGTTTGCCGCCGGTATGGCCGAGTGGCTCGGCAGCGCCAGCGGCCTCGACGTGCGCCTGGCCCAGGAGGGCGAGCCGCCGCAAGGCGGCACGGTGTTGCTGGCCGGCACCAATCATCATATTCGCTTGCTCAAAAACGGCACGCTGGCCTACACCGCCGAACCGGTCAACGAGATCTACCGGCCCTCCATCGATGTGTTCTTCGAGAGCGTGGCCAGTTACTGGAATGGCGACGCCGTAGGAGTTTTGCTTACAGGCATGGGACGTGATGGCGCCCAAGGGCTTAAACTCATGCGCCAACAGGGCTACCTGACCATCGCACAAGACCAAAACAGCAGTGCGGTGTACGGCATGCCGAAGGCGGCCGCAGCCATCGACGCTGCCGTGGAGATTCGCCCGCTGGACAAGATAGCGCCACGATTGCTGGAGATTTTCGCCAAATGAGCACTTTTTCCCTCATTCCTGGCTCAGGTAGTACTCAGGTGACCGCACATGAATGAATTACAGCTCGACGACTTCAAGACCGACGAAAACGCCGCCATGGTGTTACTGGTGGACGATCAGGCCATGATCGGCGAAGCCGTGCGTCGTGGACTGTCGAACGAAGAGAACATCGATTTCCACTTCTGCGCCGATCCGCACCAGGCCATCGCCCACGCGGTGCGCATCAAGCCGACAGTGATCCTGCAGGATCTGGTCATGCCGGGGCTGGACGGTCTGAGCCTGGTGCGCGAGTACCGCAATCACCCGGCGACCAAGGACATTCCGATCATCGTTCTGTCGACCAAGGAAGATCCGCTGATCAAGAGCGCGGCCTTCGCCGCCGGGGCCAACGATTATCTGGTCAAGCTGCCGGACAACATCGAACTGGTCGCACGCATTCGCTATCACTCGCGCTCCTACATGACCCTGCTGCAACGGGACGCGGCGTACCGCGCGTTGCGCGTCAGTCAGCAGCAATTGCTCGACACCAACCTGGTGCTGCAACGCCTGATGAACTCCGATGGCCTGACGGGGTTGTCGAACCGTCGGCACTTCGATGAATACATGGAGCTGGAGTGGCGCCGTTCGCTGCGTGAGCAGAGCCAGTTGTCGTTGCTGATGATCGACGTGGACTATTTCAAGGCCTACAACGACAGCTTCGGCCACCTGGAAGGCGATGAAGCCCTGCGCAAGGTCGCCACGGCGATCAAGGACGCCAGCGCCCGTCCTTCGGACTTGCCGGCCCGCTACGGCGGCGAAGAGTTTGCTCTGGTACTGCCCAACACCTCCCAGGGCGGTGCACGGCTGGTGGCCGAGAAGCTGCGCCAGACCGTGGCCGCCCTGAAGATCCCGCATACCTCGCCAACCGAAGGTTCGAGCCTGACCATCAGCATCGGCCTGTCGACCATCACGCCGAAAGCGGGCAGCAACTGCCGTGATCTGATTTCAGCGGCGGACAAGGGGCTGTATTCGGCGAAGAACAATGGGCGTAATCAGGTGGGGGTCGAGTAACGCTCGACCTGATGGTGATGAACCTGTGGCGAGGGGGCTTGTCGGATCGCCGCACCGCCCCGATTGGGTCGCGAAGCGGCCCCAAAACCGCCGCCTATGTCTGCCAGACATACCGCATTGACTGGTTTTACGACTGCTTCGCAGCCGAACGGGGGCAAGCCCCCTCGCCACAGGTGGGTGGTGACTGCTTGATTTGCAGTTGGCAGGTGGCCGCTGACTGAAACCATTCGCCGGTAAACCCGCCATGCGGGCTGCCGGGGGCGCTTGATTACGGTATACTCGCCGGCTTTCAAAAGTTCGCCAACGAGTGCTGCCCGTCATGGAAATCAACCCGATCCTGAACACCATCAAGGACCTGTCCGAGCGCTCCGAAACTATTCGGGGGTATCTTTGACTACGATCAAAAGCATGAGCGTCTGACCGAAGTCAATCGCGAGCTTGAAGATCCGAGTGTCTGGAACAAACCTGAATACGCCCAGGAACTGGGCCGTGAGCGCGCTGCGCTGGCGCAGATCGTCGATACCCTGGACGAATTGAACACCGGTCTGGCCGATTGCCGCGACCTGCTGGACATGGCCGTCGAAGAAAACGACGAAGGCGCAGTGGGCGATGTCGTCGCCGAACTGGCCCGTCTCGAGGAAAGTCTGGCCAAGCTGGAATTCCGCCGCATGTTCAGCCATGAAATGGACCCGAACAACGCCTACCTGGACATCCAGGCCGGTTCCGGCGGCACCGAAGCCCAGGACTGGGCCAACATTCTGCTGCGCATGTACCTGCGCTGGGCCGACAAACGCGGTTTCGACGCGACCATCATGGAACTGTCCGCCGGTGAAGTCGCCGGGATCAAGGGCGCGACCGTGCACATCAAGGGCGAATACGCGTTTGGCTGGTTGCGGACCGAGATCGGCGTGCACCGTCTGGTGCGCAAGAGCCCGTTCGATTCCGGCAACCGTCGCCACACCTCGTTCTCCGCGGTGTTCGTCTCGCCTGAGATCGATGACAAGGTGGAAATCGAAATCAACCCGGCAGACTTGCGGATCGACACCTATCGTTCCTCGGGTGCCGGTGGTCAGCACGTAAACACCACCGACTCGGCCGTACGTATCACCCACGTACCGACCAACACCGTGGTCAGCTGCCAGAACGAACGTTCCCAGCACGCCAACAAAGACACCGCCATGAAAATGCTGCGGGCCAGGTTGTACGAGCAGGAAATACAGAAGCGCAACGCGGCGTCCCAGGCGCTGGAAGACACCAAGTCCGATATCGGCTGGGGTCATCAGATCCGTTCGTACGTGCTCGATGCCTCGCGGATCAAGGATCTGCGTACCAACATTGAACGCAGCGACTGTGACAAGGTGCTCGATGGCGACATCGACGAATACCTGGAAGCGAGCCTGAAGTCCGGGCTGTAAGCAATGCAATACAGGATCGGCTGACTCAGCGCGATCCTTGTAGGAGCGGGCTTGCCCGCGATCCCCAGCCGCAGGCTGGGGACAACGAACCTGATGGAATTTTTAAAGACATGAGCGACCTAGAACTCGACCCGCAAGCCCTGCAACAGGAAGAAAACTCCCTGATCGCCCTGCGCAAGGAAAAGCTTGCTGCCGAGCGCGCCAAGGGCAATGCCTTCCCGAACGACTTCCGCCGCGAAAACTACTGCGAACAACTGCAGAAACAGTACGCGGACAAGACCAAGGAAGAGCTGGCAGAGGCTGCGATCCCGGTCAAGGTTGCCGGTCGTATCATGCTCAACCGTGGCTCGTTCATGGTGATCCAGGACATGACCGGTCGCATCCAGGTCTACGTCAACCGCAAGACCCTGTCCGAAGAAACCCTGGCCGCGGTGAAAACCTGGGACATGGGCGACATCATTGCCGCCGAAGGCACCCTGGCCCGTTCCGGCAAGGGTGACCTGTACGTTGAAATGACCAACGTGCGCCTGCTGACCAAATCCCTGCGCCCGCTGCCGGACAAGCACCACGGCCTGACCGACACCGAACAGCGCTACCGCCAGCGCTACGTTGACCTGATCGTCAACGAAGACGTGCGCCAGACGTTCCGCGTGCGTTCGCAAGTCATCGCGCACATCCGCAGCTTCCTGATGAAGCGTGACTTCCTGGAAGTGGAAACGCCGATGCTGCAGACCATTCCTGGCGGCGCGGCAGCCAAGCCGTTCGAAACCCATCACAATGCGCTGGACATGGGCATGTTCCTGCGTATCGCGCCGGAGCTGTACCTCAAGCGCCTTGTTGTTGGCGGCTTCGAGAAAGTGTTCGAGATCAACCGCAACTTCCGTAACGAAGGCGTTTCGACTCGTCACAACCCTGAATTCACCATGTTGGAGTTCTACCAGGCCTACGCCGACTACGAAGACAACATGGACCTGACCGAAGAACTGTTCCGCGAACTGGCGCAGCTGGTTCTGGGCAGCACCGACGTGCCGTACGGCGACAAGGTGTTCCACTTCGGCGAGCCGTTCGTGCGTCTGTCGGTGTTCGACTCGATCCTCAAGTACAACCCCGAGCTGACCGCTGACGACCTGAACGACATCGACAAGGCTCGTGCCATCGCGAAGAAGGCCGGCGCCAAGGTGCTGGGCTTCGAAGGCCTGGGCAAGCTGCAGGTGATGATTTTCGAAGAGCTGGTCGAGCACAAGCTGGAACAGCCGCACTTCATTACCCAGTACCCGTTCGAAGTGTCGCCGCTGGCCCGTCGTAACGACGACAACCCGAACGTCACCGACCGTTTCGAGCTGTTCATCGGTGGTCGCGAAATCGCCAACGCCTACTCCGAGTTGAACGACGCGGAAGACCAGGCCGAGCGCTTCATGGCCCAGGTGGCCGACAAGGACGCCGGCGACGACGAAGCCATGCACTACGACGCTGACTTCGTTCGTGCGCTGGAGTACGGCATGCCGCCAACGGCGGGTGAAGGCATCGGTATCGACCGTCTGGTGATGCTGCTGACCAACTCCCCGTCGATCCGCGACGTGATCCTGTTCCCGCACATGCGGCCGCAAGCGTAAGTGTTTCAATTAAAAAGCCGCCTTTGAGGCGGCTTTTTATTGCCTGTCTGGTACAAACGTATCAACTTGTTACTTTCATCTGAGAGGAAATACCTGTCGTGATTCGTGCAATGGCTCAAGAAGGTGCAGCGGGTATCGCCACTGCGGTCGCTGAAAGTGTTCAGTACCAGGGCCGCAAGGCCAGCCGACAGGGCAGCGAACAGCGACGACAGGAAATCCTGGATGCCGCCATGCGCATTGTCGTGCGTGACGGCGTACGGGCCGTACGGCACCGTGCGGTGGCCGCCGAGGCACAAGTGCCGTTGTCGGCGACCACTTACTATTTCAAGGATATCGATGACCTGCTCACCGATACCTTCGCCCAATACGTGGAACGCAGTGCGGCGTACATGGGCAAACTGTGGGTAAACAACGAGGGCCTGCTGCGCGAGATGATCGACAGTGGCGACGGCAGCCCGCAGGCGCGCTCGAAACTGGCGGACGACATTGCACGGCTGATGACCGATTACGTTCACCGGCAACTGGTCAATCGCCGCGAACACTTGATGGCCGAGCAGGCGTTCCGTCAGGAGGCATTGCTCAACCCGCGCCTGGCCGAACTGGTGCGCTCGCATCAGCAAATCCTGTTGCAGGGCTCTTGCCAGCTGTTCCAGGTGTTGGGCTCGCGCGAGCCGCATCAGGATGCCAAGGTGTTGACGGCGATAATCGGCCGGATGGAATATCAGGGCCTGCTCAATGTAGACGAGCCCGCCGCCGAAGAGGAAATGCTCGGCATCCTGACGCGCTACATGCACCTGGTGCTGGCGTCGGTGTGATTCCGGGCGGAGTTATCCCTGTAGGAGCGAGCCTGCTCGCGAAGGCGGCTTAACATTCAACATAGAGGTTGTCTGGCACACCCTCATCGCGAGCAGGCTCGCTCCTACAGGTCAGCGGTATGTTCATAGGGAGTTTTGAATGAAAGCCTGGCGTGTCGTTGTGATCGCCTTGTCGTTCCTGCTGCTCAGTGGCTGTCTGGTGGCCTTCAAGGAACCGCTGCCTGCAAGCGAACCCGCGCCCAAGGGATTGCTCGGCAAATGGACCAGCACCAATGCCTGGGGCGAGCCGCTCAACCTCGAGCTGACCCGTATCGGCGACAACCGCTATCAGGCCGTCAGCTATTACCGGGCCAGGCCCAAGGAGCGGGAGGCCTATCCCTTTACAGTGACGCGCCATGGCAACCGCTGGTACCTGTCGGCGAAGGTGCCGGCGCAGTTCGGCGGGCACTTCACCCTGGCCGGTTTTGAGCTGACCGACAAACATGAGTTGGTGGTCTACAACCTCGACCTCGACCAGATCAACCAGGCCATCAAGCAAAAAGCCCTGAGCGGCGAAAGCTTCCAGACTCACGACGGCGATGGCGTATTGATTGACAACCACATGGATCAAGTCACCGCCTATCTCGACGACCCGGCCAATTCCGATGTGTTCGTCGAAGCCGTACGCTACCAGCGTCAGGCCAAAGCCAAATAAGCAGCACCAACAGGTTTCTACAGGAGTTTCGGGTGGACGATTACCAACAGTCGATACGCATTTTGTCCGATCGCATCGTGCTGGCGCAGACACCGATCCGTGTCCTCGATGCGGTCAAGTGGGACGACAACATTCGTAAGGGTTTCCTCAAGGCCAAGGGCAAGGAAATGCCGGCGGTGGATCGCGACTACTATCTCAACCGGCCGCTGGCGTTCGACTCCAGCAAAGTGAAGCTGGAGTTTCAGAACATCGAGCGCGACATCACCCGTCAGCTCGGCCAGTTCAACCCGGTCGGCCAGATCATGCGCCGCATGTGCAAGGAATACCGCATGGTGGTGCGCATGCTCGAAGCGCGCGGCACCGAGGATTTCGGCCTGATTTCCCAGGAGTTGTATGGCGCCGCGTCCGACGCGTTCCACGCCGGTGACCCGACGCTGTCCGACCTGGGCATGATGTTGTCCGAATACCTGAACAACATCGACGGCCGTGGCGACCTCAAGGATGAGCCGAAGACATTGACCGCCAAAGATGCCGTCAATCTGCTGCAACACCGCTTGAACAAGGTGTTCGGCGAGGCCGAGGAAACCATCCGGGTGTTCGAGTCCGACGGCATCGTCGCCGATGCGGCGGCGGGTGCCGACTACATCAAGATCCGCGCCGACGCGATGTTCAACGACCGCGACGTGCGGGCACTGGAAGTTCATGAAGGGCTGGTGCATGTCGGCACCACGCTCAACGGCCTGAACCAGCCGATCTGCACCTTCCTCGCCAAGGGCCCGCCCTCGTCGACGGTGACCCAGGAAGGCCTGGCGATCCTGATGGAAATCATCACCTTCGCCTCGTACCCGAGCCGCCTGCGCAAACTCACCAACCGCACCCGCGCCATTCACATGGTGGAGGAGGGCGCCGACTTCCTGCAGGTGTTCGAGTTCTTCCGTGAGCAAGGCTTCGAAATGCCCGAGAGCTACAGCAACGCCAGTCGCGTTTTCCGCGGCTCGGTGCCGACAGGTCTGCCATTTACCAAAGACTTGTCCTACCTCAAGGGCTTCATCATGATTTACAACTACATTCAGCTGGCTGTGCGCAAAGGCAAGCTGGAGCAGATACCGCTGTTGTTCTGCGGCAAGACCACCCTGGAAGACATGCGTACCTTGCGCCAGTTGGTGGACGAAGGCCTGGTAGTGCCGCCCAAGTACCTGCCGGAACAGTTCCGCGACATGAACGCGTTGTCGGCGTGGATGTGCTTCTCCAACTTCCTCAACCACCTGAGCCTGGACCGGATCGAGGCGGATTACTCCAACATCCTGTAATCCTGGTGATATTCCCTGTAGGGCCTGGCAAGCCAGCTCCTACAGGGAGACGCATTCCAATGCCATTTTTCGCGAGGTTTCAACGGATGAGAATCCTCGGCATCTTCTGCCTTCTCCTGGTCTTGAGCGGTTGCAGCTCACTGTTGTTCTACCCCGAACCCGGCCAGTTGTTCACCCCGGAAAAGGCCGGGCTCGAATACCGCACCGTCACCCTGATCACCGCCGATGGCCTCAAGCTGAATGCCTGGTGGCTGCCGGCGAAGCAGGGTGTCGAGGTCAAAGGCACGGTGTTGCACCTGCACGGCAACGGCGGAAATCTGCCCATGCACCTCGGCGGGAGCTTTTGGTTGCCGAAAAATGGTTACCAGGTGTTGCTTGTGGACTATCGCGGTTATGGCCTGTCCGAAGGCGAGCCAAGCCTGCCGGCGATCTATCAGGACATCGACGCGGCCTACAAATGGCTCGACCAGGCGCCGGAGGTCAAAGGCAAGCCGCTGATCCTGCTCGGCCAGAGCCTCGGTGGCTCGATGGCCGTGCATTATCTGGTTCAGCACCCGGAACGGCAGAAACAACTGAAGGCTATTGTCCTCGACGGTGTGCCCGCCAGTTACCGAAGCATCGGTCAGTTTGCCCTGAGCAATTCGTGGATGACCTGGCCGTTCCAGGTGCCGTTGTCGTGGCTGGTGCCGGACGGCGACAGCGCGATCAACTCCATGGCGCAGCTTAAAGATGTGCCGAAACTGCTCTACCACAGCATCGACGATCCGATCGTGCCTCTTTCCAACGGCATCCGACTGTATCAAGCTGCGCCGCCGCCACGGGTGCTGCAACTGACCCGTGGCGGTCATGTGCAGACGTTCGCCGACCCGGTCTGGCGCAAGGTCATGCTGCGTTATCTCGATGATCCGCAGCATTTCAACGGCCTGCGCCGCCTGGGTGAAATCCCCAACTACCCGGCACCCCCGAATTCAGAAGATGAACCACCAGAGAGTCCGCAATGAGTGAAGAACGTAACGCCATCCCGCTGATCATCACCGGTATCTGCAGCATCCTCGGCACCGTCGGTGCCCTGTGGTGGTACGGCTACCTGCACTTCGCCAAGCCTGAGGATGCGTTGCTGCTCAACGAATTCACCATGCTCAAGACCGTGCCGGGTGAAGACTACAAAGTCTCGCTGGAACCGGCCGCCCAAGTGGCGCAGTGCATCGATGGCGTGCTGGTGCTGTTCGACATGGAACAAAAAGGTCTGACCGGCGTGTTGGTCGACAGCAAGAAAAAAGCCGTGCGCTGCATGGGGCAGGAGACGCCGCAGAAGCTGGAGCAGTAACCCGGTTCTAACTAACAACAACGATCCAATGTGGGAGCGGGCTTGCTCGCGAATGAGGTTTAACATTCAACAATAATGTTGACTGATACACCGCTTTCGTCGGAACGCCGCCCGGAGCAAGCCCGCTCCCACAGGTTCTGTGGAAATCAGTGTTTCTGTTTGTCGTCCGGCACCGACAAATCGTGCAAATGCCGACGGGACAGCGCCAGAAAGCGCGGGGTCGGCCCGATGTCTTCGTACAGCGGATCGCCTTCTTCATCGGTGGCGACCACGGTCGTGCCTTTGACGTACGGGAAGCTTCTTTCCAGTTCTTCCAGTGCGGCGCCGATCAGATCGCCGAGCAGTTCTTCGGGATGCCGCTTGGGGTACATCTCGACGAGCGCAGCCAGCCGTGCGGCAGACTCCACGTCCAGATGAATCGAGTAGCCGGTGTCGGTCAGGCGACCCTTGGCGTTTTCTTCCCAGTGGTGGGCAAGCTCGCGGATTTTCATATTGACCTCATTGCGCTCCCGCTCGTGGCAGGCAGAGTGAGTGTCCGGCACTGGCCGGTGACAACCGTTGTACGGCTTACCGTTCAGACTAGCCTCAACAGGCAGGGTTTACAGGCCCTTCGTCGTCTTGCTTGTAAGAACCTGTCTGGGGCGGCACTCTCTTGTTTCTTAGCCGCCCGGATTTTTTGCTGGAGACCTGCTGATGACCGATATTGATGCACGCTTGCGCGAGGACGTTCACCTGTTGGGTGAGCTGTTGGGCAACACCATTCGTGAGCAATATGGCGACGGTTTTCTCGACAAGATCGAGCAGATCCGCAAGGGCGCCAAGGCTGACCGACGCGGCTCCATGGACGCCGAACTCAGCGCCAGCCTCAACCAGCTGAGCGAAGACGAGTTGCTGCCGGTGGCGCGGGCGTTCAACCAGTTCCTCAACCTGGCCAACATCGCCGAGCAATATCAGTTGATTCACCGTCGCGAGGAATCCCGGGAGGCGCCGTTCGAAGCCCGGGTGCTGCCGGAGTTGCTCGCGCGCCTGCGCGCCGAGGGGCATGGCGCCGACGCGCTGGCCCGGCAATTGGGTCGGCTGGAGATCGAGCTGGTACTCACGGCGCATCCCACCGAAGTTGCACGCCGCACGCTGATCCAGAAGTACGACGCCATCGCCGCGCAACTGGCGGCTCAGGATCACCGTGACCTGACCAGTACCGAGCGCGAGCAGATCAAGACCACCTTGCAACGCCTGATCGCCGAAGCCTGGCATACCGAGGAAATCCGCCGCACGCGCCCTACGCCGGTGGACGAAGCCAAGTGGGGGTTCGCGGTGATCGAGCATTCGCTGTGGCAGGCCATTCCCAATTATCTGCGCAAGGCCGATCAGGCCCTGCACGCTGCCACCGGCCTGCGCCTGCCACTGGAGGCTGCACCGATTCGCTTTGCCTCGTGGATGGGCGGCGACCGCGACGGCAACCCGAACGTGACGGCGGTGGTGACCCGAGAAGTTTTACTGTTGGCGCGCTGGATGGCGGCCGATTTGTACCTGCGCGATGTCGATCGCCTAGCCGCCGAGCTGTCGATGCAGCAGGCCAGCGATGAATTGAAGGCCAAGGCGGGAGACAGCGCCGAACCGTACCGGGCAGTGCTCAAGCAGCTGCGCGATCGCTTGCGGGCAACGCGTAACTGGGCACACGCTGCGTTGTCGACACCAACACCGGCACCGATCGATGTACTGCAAGACAACCGCGAACTGCTCGATCCACTGGAGCTTTGCTACCGCTCCTTGCACGAGTGCGGCATGGGCGTGATCGCCGACGGGCCGTTGCTCGATTGCCTGCGCCGGGCAGTGACATTCGGTCTGTTCCTGGTTCGTCTGGATGTACGCCAGGACTCGTCGCGGCACACCGCCGCGATGACCGAAATCACCGACTACCTCGGCCTGGGTCGCTACGAGGACTGGAGCGAGGAAGAGCGCATCGCCTTCCTGATGCGCGAATTGAGCAATCGTCGGCCCTTGTTGCCGACGTACTTCAAACCTTCCGCCGACACCGCCGAGGTGCTGGCGACCTGCCGGGAAATCGCCGCTGCGCCGTCGGCATCCCTCGGTTCCTATGTGATTTCCATGGCCGGTGCGGCTTCCGATGTACTCGCCGTGCAATTGCTGCTCAAAGAGTCCGGCGTGTTGCGGCCGATGCGCGTGGTACCGCTGTTCGAAACCCTGGCCGACCTCGACAACGCGGGGCCGGTGATCGAGAAGCTGCTGCTGTTGCCGGGCTATCGCGCGCGCCTGCAAGGGCCGCAGGAAGTGATGATCGGCTACTCGGATTCGGCCAAGGACGCCGGCACCACCGCGGCGGCCTGGGCGCAGTACCGGGCGCAGGAGCGGCTGGTGGATATCTGCCGTTCGCACGACGTCGAACTGCTGTTGTTCCATGGTCGTGGTGGCACCGTGGGGCGAGGCGGTGGCCCGGCCCACGCGGCGATCCTGTCGCAGCCACCGGGTTCGGTGGCGGGGCGTTTCCGCACTACCGAACAGGGCGAAATGATTCGATTCAAGTTCGGTCTGCCGGACATCGCCGAGCAAAACCTCAATCTGTACCTGGCCGCCGTGCTGGAGGCGACCTTGCTGCCTCCGCCGCCACCTACACCCGAGTGGCGCCATTTGATGGACGAGCTGGCCGCAGACGGTGTCAGTGCCTACCGCGCCGTGGTGCGGGAAAACCCGCAGTTCGTGGAGTATTTCCGCCAGTCCACGCCGGAGCAGGAACTCGGTCGTTTGCCGCTGGGCAGTCGTCCGGCCAAGCGCCGGGCCGGGGGGATCGAAAGCCTGCGGGCGATTCCATGGATCTTCGGCTGGACCCAGACGCGCCTGATGCTGCCGGCCTGGCTGGGTTGGGAGGCGGCCCTGAGCAAGGCACTGGAACGTGGCGAAGGTGAGCTGCTGGGGCAAATGCGCGAGCAGTGGCCGTTCTTCCGCACCCGCATCGATATGCTGGAAATGGTCCTGGCCAAGGCCGATGCCGACATTGCACAGTCCTACGATGAGCGTCTGGTGGAGCCGAAACTGTTGCCATTGGGTGCGCACTTACGCGACCTATTGTCGCAGGCGTGCACCATCGTTCTGGGCCTGACCGGGCAGTCGCAGCTGCTGGCACATAGCCCAGCGACCCTTGAGTTCATCCGCTTGCGCAACACCTACCTCGACCCGCTTCATCTATTGCAGGCCGAGTTGCTGGCCCGTTCAAGAGTGCAGGACGTGGCGCAGGGCAGCCCGGTAGAACAGGCCTTGCTGGTGTCTGTGGCGGGGATTGCCGCCGGTTTGCGTAACACCGGCTAAGGTTTTTGCCGTGGGATCAGACATCCGGCAGGTGAGCCGGATGCCGCCGTTTGACGGGTGCAAAAGTGCTGTCAGGCGACAGTTAATGATGGGGTTGCGACTTGGGAAACTGCGCGCAATGGTCGCAAGAGGCAGCGGTTTCTCCGACTTTTGGCGTCTTGTGTGGGCGCAGCCTGCTGTGTATCTTGATCAGCCTTTGACCGTTTGGGCGGTCACGACCCTATTTTTGAGATTGGCCCCACGAGGCGAATCTGACGTTATCCATATAAAAAATTGAGGAGCACATCGATGCGCGTCATTCTGCTGGGAGCTCCCGGGGCCGGTAAAGGTACTCAGGCTAAGTTCATCACCGAAAAATTCGGCATTCCGCAAATCTCCACCGGCGACATGTTGCGTGCAGCGGTCAAGGCCGGCACCGAGCTGGGCATCAAGGCCAAGAGCATCATGGATGCCGGTGGCCTGGTCTCCGATGACCTGATCATCGCACTGGTCAAGGACCGCATCGCCCAGTCCGACTGCGCCAACGGTTTCCTGTTCGACGGTTTCCCGCGCACCATTCCCCAGGCTGAAGCCCTGGTGACTGCAGGCGTCGAACTGGATGCCGTGGTTGAAATCGCCGTTGAAGACGAAGAAATCGTCCAGCGTATCGCCGGTCGCCGTGTTCACGAGGCCAGCGGCCGCGTGTACCACATCGTCTACAACCCGCCGAAAGTGGCTGGCATAGACGACGTCACCGGTGAAGAGCTGGTACAGCGCAAGGACGACACTGAAGAAACCGTGCGTCATCGCCTGTCGGTCTACCACTCCCAGACCAAGCCGCTGGTGGACTTCTACCAGAAGCTGTCGGCTGCCAATGGCAAGCCGAAGTACAGCCACATCGAAGGCGTCGGTTCGGTTGAAGCGATCACCGCCAAGGTGCTTGCAGCCCTGAGCTGAAAAGTCTGATCCGCTGCATCATCCACGGCCCGCTTGCGGGCCGTAGTTGTTTATACTGACGCACTTTTTTCTGATCTCTCTTGTGGATACATCGATGAGCACCTTGCTGGCCCTGGACACCGCGACTGAAGCTTGCTCCGTTGCCTTGCTGCATGACGGCAAGGTCACGAGCCATTACGAGGTGATCCCGCGCCTGCACGCACAGAAGCTGTTGCCGATGATCAAGCAATTGCTGGCCGATGCGGGCACCACGCTGCAAGCGGTCGATGCCATCGCGTTCGGCCGTGGCCCGGGCGCCTTCACCGGCGTGCGCATTGCCATCGGCGTGGTGCAAGGCCTGGCGTTTGCCCTGGAGCGCCCGGTGCTGCCGGTGTCGAACCTGGCCGTGCTGGCGCAACGTGCGCTGCGCGAACACGGCGCCACTCAGGTCGCCGCCGCCATCGATGCGCGCATGGATGAAGTGTATTGGGGTTGCTACCGCGAAACGGCCGGGGAGATGCGCCTGGTGGGTGCCGAAGCGGTTCTGCCGCCGGAGTCCGCTGGGTTGCCGGTCGATGCCAGCGGCGAATGGTTCGGCGCCGGCACCGGTTGGGGTTATGCCGAGCGTATTGACGTCAGCCTGAGCGGGCAGGACGCGGGCATGTTGCCCCATGCGCAAGACTTGCTGACTTTGGCGCGGTTTGCCTGGGAACGCGGCGAGGGGATCGTGGCCGATGAGGCGCAGCCGGTTTATCTGCGTGACAAGGTGGCGACGCCTAAAGCGCGTTGATACGCGCAATTCTGTGGCAAGGGAGCTTTGTGGCGAGGGGGCTTGCCCCCGTTCGGCTGCGCAGCAGTCGCAGATCAACTGATGCGGTGTAACAGGCGAATCGGATTCTATTGTTTTGGCACTGCTTCGCAGTGCAACGGGGGCAAGCCCCCTCGCCACAGTAAGCATTCCAGATACAGCCAATCATCAGTTTCTAACCCCAGCTTTTAAACCTTTTGCCTTTTATGTGTTCTAGTTATCACTCGGCGGTTTGCGAAGTGGGTTTTGCGCCACTAAACTGCCATCACTGATTCCGAGTATGCATGTATGCGTATAGACGGCCTTTCCTCTCAGTCCTACCCCATCAAGCGCAAGCCTCGCAAAGGCCGTGTGGTGGAAGACGACGCCATTGATATCGAAGGCGAGCTGGAGTTCCCGACTGAAGAGCAACTGGCTGCCCGCGCCGCCAAAGCCTCTGCGCAAAAACTGAGCAATCTCCCCGCCCGTCAGCAAGACATGATTTACCACCGTGCCATGAGCAAAAGCGTGGCGACAGCCCTGGCCAGCTACCTGAGCACCGCCGGTTTCGTCGATTGGGAAGCGGATGTGCTGGGTCTCGACCTGTACATCTGATGTTGCTGCCGTATTACCTCGGTTGTCCGTCCTGGAGCGAAAACGCCTGGCGCGACTACCTGTATCCGCCGGACGCCAGACCCGCCGATTTTCTTGATCTCTATTCCCGGGTTTTCAATGCCGTGGAAGGCAACACGACCTTCTACGCGAGCCCGGCTGCCAGCACCGTGCAGCGTTGGGCCGAGACCATGCCCGAGCACTTTCGCTTCACCGCCAAGTTTCCCGGCGAGATCAGCCACGGAGGCGATCTGCGCGAGCAACTGACCGCAGCCGAAACCTTCGTGCAATTGCTCCGCCCGCTGGGTGAGCGGGTGTCGCCACTGTGGTTGCAGCTGTCGAAAAGCTTCACACCCCAACGTTTGCCTGAGCTGGCTGGATTTATTGATGCCCTGCAGCGACCGCTGGCTGTGGAGGTGCGGCATGACGAGTTTTTCGCCAAGGGCGATAGCGAGCGAATGCTCAACCGTTTGCTGCTGGATCGCGGTGTCGAACGCATCTGTCTCGACCCCCGTGCGCTGTTCAGTTGCACCTCGACCGAGCCCTCGGTGCTCCACGCCCAATCGAAGAAACCCCGGGTGCCGCCGCGCCCTGCGGCGTTCACGCAATTCCCGCAGGTGCGTTTTATCGGCCACCCGACGCTTGAAGCCAACGATACGTTCCTGGAGCCATGGGTCGAGAAAATCGCGCTATGGATCGAAGAAGGCCGAACGCCGTATATCTTCCTGCACACGGCGGACAACCTGCTGGCGGCGAAGCTGGCGCAGCGTTTTCATGCCCGGCTGATGCTGCGTTTGCCTGGCTTGCCGGCGCTGCCTGAGCTATACAGAGAACCCGTCGCCGAGCAACTTGGCCTGCTCTGAGGCGGATTCTTTCCCCTCTTCAGGAGCCTGCCCAATGGATGCGCAAACCCTTCGAGCCCAGGCGTTCAAAGCCCTTCACGACCGCCCCGGGGCTTTTGTGATTCCCAATCCGTGGGATGCCGGTTCAGCGAAAATGCTCGCTAGCCTCGGCTTTGAGGCGCTGGCGACCACCAGCGCCGGTTATGCCTTTTCCCAGGGCCGTGCCGATGGCGGATTGACCCTCGACGACACCCTGATGAACGTTCAAGCCATTGTCGCCGCCACCGACCTGCCGGTTGCCGTCGACCTGGAAAACGGTTTTGCCGACAACCCGGCCGATTGCGCCAAAAGTATCTTGCGCGCGGCAGAGGTCGGCGCGGTCGGTGGTTCGATCGAAGATGCCACCGGCCGCGAAGAAGGCCCGATCTATTGTTTCGAACACGCTGTGGCGCGCATCGAAGCCGCTGTGGCTGCCGCTCGCAGTCTGCCGTTCCACTTTACGTTGACTGCCCGGGCGGAAAACTTCCTGCACGGCAATCCCGATCTGGCCGACACCATCCGCCGTTTGCAGGCATTCGCCGAGGCCGGTGCCGATGTGCTCTACGCGCCGGGCCTGCGTAGCGCCGAGGATGTGCTGGCGGTGGTGCGTGCCGTGGCGCCAAAACCGGTGAATGTGTTGATGTCGGGCGGCTTGAAGCTGACGGTCGCGCAGTTGGGTGAGATGGGCGTTAAACGCATCAGCGTCGGTTCGGCGCTGGCATTGGCGGCCTATGGCGAATTCTTCCGCGCTGCCGAAGAAATCCAGACGTCAGGCACGTTCGGTTTCACGTCCCGGTCGATGCCGTATCAGAAGGCCAATCAGTTTTTCAAAGGCTGAGGGAAGAGGGCGCGGCGGAGGGTCAAGCGGCGATGCGCAGGTTCTGCAAGATGATCGGGCGCGCCCAGCCATTGTCGAAATCGAGTTGTTTCTGCTGCTCCACCCGTTCTTGCGGCGAGAACGGCGGGAACGGCTTGTCGAGCAGGTCGAGTTCGAACTCGGCGATGGGCAGGTGCAGCGAACGCGGTTGCGGGGCAGGGCCAGCTTCTGGCACCGGCTGACCGGCGTTCAATACGATCGGGCGAACCCAACCGCTTTCGAAGTCCTGCTGTTTTTGCTGGGCGACGATTTCGTCCGCCGGGAATGGTGGGAACGGCTTGTCGGCCAGGTCCATTTCGAATTCGGCAATTGGCAGGAATAGCGGCTCGGGCGGGCGGATTTCGTTGTCCTTCACGTCGCATTCACGCTGGGACACGATGTGCGCCAGCAGGTCGCTGCCGACCGTGGGTTCAACCGGGCTTTCGAGATCGACCGGTGGAAAATTCAGCGATTCAGGCAGCACTTCACCCGACTGTTCGGCCAGCGCTCGGGCAAAGAAATCCTGCCAGATGTGGCTGACGCCGCTCAGTGTCTGGGTGTTTCGCAGGTTGTAGTCGCCGTAGGGCGAGATAAAACCTGTGAATGTGGGTTGAATGTCTGACATTTCTCTCGGTCGACGCTCAGCTCTGGCAAAATGCTCGATAGTTTTGTTATCGGCAGTTTTTGCCGATCATTAATTTTTTGAGCGTGTTTTCCGATGATTGATCAACCTGCGGCCTGCCGCATCCATGTCCAGGCCCTCGACGCGGCTTTCGAGCCACAAGCCGAGCAATGGGCCGAGCGCCTGGGCTTGCCAATGCAAGTGGAGGACGGCGAATTTGCCTTGCAGGTGGGCGACCAGGGTTTGCAGTTGCAACAACTGGGGCCGGATGCACCGGGGCCGGTGCGGGTGGACTTCGTCGAGGGCGGTGCGGCCCATCGCCGGTTGTATGGTGGTGGCAGCGGGCAGATGATTGCCAAGGCTGTCGGCGTCGCCCAAGGCGTGCGCCCGCGGGTGCTGGACGCCACGGCAGGGCTGGGCAAGGACGCGTTTGTGCTGGCCAGCCTCGGTTGCGAGATGAGCCTGATCGAGCGTCAGCCGCTGATTGGTGCCTTGCTGGAAGACGGCCTGGCCCGTGGCGCGGAAGATTTCGACGTGGCGCCGATCGTGGCGCGCATGCGCTTGCTCAAGGGCAATTCGATTGAGGTCATGCGCAACTGGGAGGGCGAACCGCCCCAGGTGATCTACCTCGATCCGATGTTTCCGCATCGTGAGAAAACCGCGCTGGTGAAGAAGGAAATGCGCCTGTTCCGGCCGCTGGTGGGCGATGACCCGGATGCGCCGGCACTGCTTGAGGCCGCGTTGGCCCTGGCCAGCCACCGGGTGGTGGTCAAGCGTCCGCGCAAAGCACCGTGCATTGAGGGGCCTAAGCCGAGTCATGCGCTGGATGGCAAGTCCAGTCGGTATGACATCTATCCGAAGAAGGCGCTCAAGCCGTAAGACCGAGTTGCTCCCATCGCGAGCAGGCTCGCTCCTACAGGGATCTATGGTGTTGCATAGAGCCAGTGTAGGAGCGAGCCTGCTCGCGATAGCTTAAGCCCCGATACTGCAAATCCATCAGATCTGCTCAGGCCGATAAGCCCGCATAAACAACCCCACCACTTCCCGCACATGGCTCTCTGCCTCTTCGCCAACCGGCGGCTCGCCGCAGCCGTACAGCAAGCGGAAATTACCCGCACCCTTGAGCAGGCAGAAGAAGTGCTCGGCCGCGTTGTGCGGCTTGTCGATGCTTAGCACGCCACTTTCATCGATCTTGCTCAGCAAGCGCTCCATGCCGTGCAGCATGCGCTCCGGCCCGGCCTCGAAGAAGATCTGCGAGAGTTTCGGGTCCTGGCTGCCCAGGGTCATCATCAAGCGGTGCAGGTTCACCGATTCATCACTGTTGATCAGGTGATGAAAACCGCGCGCGATGTTCAGCAGCACGGTTTCCACGGCCACGCCTTCCGGCAGTTCAAAGAACAGCGGTGGCAACTGCTCCTCGCACTTGGCCATCACCGCGGCGGAGAACAGCGTTTCCTTGTCGTTGAAGTGGCTATAGACCGTCAGCTTCGACACACCGGCCTCGGCCGCGACGGCATCCATGCTGGTATTGGCATACCCCTTACTCAAAAACAGCGCTTTCGCCGCATCGAGAATTGCCTGGCGCTTGACCAGGTCCTTGGGTCTGCCTGGGCCATTGGGTGCTGAAAGATTGTTTGGCATATTCGTTTTTATTACTGGACTGGTGAGTTTGCTATTAATAACATACTGCTCAGTATAATTATTCAAAGCACCATTAGCGAAAGGTCCTTCACCATGTTCCGCTATGCCTTGCCCCTCGCGTTGCCAGTCACCCTGGCTTTTTTATTGTCTGCGTGTGGTCATGAAGAGGCGCCGCAGGTCAGCGTGCGCCCGGCCATGGTGGTCCAGCCAGAGCCTTCGGCGCAGGCCATGGAAAGCTATCCCGGTGAAGTTCGCGCGCGGTATGAGCCGGACCTGGCGTTCCGTATCGGCGGCAAAGTCAGCCGACGACTGGTCGAGGAAGGGCAGCGGGTCAAGGCTGATCAAGCCTTGGCGGAGCTCGATCCCCAGGACGTGCGCCTGCAACTGGAGGCCACCCGGGCCCAGGTCGCAGCCGCTGAAGCCAATCTGAACCTGGTGCGTTCCGAGCGTGATCGCTACAAGACCCTGATGGAGCGCCAACTGGTCAGTCGTTCGCAATACGACAACGCCGAAAACCTCTACCGCTCAGGCGAAGCGCGGCTCAAGCAGATCAAAGCCGAATTCAACGTTTCCAATAACCAGGCCAGCTATGCCGTACTGCGTGCGCCACAGGACGGCGTCGTGGCCAAGCGTCTGGTGGAAGTCGGGCAAGTCGTGGCTGCCGGGCAAACGGTGTTCACACTGGCAACCGATGGCGAGCGTGAAGTCTTGATCAGCCTGCCGGAGCAGAACTTCGGTCGCTTCAAGGTCGGTGAACCGGTGTCGGTGGAACTCTGGACCCAGCCCGATCAGCGATTCGAAGGGCGTATCCGTGAACTGTCGCCGTCGGCTGATCCAAAATCTCGCACCTTCGCGGCCCGCATTGCCTTCAGTTCCGGCAAGGTTCCTGTTGAACTGGGCCAGAGCGCCCGAGTGTTCGTGCAGGCCGCCGACGTGGTTCCGCTATCCGTTCCGCTGTCTGCGCTGACGGCGGAAAACGGCGTGACCTATGTCTGGGTCGTCAGTGCCAACAACACCTTGAAGAAAACCCCGGTGCGAATCGGTGCCTTTGGCGAAAAAACCGTACCGGTGCTTGAAGGGCTTAACGCCAGCGACTGGGTGGTGGCCGCCGGTGTCCATGTGCTTCTCGAAGGGCAGCAGGTGCGCCCGGTGGATCGCTCCAATCGCGTGGTCAATCTGGCGGACAAGGAGTAAGCCCCGATGCGCTTCAACGTTTCCGAATGGGCGCTGCGTAATCGCCAGATCGTCCTGTTCCTGATGCTGTTGCTGGCCATCGTCGGCGCACTTTCCTACACCAAGCTCGGCCAGAGTGAGGACCCGCCGTTCACCTTCAAGGCCATGGTGATTCGCACCAACTGGCCGGGGGCGACCGCCGAGGAAGTCTCGCGCCAGGTCACCGAACGCATCGAAAAGAAACTGATGGAAACCGGCGAATACGAACGCATCGTGTCGTTCTCCCGTCCCGGCGAATCCCAGGTGACCTTCATTGCGCGCGACTCCATGCACTCGGTGGAGATCCCGGAGCTCTGGTATCAGGTGCGCAAGAAGATCAGCGACATCCGTCATACCTTGCCTCCGGGGATCCAGGGGCCGTTCTTCAACGATGAATTCGGTACCACGTTCGGCAATATCTACGCCCTGACCGGCGCGGGTTTCGACTACGCCGTGCTCAAGGATTACGCCGACCGCATCCAGATCCAGCTGCAACGGGTCAAGGATGTGGGCAAGGTCGAATTGCTGGGGTTGCAGGACGAGAAAGTCTGGATCGAACTCTCCAACGTCAAGCTCGCCACCCTCGGCTTGCCGCTGGCGGCGGTCCAGCAAGCCCTTGAAGAACAGAACGCGGTGTCCACGGCAGGATTCTTCGAAACCAGCAGCGAACGATTGCAGCTACGGGTGTCGGGGAATTTTCAGACGGTCGACGAGATCAAGAATTTCCCGATCCGCGTCGGTGATCGCACCTTCCGCATCTCCGACGTGGCCGACGTGCGCCGTGGTTTCAACGATCCACCGGCGCCGCGCATGCGCTTCATGGCGCAAGACGCCATCGGCCTTGCGGTGGCGATGAAGGACGGCGGTGACATCCTGGTGCTGGGCAAGGCACTGGAAATCGAGTTCGCCCGCATCCAGAAAAACCTCCCGGCCGGCATGGAGCTGCGCAAAGTCTCCGACCAACCGGCGGCGGTGAAAACCGGTGTTGGCGAGTTCGTGCAAGTGTTGGTCGAGGCGCTGGCCATTGTGTTACTGGTGAGCTTCTTCTCCCTCGGCGTGCGCACCGGCATGGTGGTGGCCCTGGCGATTCCGCTGGTGCTGGCGATGACGTTCGCCTGCATGTATTACCTCGGTATCGGCCTGCACAAGATCTCCCTCGGCGCGCTGGTACTGGCCCTGGGTTTGCTGGTGGACGACGCGATCATCGCCGTGGAAATGATGGCGATCAAAATGGAGCAGGGCTTCGACCGGGTCAAAGCGGCGAGCTATGCCTGGACCAGTACCGCGTTCCCGATGCTCACCGGTACGCTGATCACCGCGGCCGGCTTCCTGCCGATTGCCACGGCGCAGTCGGGCACTGGCGAATACACCCGTTCGATCTTCGAGGTGGTCACTATCGCGCTGTTGGCGTCGTGGGTGGCCGCGGTGGTCTTCGTGCCGTACCTTGGGGAAAAACTCCTGCCGGACCTGGCGAAGATTCACGCAGCCAAGCATGGTGCCGGCCAGCCCGATCCGTATGGCACGCCGTTTTATCAGCGCGTCCGGCGTCTGGTGGAATGGTGCGTGCGCTGGCGCAAAACCGTGATCCTGGCGACCGTGCTGTTGTTCATCGGCTCCATCGTGCTGTTCCGTTTTGTGCCGCAACAGTTCTTTCCGGCATCGGGTCGCCTGGAATTGATGGTCGACCTGAAACTGGCCGAAGGTGCTTCGCTGAGCAACACCGCCGACGAGGTCAAGCGCCTTGAAGCGCTGCTCAAGGACAAGGCCGGGATCGACAATTACGTGGCCTACGTCGGCACAGGTTCGCCGCGTTTCTACCTGCCGCTCGATCAGCAACTGCCGGCGGCGAGCTTCGCCCAGTTTGTCGTTCTGGCGAAAACCATCGAAGAACGGGAAACCCTGCGCATCTGGTTGATCTCAACCCTCAACGAGCAATTCCCGGCTCTGCGCTCTCGGGTCACGCGCCTGGAAAACGGCCCGCCAGTTGGCTATCCGGTGCAGTTCCGCGTGACCGGGGAGCACATCGAGGAAGTGCGGGCACTGGCGCGTAAAGTCGCGGCCAAGGTTCGCGAGAACCCGCATGTGGTCAACGTCCACCTGGATTGGGAAGAGCCGAGCAAGGTGGTGTACCTGAACATCGATCAGGACCGTGCGCGGGCGCTGGGTGTGAGCACGGCAAACCTGTCGAGGTTCCTGCAAAGCTCCCTGACCGGTTCCAGCGTCAGCCAGTACCGTGAAGACAACGAGTTGATCGAGATCCTGTTGCGCGGCACCTTGCATGAGCGCACCGAGCTGTCATTGCTGCCGAGCCTGGCGGTCCCGACCGATAACGGTCGCAGTGTCGCGCTGTCGCAGATCGCGACCCTGGAATACGGTTTCGAGGAGGGCATCATCTGGCATCGCAATCGCCTGCCCAACGTGACCGTTCGCGCCGACATCTACGGCAAGGAACAACCGGCGACGCTGGTGCAGCAGATCATGCCCACCCTCGATCCGATCCGCGCTGAATTGCCGGATGGCTACTTGCTGGATGTCGGTGGCACGGTGGAAGACTCGGCGCGCGGACAGAACTCGGTGAAGGCCGGCGTGCCGTTGTTCATCGTGGTGGTGTTGACCTTGCTGATGCTGCAGCTGCGAAGTTTTTCGCGCACGGCGATGGTGTTCCTGACCGCGCCGCTGGGGTTGATCGGGGTGACGCTGTTTCTGTTGGTGTTCCGTCAGCCGTTCGGTTTTGTGGCCATGCTGGGGACCATCGCCTTGTCCGGGATGATCATGCGTAACTCGGTGATTCTGGTGGATCAGATCGAGCAGGATATCGCGGCGGGACTCAAGCCCTGGCAGGCGATCATCGAGGCGACGGTGCGGCGGTTCCGGCCGATTGTGTTGACGGCGCTGGCGGCGGTGTTGGCGATGATTCCGTTGTCGCGCAGTGTGTTTTTCGGGCCGATGGCGGTGGCGATCATGGGGGGGTTGATTGTGGCTACGGCGTTGACGCTGCTGTTTTTGCCTGCCCTTTATGCCGCCTGGTTTCGGGTTCGCAAAGAGTCGGTTTGAGGGTTTGACCTTGGCGGCCTTCGGGCCGACCAGGCTGCTTTTTTGATTGAGTACATATCCGTTTCTGCGGTAACGGCGGCTTATGGTTTCGCCCTTACGGCGAGTCACTTTTAACAAGCGCCTTAAAAGTAACCAAAAGGTCTCGCCCCTTACGTACGGCCCCTCGCTAAGGCTCGGCGTTCCTTCGCTGCGGTATTCATCCGGGGGCATTGCCCTCCGGTCGGCTTCGCTTCGACCTACATGCAATGAGTTCGACTGCGTCGAACGGCGCTGCGCGCCAATCCCCGGATGAACACCTCCACTCAGCCTTCCGAGGGGGCGGGTGGATCAAGATCAAAAGCTGCAGGCGAGCTAACGCTCGGCCTGATGAGTGGTGTGGAGCGTGGGTGTACGCCGACCTGCCTTTGCTCTTCTGTGGGAGCGAGCTTGCTCGCGATGGCGGCCTGACAGCCGACCAATTCCTTGCAGATGTACTCAGCACCTGTGGGAGCTGGTTTGCCTGCGATGGCGGCCTACCGGCCGGCCTGATTTTCCTGACCGTGCTCAATTCAAAGTGTGGGAGCGAGCCTGCTTGCGATGACGGCTTATCAGTCAAAACCGTCGCTGCCATTTCAGCAACCGTGACTGCAAGAACCTGTACCAACCAGCGGGCATTCATTGTTCCTACATCTATCTCGGACCCGTCTGATATTGAGGCTAAAAAGCTCAGGTGTTGTACTCAGTGCCCGGTTTCACGCATGTTTGAGACAGCACCATGAAAAATCCACCCACTTTGAGGGGCCGGTCCGATCCGGTGTTTGATCGGCTGTTGCGATCGCCTCACAAGGAACGTCTTTCGCAATACCTCGCTTTGCTCAAGCCTCTGGACGATCAGGGGCGTTACCTGCCGTTCGATTCATTGCGCTACCGCTGGGCGCCTGGGCTGGATTCGAAGCTGTGCTGGGCCTTGGTCAAGAAAGCGCGGACTGCACAGTATTCGAACCTTTTGCCATTGGGTGAACCGGCGTGCTGGCTGAAATTCATGCTGACGCCGCAGGCGCAAAAAGCCATTTCCGTAGTGGATCGTCAGGCGACAACCGCAGTGCTGGAATACATGACCGGCCAGATCGGCGAGCGTGCTCATTTCAGCTATTTGCTCAATGATCTGATCGAAGACGAGGCTATCAGCAGTAGCCAGCTCGAAGGTGCGGCCACCACGACGCGGGTGGCCAAGGACATGCTTAAGCGCCATCGCTCGCCGCGCACACCGGATGAGCGAATGGTCATCGGTAACTTCAAGATGATGAATTTCGCCTGGGAGCAGCGTTACGAGCCACTGAGCATTGAGCTGATTGCAGCCATGCATCGGGTTGGCGTCGAGGGCATCGACGATTCGCAGTACTCGCCTGGAGCGTTCAGGACCAACGATGACGTCGTCGTCCAGGATGGCGAGGGCAACACCGTGCATTCGCCGCCGCCTGCAACAGGGCTCGTGTCACGTTTGCAGGTGCTGGCGAAGTGGATCAATCAACCCCACAACAACCCTCATCAAGCGGACTATCTTCATCCACTGATCAAAGCCATCGCGCTGCATTTTGTCCTGGGTTACGAGCATCCATTTCGCGACGGCAACGGTCGGGTAGCGCGCGCGTTGTTTTACTGGTTCATGTTCAAAAATGACTACTCGGCGTTTCGCTACATCGCCATCAGTGTTTTGTTGCGCAATGCGCCGTTGAAGTACGGGCGGTCGTATTTGAATACCGAGGCCGATGACCTGGATCTGACCTACTTCATCGATTTCCAGTGTTCGGTGGTATTGCGGGCTGTGGGCAGTTTTACCGGGACGTATCGGAAAAGTCTGGACGATGCGCAGCAATTTGATTGCTGGCTACGTGAAAGTGGTTTTCTCGACCAACTCACCGAGAAACAGCGGGCGTTGTTTCAAGTGGCCAGAAGCGGGATGGCCAAGGAGTTCACGGTGGTCAACGTGAAGGAGAATCTGGGTTGTTCCTACAACACGGCGTCAGCCACGCTAAATGGGCTGGTCGCGTTGAAGTTGTTCGAGAAGCGCAAGATGGGGTGCGAGTGGGTGTTCTTTCTAAGACCCGTATCAGCGGCTTGAACCTTTGTGGGAGCAAGTCTGCTCCCACAGGTTTTGTGTCGCGGCTTAGAGCGTACCAAACACCTTCTTCGCCAAACTGGTCGCCGCAGCCGCCGGGTTCTGGCGGATGGTTTCTTCCTGTTTGCCGATCATCTCGAACAAGCCATTCAGCGCCTGCTCGGTGACGTAGTTTTCGACGTTGGCATTTTTCGCATCTACTACGCCCATGGTCGCCGCTTGCCCGGCGAACGAGTTGTACTGTTGGGCCAGGCCAACCTTGTCGGTGGCCTGCTTGACGATGGGCAGGAACTTGGCGCGGATCTGTTCGCGGCTGGTCTTGTTCAGGTATTGGGTGGCCGAGTCGTTGCCGCCGCTGAGGATGCCCTTGGCATCTTCCACGGTCATTTTCTTCACGGCATCGACAAGGATGGGCTGGGCCTGGGTCACGGCAGTTTCCGCCGCTTTGTTCATGCTGGCTTCCAGTTCATCGACCTGGTCACCCATGCCGAACTGTTTCATTTTGCTCGCGACCTTGCCCAGTTTGCCGGGCAGTTCGATTTTCACGTCGGGGTTGTTGCTGAACCCCCCCGGGGTGCCAAGTTGTTTCACGGCCAGTTGCGCGCCTTGGGTCAGCGCGTCCTTGAGTCCGCCAGTGGCGTCTTTCTGCGACAGGTCACTGAGGGACAGCGCCAGGGCGCTGGCGGAGATCATCAAACCTGCACACAGGCCGGCAAAGCGAAGGGTAGGGCGGAGCATAACAACTTCCTTTTTCGAAAAAGACACTTAGCGGGCCGGATCGACACGGACCTTCAGTGGTTGTGGATCGGAGCCGTCCAGGCGCACGGCATGATTCTCGGTGGTGATGAACATCAGTTTGCCATCGACTTCGATGCGCGCGCTCACCGAGTATCGGTGGTTGGGCTCTACCTTCAGCGGGTCGTAGCTGAGGTGGAAGGCCAGAGGCACCTGGCCTTTGACCTGGCCGCGTTGTTCGTCGATGACCTTCGCCGGGGCATCGGCGAGTGAAATGTCCTGCAGGCTGATGCTCAGGACCGCCGTCGGTGGCAGGGCGATGCGTTGCAGGTAGAAGACTTCTCCATCGAGGGAGGCCTTGGGCGCCGGTGTCGGATGCTGGCAGGCAGTCAACAGCAAGGCGGCTACGATCAGGGGCAGTTTTTTCATTGAAAGATC
Source organism: Pseudomonas sp. GL-R-26 (assembly GCF_019947365.1). NCBI lineage: Bacteria > Pseudomonadati > Pseudomonadota > Gammaproteobacteria > Pseudomonadales > Pseudomonadaceae > Pseudomonas > Pseudomonas sp. GL-R-26. Next base: position 120,097 of record NZ_JAGYGI010000003.1, on the reverse strand, counting down.
TCCGTATCGAGGGCGCCAGAACCGACTGGCGCCCTGATCAATCTAGACGGTTTCGACCGGTGGAGTGGGTTGGTCGGCGGCATCTTCACTGCGATGCAACGCCACCTGACGAATCGACAAACGAATCTCCGCCGGCAAGACACGTTTGGCCGCGCCTTCGGCCAGTTCACCGAGCAGTTCGTGATAGCTCAGCTTGCCCGCTTCATCGCGCTTGAGCACGTCGAGGTCGAGCATCGTCTGGATGAAGTGGCGGAACAGGCTCTTGTCGAAGAATTCCGGGGCGTTCAGGCCATGCAGGATCGACAGGCGCTGGGCCATGACCGTGCACAAGTCCTCCAGTTCTTCGGCGCTGATGCTGTTCTGGCCACTGTTGAGCAGCAGGGACACGGTCATGTAGAAGCGCTGCAACGTCTGGGCGATGCTTTTCGACAGCAGGGTCAGCAGCACGAAATGCCGCGAGCTCGGCGCCGGGCGCAGGTACAGGTCATTCTCGAAACGCAGCAGGCCTTGCTCGACGAACGCCTCCAGCCACTGATCGATCACCGCATCCAGTTCGTCCAGCGACCAGCGAATGAACAGTTCCGCTTGCAGGTACGGGTACAGCGCGCGGGTGTAGCGCAGGATCTGTTCGCGGCTCATGCGCGAGGTGCTCTGGAAGAAGCTCGCGAGCAACGCCGGCAGCGCGAAGATGTGCAGCACGTTGTTGCGGTAGTAGGTCATCAGGACGGCGTTCTGTTCGTCCAGATAGAGAATCTTGCCCAACGCATCGCTCTGCTCGGACAGCAGGTCCATGTCTTTCACATGCTCGATCAGCGCCCGGCCATCGCCTTCCGGCAAGGTGGTGTGCGGCGAGTACGGGACCTTGCGCAGCAGCGCCAGGTACAGGTCCAGCACCCGCGCCATGGCCCGGTCATCCAGCGCCAGGCGGGTGGTCGACAGCAGCGCCAGTGCCACCAGGTTGACCGGGTTGATCGCCGCCGCTTCGTTCAGATGCCGGGCGACTTTTTCGCCAAGACGGTTGGTGGTTTCGTTGAGCCAGGCCGGTCTGAACTGCGGACCGAGTTCCTGTTGGCGCCAGTCCGGCTGTTCGCCGTCGAGGAATTCCGCCAGCTTGATCGGCTCGCCGAAGTTCACCGCCACCTGGCCAAAGCGCTGCTTGAGCGCACCAATCACTTTGAAAATATCGAAGATCGACTCTTTTTTCTTGGCCGCACCACGCAACTCGCCAAGATAGGTTCGACCTTCCAATACGCGCTCGTAGCCGATGTATACCGGCACGAACACGATCGGCATGCGCGACGAACGCAGGAAGCTGCGCAGGGTGATCGCCAGCATCCCGGTCTTCGGTTGCAGCATGCGCCCGGTGCGTGAGCGGCCGCCTTCGACGAAGTACTCCACCGGAAAGCCCTTGGTGAACAGGGTATGCAGGTATTCGTTGAACACCGAGGTGTAGAGCGGGTTGCCCTTGAACGTGCGGCGCATGAAGAAGGCACCGCCGCGACGCAGCAGGCCGCCGATCACCGGCATGTTCAGGTTGATGCCTGCGGCAACGTGCGGCGGGGTCAGGCCGTTGCGAAACAGTAGATAGGACAGCAGCAGATAGTCGATGTGGCTGCGGTGGCACGGTACGTAGATCACTTCGTGACCCTGGGCGACCTTCTGCACGCCTTCGATGTGGTTGACCTTGATGCCGTCGTAGATCTTGTTCCAGAACCAGCTCAGCACCACTTCCATAAAACGGATCGCAGTGTAGGTGTAGTCCGAGGCGATTTCGTTGCCGTAGCGCAGCGCCTGGGCTTTGGCTTTCTCCGGCGAGATGTTCTCGCGCTCGGCTTCGTCGAGGATTGCTTGTTTGACCTGTGGCTGGTTGAGCAGGCCCTTGACCAGGTTGCGGCGGTGGGAAATGTCCGGGCCGATCACTGCGGCCTTCAGGTTGCGAAAGTGCACCCGCAGGATGCGCTGGGCCATGCGCACGGTGCGCTCGTGACCCTTGTCGTGCTCGATCAGTTCGCGCAGGTGGATCGGCGCGGAGAACTGCACGCGGGTCTTGCGTCCCAGCACAATGATGCTCAGCAAGCGACGCAGGCGCCCGGTAACGGCCCAGCTGTCGGCGAACAGGAGTTTCCATGGGCTGTTTTCGCTGTCCGGCGATTGGCCCCAGAACACGCTGACCGGAATGATCTGTGCGTCTTCGGCGGCGTTCTGGCTCAGGGCGCTGACCAGGCGGGTCAGTGTCGGCGGTGCACCGCGCTTGTCCTGGCGGCCGAGCCAGTCCGGGTCCGGCGTCAGGTAGAAGAACGCGGCAGGTTCCAGCAGGTTGCCCACCGATACCGGCAGCACCGGGCGTGGCAGGCCAGCCTTGCTGCACTCGGTGTCGACCACGGCGAGGTCGGTCAGCGAAGGGTTTTGCAGGACGTAGAACACCGGACGACTGCGGTCGAGGTTGAGGGTGAACGACGACTGGTTGATCGTCTCGGAGCGAACCCAGAGGTACAACAGTCGGCGCAGGGTGCCAAACACAAGACGGCGGAACGGGGAGCGGGTCATACGGCTTCTGCGTGAGTGAATAAAACCAAGCAATTGCTTGGGCGGCCGATAGTGTGCCGGATTCGCTTAAAATCGGCAAAAAAGCGGCGAAGTAAACTCCTGTTGAGAGTTTTAACGTCTGTCATATACTCGGTGCTCTGTCGCCGTTGCCCTCATGGGACCGGTATGCGCAGGCTGACGTTCCCGAGGCTTTCCTGCGAAAAGCCCGACCAATAATAAAAAGGGAGTATGAACAAATGGCAACACGCGAAACCGGTAATGTGAAGTGGTTCAACGACGCCAAGGGCTACGGCTTCATTCAGCGCGAGGACGGGGTGGACGTGTTCGTGCACTACCGCGCGATTCGCGGTGAAGGCCACCGTTCGCTGACCGAAGGCCAGCAGGTTGAATACGCGGTGGTGGAAGGGCAAAAGGGGTTGCAGGCTGAGGATGTTGTAGGTCTGTAAACCAAATCTTCAGAACACCCAAAAACACTGTAGGAGCGAGCTTGCTCGCGATAGCGGACTGACATTCAACATGGAAGTTGACTGAAAGGGCCTCATCGCGAGCAAGCTCGCTCCCACAGGTTCGGTGTGTAGGCTTTTACGCGGTTTTCCAGGTGATCTCTTCTTCACCATCGGCGCTGATGCGAATCCAGCGGTCCGCCGTCTCTTCACCTTCTTCCTCGACCCAGGTGCCCGGTGCGCAACGCACTTCCACGTTCAGAGCGGCAAACGCGGCGCGGGCGCAGGCGATGTCGTCGTCCCACGGGGTCTGGTCGCTTTCCAGGTACAGGCTGTTCCACTTGCCGACGGCTTTTGGCAGCCAGGTCACCGGCACGTTGCCGGCCTTGCACTTGTAGGTCTGGCCCTTCTGGACCCAATCCGTGCACGGGCCCAATGCCGCGCCGAGCCAGGCGGAAATGGCCTTGTGGTCGACGTCGGCGTCTTTCAGGTAAATCTCGATATCGGGTTGGCGCATGGATGTCCTCACTGCGGGTCTGAAAAATCCATTCGCGGATTTAGCCGGTCTCGGGCACTCGCCCGAAACCAAAAGGTTATTGAAGAACGAAATAATCGTAGCGCATTGACACGGTGGTCTCGAACGGCTCGGTCTGCTCGATCACCGCCGCACGACGCTCGGCACTGGCACGCCAGCCGTGGGGCGTCATCGCAAGCAGGTTGGCGCGGTCCTGCGGCTTGTCCAGCGTCAGCTTGAACGTCAGCGTCTCGCTGTGCGCCAGTGCCATGCCTTCCGGCACCAGGTCCAGATGCTTGTCGTCAATGTACTCGCGGACTTCGTCGTACAGCCGCTCACGCAATTCCATCAGGTGGCCGCTGGTCGGCCCGACTTTCATCAGGCCGCCGCCAACACTGAGCAGGCGTTTGGCTTCTTCCCAATCCAGCGGGCTGAAGACACTGGCCAGGAACTGGCAACTGCCGGAGGCCAACGGCACCCGCGCCATGCTGGCGATCAACCAGGTGAGCTGCGGGTTGCGTTTGCAGGCGCGTTTGACCGCTTCGCGGGAGATGTCCAGGGCATAACCTTCGGCATCTGGCAGGGCCTCGGCGATTTGCGCGGTGTAGTAACCCTCACCACAACCGATGTCCAGCCAGTGCTGTGGTGCGTAGCCGGCCGCCAGCTCCGCCAGACGCTTGGCCACCGGGGCGTAGTGCCCGGCGTTCAGGAAGTCGCGGCGGGCTTCGACCATTGCCTGGTTATCCCCAGGGTCGCGGCTGTTCTTGTGCTGCACCGGCAACAGGTTCAAGTAACCCTGGCGCGCACGGTCGAAACGATGCCCGGCGGGGCAGGCCACGCCGTTGTCCACCGCGTTCAGCGGCTCACTGCAGATCGGGCACGCAAGCATCAGGCGAGCAACTTGATCAGGGTCTGGTAGTAGATCTCGGTCAGCACGTCGAGATCGGCGGCCAGCACGCGTTCGTTGACCTGGTGGATGGTCGCGTTGACCGGGCCCAGTTCAACCACTTGGGTACCCATGGTCGCGATGAAGCGGCCATCGGAGGTACCACCGCTGGTGGACGCTTTTGTTTCGCGACCGGTGATGTCCTTGATGCTCGCCGACACCGCATCGAGCAGCGCGCCCGGTTCGGTGAGGAACGGCAGGCCGGACAGCGCCCAGTCGATGTGCCAGTCCAGGCCGTGCTTGTCGAGGATGTCGGCGACGCGCTTTTGCAGACCTTCGACCGTCGATTCGGTGGAGAAGCGGAAGTTGAACACCGCCACCAGGTCACCCGGGATCACGTTGGTCGCACCGGTGCCGGAATTGACGTTGGAGATCTGGAAACTGGTCGGCGGGAAGAAATCGTTACCGTGGTCCCAGTGCTCGGCGGCCAGTTCGGCCAGGGCCGGGGCAGCGAGGTGGATCGGGTTCTTCGCCAGGTGCGGGTAAGCCACGTGACCTTGAATGCCGCGTACGGTCAGCTTGGCGCCGAGGGAGCCGCGACGGCCGTTCTTGACCACGTCACCGACCAGGGTGGTGCTCGACGGTTCGCCGACGATGCACCAGTCCAGACGCTCCTTGCGCGCGGCGAGGCGTTCAACCACTGCCTTGGTGCCGTGGTGCGCCGGGCCTTCTTCGTCGCTGGTGATCAGGAAGGCGACTTTGCCCTTGTGATTCGGGTAGTCGGCGACAAAACGCTCGGAGGCGACGGTCATGGCGGCGAGGCTGCCTTTCATGTCGGCGGCGCCACGGCCGCAGAGCATGCCGTGTTCGTCGATCAGCGCGTTGAACGGTTCGATCTGCCAGGCCGCCACCGGGCCGGTCGGGACCACGTCGGTGTGGCCGGCGAAGCACAGCACCGGACCGTCTTCCTGGCCGTGGGTGGCCCAGAAGTTATCCACATCCTCGATGCGCATCGGTTCCAGGGTGAAACCGGCATCGCCCAGGCGCTGCATCATCTGCTTCTGGCAATCGGCGTCGATCGGCGTCACGGACGGACGGCGGATCAGGTCGATGGCGAGTTGGAGGGTCGGCGAAAGGTCGGCGTGGGCCGTCATGGAGAACTCCGAAAGCTGTAAATGTGGGAGCGAGCCTGCTCGCGATAGCAATGTCACTGTCAACATAATGGTTGAATGTGACGGCCTCATCGCGAGCAGGCTCGCTCCCACAGGTATTGGGTCTGGCCCTTAAGCCAAGCCCCGCAAAATGGCGCTTATCTTAAAGCAAAACGGCGGCCATTGGCCGCCGTTTAGTGCATCCGCGCAGATTTAGACGACAGGTGCCGTTTCAGGCTCGGCGGTCGGTTTCGGCAGCGACGACAGGAACGCCATGATCAGCGCCGCCAAGTATGGCAACGACTGCACCAGCAACATGGTCACCCAGAAACGCATGTCGTTGCTCGGCATGCCGTTCACCAGGAAGATCCCCAAGGCAGCGCCCCACAACAGCAGCATGATGAACATCTCTTCCCGGGCTTCCGAAATCGCCACCCAGAAGCCGTGGTTGTCGGCATTCTTCGGTGTACGGAAGAACGGAATGCTGCTGGTGAAGAAGCCGTACAGCACCGCTTTGGCGATGGTGTGGGACAACGCCAGACCGGCCAGCGCCGCGCAGAAGGCATCCTTCAGATTCACTCCAACCGCACGACGGTAGAGGAAGATGATCTTGGCGACCTTGAACACGAACAGCGCCAATGGTGGGATTGCGAAGATCAGCAGCGGCGGATCGACCCGTTGCGGCACGATGATCATCGCCGCCGACCACAACAGCGCGCCGACGGTGAAGAAGATGTTCATGCCGTCTGCCACCCACGGCAACCAGCCCGCGAGGAAGTGGTAGCGCTGGCCACGGGTCAGCTCGGTGTCCTTGCCGCGCAGCAGGCTGGCGGTGTGACGCTTGATGATCTGGATCGCACCGTAGGCCCAGCGGAAACGCTGCTTCTTGAAGTCGATGAAGGTATCGGGCATCAGGCCCTTGCCATAGCTGGTGTGGTAATACGCCGCCGACAGGCCTTTCTCGAATACCCGCAGGCCAAGCTCGGCATCTTCACAGATGCACCAGTCGGCCCAACCCAGTTCTTCGAGCACCGAGCGACGGGTCATGGTCATGGTGCCGTGCTGGATGATCGCGTCGCGGTCGTTGCGAGTGACCATTCCGATGTGGAAGAAGCCTTTGTATTCCGCGTAGCAGAGCTTCTTGAAGGTGCTTTCGTTCTGGTCGCGGTAATCCTGCGGCGACTGCACCACGGCGATTTTCGGGTCGGCGAAGTGCGGCACCATGTGCTTGAGCCAGTTCGGGTGCACGCAGTAATCGGAGTCGATCACCGCGATCACTTCGGCATCTTTGGCGGTGTGCGGGATCAGGTAGTTCAGCGCGCCGCCCTTGAAGCCGGCCAGCGGTGCCACGTGGAAGAACTTGAAGCGCGGGCCGAGGGTTTCGCAATAATCGCGCACCGGTTCCCAGACCGCCGGGTCCTTGGTGTTGTTGTCGATGATCAGGACTTCGAAGTCCGGATAGTCGAGGTTGGCCAGGGCGTTGAGGGTCTGTTTGACCATCTCCGGCGGTTCGTTGTAGCAGGGCACGTGAATCGACACTTTCGGGCGGTAGCTGGAGTCGCCTTCCACCGGCAGGAACTCGCGCCGGCGCTTGTGCACCCACACCGCTTCGGCCAGTTCATGGGCTTCGGTCAGCAGCACGATAAACACCCCGAGCGCACCGAGGGCGAGCAAGAAGCCCACGGTCAGGCTGAACCAGGTGCTGTATTGCTGGCTGTAGTCGTAACCGATCCACACCAGCACCGAACCGCACAGGAACGCAATGAAGGTCAGGAAGGTGCGACCGCGCTGGCGCAGGGCCGATCCGTCGATCATCAGCAGGGTCAGCGACAACAGCGCCAATACCACCGAACCAATGGCCAACACGCGCCATTGCGGAATCGCGACCACCGGGCCTTCGAAGTTGAACTTCTGCTGGCGCGCGGCGTTGAACACGCCCCAGTAGGCGCCGACGGAACCTTCGTCGCTGGCTTTCCACGGCTGGTCAAACGCTTCGATCACGAAGTAGTTGAAGCCCTGGCGGTTGAGCTTGTTGACCAGGGTTCGCAGGTAGATCGCCTGGTCTGCCGGTGAGGCGTCGGCGCCACCGCGCATGCGGCCGTTGCTCGGCCAGCCCACTTCGGACAGCAGCAGCGGCTTTTTCGGGAACATTTTTTTCAGGTCGCGGGCACGGTCCAGAACGAACTGCTGTGCCTTGTCCACCGGGATAAATTCCCAATACGGGAGGACGTGCGCGGCGATCAGGTCGACGTGCTTGGCCAGTTCGGGGTGCTCTTCCCAGACGTGCCACTGTTCGGACGTGGTGACCGGTACTTTGACGGCGGCACGCACACGGTCGAGCAACACGCTGAGTTCGGCGGCGGTGATTTCCTTGCGGAAAATCGCTTCGTTGCCGACTACCACACGAACCACGCTGCGCGAGGAGTTGGCGATTTCAATGGCGCGGGTAATTTCCCGTTCGTTGCGCTCCTGGTCCGGGCTGATCCAGATCCCCAGGGTCACTCGCAAGCCGAACTCTTCCGCCAGTTTCGGGATGTTTTGCAGGGTGCCATCGACCGAGTAGATGCGGATGTTGTCCGTCAGCTTGCTCATGATCTCCAGGTCGCGACGCATTTGATCGTCGGTCGGATACTGGTCTTTCTGCGGGAACTGGCCCTGCTGGAATGGCGAGTACGAGAAGCCGGAGATCTGTTCAGGCCAGTTGGGGGCGGTGACCGGGCGGTTGATCAGCGCCCAGAAGCCGGTAAACAAGGCAGCGATGGCGAGCACCACGACCAGGTTGAGTCCAAATTTACGCGATGACATAGTTATTTCGGGTTCCAAAGACTGTGGAACGAAGGAACGGTTGGCGGTCGCCAAGGGGCGCGCATCCTACACCGGGCATTCTCTGGTCGTACAGCGGACAGGGAATTGCCGGACATTGGGCAATCCAAGTCGGTTTAAGTTCTTTCGTTAGAGCGTGTAAGGCAAATCTTTGTTCGACGTGGTTTTCGTGGATGTTGCCCGTTCATAGCGCAATGATGCTCTTGGGCGCCGACAGCCCTATAATGCGCGCCGGTTTTTGGGGTAATGGTCATGAGTACAGAAGATCCGCGGTTTGCTGGCATCGCCCGTTTGTATGGCATCGAAGGCCTTGAGCGCCTGAAAGCGGCCCATGTGGCGATCGTCGGCGTCGGTGGCGTCGGTTCCTGGGCGGCGGAAGCCATGGCTCGTTGTGGTGTGGGCGAGATTTCGTTGTTCGACCTCGATGACGTCTGCGTCAGCAACGCCAACCGCCAGTTGCACGCGCTGGACAGCACGGTGGGCAAGCCCAAGGTCGAGGTGATGGCCGAGCGTCTGCGCGGGATCAACCCGGACTGTACGGTGCACGCGGTGCCGGACTTCGTTACCCGCGACACCATGGCCGAGTACATCACGCCGAACATCGACTGCGTGATCGACTGCATCGACAGCGTCAACGCCAAGGCCGCGCTGATCGCCTGGTGCAAGCGCCGCAAGATCCAGATCATCACCACCGGCGGCGCGGGCGGGCAGATTGACCCGACGTTGATCCAGGTCTGCGACCTCAATCGCACGTTCAACGATCCGTTGGCGTCGAAAGTGCGTTCTACGCTGCGCCGCGACTACGGCTTCTCACGCACCGTGACCCGCCACTACAGCGTGCCGTGCGTGTTTTCCACCGAGCAACTGCGCTACCCGAAACCGGATGGCAGCATTTGCCTGCAGAAGAGTTTTGTCGGTGATGGGGTGAAGCTCGACTGTGCCGGCGGGTTTGGCGCGGTGATGATGGTGACGGCGACGTTTGGCATGGTCGCAGCGACCAAGGCTGTGGACAAGATTGTGGCGGGTGTGCGGCGGCCGGCGGAGCGGGTCAAACCGCAGGTCTGATCTGTAAGGCTGATGGCCCCATCGCGAGCAGGCTCGCTCCCACATTGGAATGCGTTCCCCTGTAGGAGCGAGCCTGCTCGCGATGGGCTGCGAAGCAGCCCCTTTATTGAGCCAACTCCCGCATCCGCTGAAGCACCGCATTCAAGCCATTGCTACGAGACTCGGACAACTGCCGCCCCAGCCCCAACTGATTGAACCAGTCCGGCAAATCCACCTGCTGCAACTCGGCTGCGGACAAGCCGTTGACCCGCGCCAGCAGCAACGCCACCAACCCGCGAATCAACCGTGCATCACTGTTGGCGCTGAATTGCCAGTGGCCATCGCGCAATTCGCCCACCAGCCACACCTGGCTTTCACAGCCATGCACCCGGTTTGCATCACACATCTGCGCATCACTCAAGGCCGGCAGGCGCTCGCCCCATTGCATCAACAGGCGTGCGCGCTGTTCCCAGCCGGCCGCTTTGTGAAAGGTGTCCAGTGCCGTCACAGCATCAGCAGGCAGGTTCATCGCAATAACTCCAGCGCCTGATCCAGGGCTTCAAAGAACCGCTCCAGGTCTTCGGAGTCGTTGTACAGCGCCAACGACACCCGAATCGCTCCGGCCAGCTCAAAGCGTTTGAGCAGCGGCATCGCGCAGTGATGGCCGGCACGCACCGCGATCCCTTGTTCAGTCAGCAAATGCGCAAGATCGGAGTTATGCACACCTTCGACGGTGAAACTGGCCAGTGCCACTTGTGGTTTGCCCAACAGGCGAATGCCATTGCGCGCCTCAAGGCCCTTGAGCAGGCAGGCATGCAGCGCCGCTTCATGGGCGGACACGGCGTTCTGATCGAGCCCGGCGAGGTAATCCAGGGTCGCTCCCAGGCCGATCACACTGGCAATCGGCGGCGTCCCGGCTTCGAAACCCAACGGTGCCGGGCGAAAGCGTGCGTCGTGGTAATTGGCATCGAGCACCATTTCGCCGCCGAACTGCCAGGGACGCAGCTGTTGCAGTGCTGTATTGCGCCCGAACAGCACGCCCAGGCCATCGGGGCCGTAGAGTTTGTGGCTGGAGAACACGTAAAAATCGCAGCCCAACGCTTGCACGTCGTGACGGCCATGGACCACGCCCTGGGCGCCGTCGATCACGGTCAGGGCGTTGTGCGCCTTGGCCAGTGCCAGTAATTCAGGCAGCGGCTGCCACGCACCAATCACGTTGGACAGTTGACTGACGGCCAGCAGACGCGTGCGTGGGCCGATCAAACCGGCGGCGGCTTCAAGGTCGATCACGCCGTCGGCATCCAGCGGCAGGATCACCAGTTTCAGGTCGCGACGGTGCACCAGTTGCTGCCAGGGCAGCAGGTTGGCGTGATGCTCCAGGGCGCTGATGACAATCTCGTCGCCCGGATTGAAAAGATGTTCCAGGCCGTAGGCCAGGAGATTCAGCGCGGACGTCGCGCCGTGGGTAAAGATGATCTGCCCGCAATCACCAGCATTGAGCCATTGTGCGACTTTGCGGCGGCTGTCCTCGAACGCCTGGGTGGCGTGGGCGCCGGGCAAATGCTGCGCCCGATGCACGTTGGCCGCGCCGTTGGCGTAGTAGTGCGCCAGGGCATCCAGCAGGGCTTGAGGTTTTTGCGTGGTGGCGGCGTTGTCCAGATAGGTCTGGTCTTGCCGTTGCAGGGCGGCGATGGCCGGAAAATCGGCACGCCATGGAGAGAGAATCATCATGTTGTTCGGCCCTGGTGAACATGGGCGGGCGTACGCCAGACCCCTGTAGGAGCGAGCTTGCTCGCGATGGACGTGAACGAAAACGCGCATTATCTGAATAACCGCGTTGCCCTTACGTTTTTCGCGAGCAAGCTCGCTCCTACACAGGTGATCGTGTAACGCTTAGTTGTGAGCGTGCAGCGCTTCGTTCAGTTCGATGGCCGATTTGTGGGTTTTGCATTCCACGGCACCGGTCTCCGAATTGCGACGGAACAGCAGGTCCGGCTGGCCAGCCAGTTCACGGGCCTTGACCACTTTGACCAGCTGATTGTTCTCGTCCAGCAGCGCCACTTTGGTACCAGCGGTCACGTACAGGCCCGACTCGACGGTGTTGCGGTCGCCCAACGGGATACCGATACCGGCGTTGGCGCCGATCAGGCAGCCTTCGCCAACCTTGATCACGATGTTGCCGCCGCCCGACAGGGTGCCCATGGTCGAGCAGCCGCCGCCCAGGTCCGAACCCTTGCCGACGAATACGCCAGCGGATACGCGGCCTTCGATCATGCCCGGGCCTTCGGTGCCGGCGTTGAAGTTGATGAAGCCTTCGTGCATCACGGTGGTACCTTCGCCCACGTAAGCGCCCAAGCGCAGGCGCGCAGCGTCAGCGATACGCACGCCGGCCGGAACCACGTAGTCGGTCATTTTCGGGAACTTGTCCACCGAGAACACTTCCAGCAGCTCGCCGCGCAGGCGGGCTTCGAGTTGCAGTTCGGCCAGTTCGCTCAGGTCGATCGCGCCCTGGCTGGTCCAGGCCACGTTTGGCAGCAGCGGGAAGATGCCGGCCAGGTTCAGGCCGTGCGGCTTGACCAGGCGATGGCTCAGCAGGTGCAGCTTGAGGTAGGCCTCAGGGGTGGACGACAGCTGGGCGTCTTCGGTCAGCAAGGTGGCAACCAGCGGCTTGTGGCTCTCGGCCAGGCGGGTCAGCAGGGCAGCCTGGGCAGCGTCGACGCTTTTCAGCGCTTCTGCCAGTTGCGAGGCCTGGGCGGTGCTGAACGCGATGGCCTGATTGCCTTCGGTGTAGCCCAGGATCGGTGCGATAGCGGCGAGGACTTCAGCCGATGGCTTGAGTACCGGGGCGGCGTAGAACACTTCCAGCCATGCGCCTTGACGGTTTTGAGTGCCGACGCCGAAGGCCAGGCTGAACAGGGTAGTGGACATGTGTATACCTCTAACAAAATTGAACGGGCTGCTTACTTGAGCGCGGCCGCGTAGATATCTGGCTTGAAGCCAATCAGGGTTCGGTCACCGAGATCGAGCACCGGGCGCTTGATCATCGAGGGTTGTGCGAGCATCAGTTCGATGGCTTTCGTCTGGTCGAGATCGGCTTTGCGTTCGTCGTCGAGCTTGCGAAAGGTCGTGCCTGCACGGTTCAACACCACTTCCCAACCGTGCTCGCTGCACCATTGGGTCAGGTGTTCACGGTCGATACCGACCGATTTGTAATCATGAAAGTCATAGCTGACAGCGTGTTCATCGAGCCAGGTGCGCGCCTTTTTCATGGTGTCGCAGGCTTTGATGCCGAAAAGGTGCAACGTTTTGCTTGAAACGGTCAAGGAATTGCCCCCTTTGCAGGTGCCGTAAATGTAAAGGTGACGGATTATGCCATGTGCATTGAGTTAAAACGCAAAACCTGTGGGAGCAAGCTCGCTCCCGCAGGGATTGGCGCGTTCAGGGTGCGACATAGGTGCAAGGGCCACCGGTAGTCTAAGCGGCTAATATGGCACTTCAATGCTGTCGATTGCCCGGGAATCCCGCTTTATGCAAACCGCCTACACCGTCCTGATCCTGTTGATGCTGGTCGGCGTTTCGCGCCTGATCGGACGGGTGGTTCCGCTGCCGTTGCCGTTGGTGCAGATTGCCGCCGGAGCCTTGCTTGCCTGGCCGACGCTCGGCCTGCATGTAGCCCTCGATCCCGAACTGTTCCTGTTTCTGTTCCTGCCGCCACTGTTGTTCTCCGACGGCTGGCGCATGCCCAAGCGCGAATTCTGGCACTTGCGCGGCCCGATCCTGACCCTGGCAGTGGGCCTGGTGCTGTTCACCGTGGTCGGCGCCGGGTATTTCATTCATTGGCTGCTGCCCGGTGTGCCGTTGCCGGTGGCGTTCGCCCTGGCGGCTGTGCTGTCACCGACGGATGCGGTGGCGGTGTCGGCCATTTCCCGCAATCGACTACCGACCCCGTTGATGCATATCTTGCAGGGCGAGGCGCTGATGAACGACGCATCAGGCCTGGTGACATTCAAGTTTGCCCTGGTGGCGGCGGTGACCGGCGTGTTCTCGCTGGCCAATGCCAGCCTGACGTTCGTACTGGTCGCGGTGGGTGGCCTGGCTGTCGGGGTGGCCCTGAGCTGGCTGGTCGGCCGTCTGCGGGCGTGGATGATCGCGCGGGGCTGGGATGATCCGGCGACGCATGTGGTGTTCATGTTGCTGCTGCCGTTTGCGGCCTATGTGCTGGCCGAGCGCATGGAAGTGTCGGGCATCCTGTCCGCGGTGGCGGCGGGGATGATGCAGAGCTGGCTCGACCTGCTGCCGCGCCAGACCAACACGCGCTTGCTCAATCGAAGTGTCTGGTCGCTGCTGGAGTTCGCCTTCAACGGTTTGATCTTCCTGCTGTTGGGTTTGCAGTTGCCGGACATCATCAAGGCGGTGGCAAGTCACGAAACCTCACTATGGCCGACGTTGCTGTATCGCGGGCTGGACGTGGTGGCGATTTTCCTGGTGCTGCTGGCTTTGCGGTTCGTCTGGGTGCAAAGCATCTGGCGGCTGTCCATTTTTGTGCGGCGTTGGCGTGGCAAGGCTGAGATAACCCGGGTGCCCAGCGCGCGTTCCTGTTGGTTACTGACTGTCGGCGGCGTGCGCGGGGCCGTGACGCTGGCGGGTGTGATGTCGGTGCCGATATTGATGGGCTCCGATGCATTTCCCGAACGCGACTTGCTGATCTTTATTGCTGCCGGGGTGATTCTGCTGTCGTTGATTGCGGCCTGCATCGCGCTGCCACTGTTGTTGCGTGGCATAGAAGCCAGCCCGGACGACAAGCGGCGCAATGAAGTGCGCGACGCCTGGCGCAAGACCGCCGAGGCGGCCATTCATGCGCTTGAGACAGAAGAGGTCAACCCGCAGGACGCAGCTCAATCCGCGCTGGCCGCTGAGCTCAAGGCGCGAATCATGTCCGAGTATCGGCATCAATTGGAGGTATTCAACGATTCCGCTGAGGCGCAAGCCCTGGCGTTTCAGATGGACTTGCTGGAACGGCGTTTGCGCTTGAAGGCGCTGCGGGCGCAACGCCTTGAGTTGTATAGCCTCAGTCGTCATCACCAGATTGGTGATGACGTGTTGCGTGAGGTGTTGGGGGAGCTGGATCTGAGTGAGGCCAAGCTTGGCCAGGTGAAGTAAACCTGGCTCTTACCGGCGCTGGATGAACGCGCGAATACGCTCGGCAGCCTCGACACATTCTGCCAGTGGCGCAACCAGTGCCATGCGCACACGCCCGGCTCCCGGATTGACGCCATCGACATCCCGCGACAGGTAAGAGCCCGGCACCACGGTCACATGTTCCTGCTCGAACAGGTCACGGCAGAACGCTGCGTCGTCACCGGCGACATTCGGCCACAGGTAGAAGCTGCCATCCGGACGCTGTACGTCCATGACCGGGCTGAGGATTTCCAGCACCGCATCGAACTTCTCGCGGTACAGCGCCCGATTGGCGCGCACATGCACTTCGTCATTCCACGCAGCAACGCTGGCCAGTTGGGTTTGAACCGGCATCGCGCAGCCATGGTAGGTGCGGTAGAGCAGGAAGCCCTTGAGGACGTCGGCATCACCGGCCACAAAGCCCGAGCGCAGGCCCGGCAGGTTCGAGCGCTTGGACAGGCTGTGGAACACCACGCAACGCTTGAAGTCCTTTCGACCCAGTTCCGCGCAGGCGCTGAGCAGGCCTGGTGGCGGGGTTTGTTCGTCGAAGTACAGTTCGCTGTAGCACTCATCGGCGGCAATCACGAAGTCGTATTCGTCGGCCAGGGCGATCAGCTTTTTCAAGGTTTCCACTGGAATCAAGGCGCCGGTCGGGTTGCCTGGCGAGCACAGGAACAGGATCTGGCAGCGTTTCCAGATGTCCGGCGACACGGCGTCGAAATCAGGGTTGAAGCCGTTTTCGTCCAGGCAAGGCAGGTAATGCGGCTTGGCCCCGGCGAGGAACGCCGCGCCTTCGTAGATCTGGTAGAACGGGTTCGGGCTGACCACCAGCGCGTCATCGCCACGGTTGACCACGGTCTGGGTGAAGGCGAACAGCGCCTCGCGGGTGCCGTTGACCGGCAGCACGTTGCGCGCCGGGTCGATCCAGCCCTTGGGGACATCGAAACGACGCTCGCACCAGGCCGCGATGGCTTCACGCAGCTCCGGGATACCGAGGGTGGTCGGGTACACGGCCATTTTTTCCAGATTGCTGGCCAGGGCCTCGGCGACAAAGCTTGGCGAACGGTGTTTCGGCTCGCCGATGGACAGCGCGATCGGACGCTTGTCCGGGTTCGGCGTCACGCTGCCGAGCAGGGCGCGGAGTTTCTCGAACGGGTAGGGCTGGAGCTGGGACAGAGCGTTGTTCATCGGGGGCCTCGTTCAATGTGGGAGCGGGCTTGTGGCGAGGGGGCTTGCCCCCGTTGGGCTGCGAAGCTGCCCCAAATTCTCTGATTTACCAAAGATCTTGTGAGTGCTAAGCACTTAAACGGGGGCAAGCCCCCTCGCCACAGGCGCTCCCACAGGGGGATATGTGTTGATTCAGATGCTGATGCGCGACAGTTTGATATCAGGTTCCTGGTTGACGCTCAGTTGTTCGACGATCGCGTCCTGCAGGCGGCTGCACAGCAGAGGGTCGGACAACGGCTGATTGTTGGCGTCGGTAATGAAGAACACGTCTTCCACGCGCTCGCCGAGGGTGGCGATCTTGGCGTTCTGCAACGACAGATCGAACTCCAGGAAAATCGTGCCAATCCGCGCCAGCAGGCCCGGGCGGTCGGGCGCCGTGAGTTCCAGAACCGTCACTGGGCGCTGGGCGTCGTTGTGGATCGTCACCTGTGGTGCAAAGGCGAAATGCTTGAGCTGACGCGGCACCCGACGCTGGATGATGGTCGGGTAGTCGTCCGGGTTGCGCAGGGCTTCAGTCAGGCCTTCGCGGATCTGTTTGACCCGCGCCGGATTATCGCCAATCGAGTCGCCGTCGGTGTCGAGCACGATATAGGTGTCGAGGGTGAACTGGCTGCTGGAGGTGATGACCCGGGCGTCGTGAATGTTCAGGTTGAGCTGGTCCATCGCGGCCACGGTCACGGCAAAGAAGTCGTGCTGGTCCGGGGCGTAGATGAAGATCTGTGTACCGCCTTCGAACTCGCGCTGGGTGGTTTCCTTGATCAGCACCAGTGGCCCGCCGTCGGCCGGTTGCTGGAGGATCGCGTCACTGTGCCATGCGACGTCGCCGGCGGTGTGACGCAGGAAATAGTCATCACCCAACTGCGCCCACAACTGCTCGACATCGTCCGGGTCGGTGCCGCCGCGCACCAGGATATCCAGGGCGGCGCTCTGTGTCTGGCGGATCTGCTCTTCGCGATCCACCGGGTTCTCCAGGCCGCGACGCAGGGCGCGCTTGGTCTCGGTGTAGAGCTGGCGCAGCAGGCTGGCGCGCCAGGAGTTCCACAGGG
This sequence comes from Pseudomonas sp. GL-R-26, assembly GCF_019947365.1. Taxonomy (NCBI): domain Bacteria; kingdom Pseudomonadati; phylum Pseudomonadota; class Gammaproteobacteria; order Pseudomonadales; family Pseudomonadaceae; genus Pseudomonas; species Pseudomonas sp. GL-R-26. Next base: position 103,238 of record NZ_JAGYGI010000003.1, on the reverse strand, counting down.
TCGGGTTGGTGGCGTTGATGTCGGAGACGGTCAGCACATACAGGTAGTCGAGGCGGGTTTCGTCGCCGACGATCTGGGCGAAATCGTGGATCACCTGCGGGTCGGACAAGTCCTTGCGCTGGGCGGTGGTCGACATCACCAGGTGGTTTTGCACCAGCCAAACGATCAGGCGGCTATCCCATGTGGGCAGTTGGTGTCGTTGGCAAAAGGCCTCGGCATCCACGGCGCCGATGTCCGAGTGATCGCCATGCCGGCCTTTGCCGATGTCGTGGTACAGGCCGGCCATGTAGATCAGCTCGGGTTTGGGCAGTTTGCCCATGGTTTTGCTGGCCAGCGGGAATTTTTCCGACACCTGGGTGTACTGCAACTTACGCAGGTGTTTGATCAGGTTCAGTGTGTGGGCATCGACCGTATAGATGTGGAACAGGTCGTGTTGCATCTGCCCGACGATGAATCCGAATTCGGGCAGATAGCGTCCAAGGATGCCGTAACGGTTCATTCGCCGCAGGTTGCGGTGGATGCCGATCTTGCATTTGAACAATTCAATAAACAGGCTGGTGTTGCGAATATCGTTACGGAAGTCGTCGTCGATCAGGTGGCGGTGTTCCCGCAGCAGACGAATGGTGTCGGCGCGCACGCCCTTGATTTCCGGCTGCTGGGCCATCAGCACGAAGATTTCGAGCATGGCGAAGGGGGTGCGGCGGAAGACGTTGTCGTTGCGTGCCTCGATGTAGCCGTCATGCAACTGGAAGCGCGAGTTGATCGGCTGCGGTGGTGATTCGTCTTCCGGTGCGAGGATGACTTCCTCGAAGTGCTGGATGATCAGGTCACTGAGCTGGGCGATGCTCATCACCACCCGATAATACTGTTGCATAAAGTTTTCGATGGCTTGCTTGGCGTCGTCGCCTTTGAAGCCCAGCAGCCCGGCAATGGTGCGCTGGTGATCGAACAGCAGTCGGTCTTCGGAGCGGCCGGCCAGCATGTGCAGGGCATAGCGAACCTTCCACAGGAACTCCTGGGAGGAGGCGAGCAGGGCGTTTTCACTCTCGACCAGGAATCCTTCGCCAGCCAGTGCCCGCAGGTTCAGGGTGCCGTACTCGCGACGGGCCACCCACAGTATCGTCTGGATATCCCGCAGGCCGCCGGGGGAGCCTTTGACGTTGGGTTCCAGGTTGTATTCGGTGTCGTTGTACTTGTGGTGGCGAGCCTTTTGTTCGGCACGCTTGGCCAGGAAGAAGTCCTTGCTCGGCCACATGTGCCCGGTGCCGGTGACGTCCAGCATGCGCTGGCGCAGATGCTCGGGGCCGGCGATGGTGCGGCTTTCCATCAGGTTGGTGACGACCGTCAGGTCGGCGCGGGCCTCGACGGCGCATTCATCGACTGAACGAACACTCTGACCGACCTCCAGGCCGATGTCCCACAACAGCGTCAGAAAACGCTCGATGGAATCGCGGAAAACCTCGTGGTCGGCGCTGTCCAGCAGGATCAGCAAATCGATATCGGAATAAGGGTGCAATTCGCCACGGCCGTAGCCACCGACCGCGACCAGCGCGATGTCGGCGTCCTCGCTCCAGCTGAACTGCTCCCAGGCCTTTTGCAGGATGTTGTCGACGAACCAGGCGCGATCCTCGATCAGTCGGCGAATGTCCCGGCCGTTGCGAAACCTCGTGTCGAGCACTTCGCGGGCCTGGCGGATCGCCTTCTTGAAGGCCGCGATCGGGCTTGCCTTCAGGGCCAGTTCAGCCTGGAACTGGCCGCGGTCGAAGAGTTCGGGATCCACCTGCGGCATCGATTGGCTTTCCTTTCTATAGGCGATGTACGGTAACGGGATCAGGCCGAAACGCGAGGGATGGTGTCATCGCTGCGCAGGGTGAAGATCTCGTAGCCGGTTTCGGTCACCAGCAGGGTGTGTTCCCACTGTGCCGAGAGCTTGCGGTCCTTGGTGATCGCGGTCCAGCCGTCACCCAGTACCTTGGTGTCGGCACGGCCCTGGTTGATCATCGGCTCGATGGTGAAGGTCATGCCAGCCTTGAGTTCCATGCCGGTGCCCGCGCGGCCGTAGTGCAGGATCTGCGGTTCTTCGTGGAATACCTTGCCGATACCATGGCCGCAGAATTCGCGAACCACCGAGAAACCGTTCTTTTCCGCGTGCTTCTGGATTATTTCGCCGATGTCGCCCAAGCGGCAGCCGGGTTTGACGATCTCGATCGCCTTGTACATGCATTCCTGGGTCACCTGGGACAGGCGTTCGGCCCAGACCGGCACGTTGCCGACGTGGAACATGCGGCTGGTGTCGCCGTGGAAACCGTCCTTGATGACGGTGACGTCGATGTTCAGGGTGTCGCCATCCTTGAGCGGCTTGTCGTTCGGGATGCCGTGGCAGACCACATGGTTGATCGAGGTGCAGATCGACTTCGGATAGCCCTTGTAGTTGAGCGGGGCAGGGATGGCTTTCTGCTCATTGACGATGTAGTCATGGCAGATCTGGTTCAGTTGATCGGTGGTAACGCCTGGCTTGACGTATTCGGCAATCATTTCCAGCACATCGGCGGCCAGTTTGCCGGCGATACGCATTTTGGCAATATCCTCGGGGGTTTTGAGGGTGACGGTCATACAGGCTCTCTCTGCGCCAGGCGGCGCTTTCTAAACGGAAAGGGCGTTTCGCGATGGATTTTCGCAGCCCTGAAAAATGCGATTCTACCAGACGATCAGTGCAAATCTGCGCCTGTGTGCATCGCTTCTCTCTATAGAATGGTGCATTCTTGGCGGATTCCAAGGGATGGAGCAAAACGCTCGCCAGGATTTCAGAATCCGGGTTCCGTTTTGCCCTGCCTTGTGGTATAAAATGCGCCGCTTTCCGGGGATGTCCCGTAAAGCCTAAATCCACACACGTGTCGACACGATGACCTGGGTGCCTTCAGCTGATGCTGCTGGTTGGTCATTGGGATACGTGGAGGCCAAACCCGACTTATTAAGGAACTATCATGTCCCAAGTCAACATGCGCGATATGCTGAAGGCCGGTGTGCACTTCGGTCACCAGACCCGTTACTGGAACCCGAAAATGGGCAAGTACATTTTCGGCGCGCGTAACAAGATTCACATCATCAACCTTGAAAAAACCCTGCCAATGTTCAACGAAGCTCTGACTTTCGTAGAGCGTCTGGCCCAGGGCAAAAACAAGATTCTGTTCGTCGGCACCAAGCGTTCCGCTGGCAAGATCGTTGCTGAAGAAGCAGCACGTTGCGGTTCGCCGTACGTCGATCACCGCTGGTTGGGCGGTATGCTGACCAACTTCAAAACCATCCGTGCTTCCATCAAGCGTCTGCGTGACCTTGAAGTTCAAGCCGAAGACGGTACTTTCGCCAAGCTGACCAAGAAAGAAGCGCTGATGCGCACTCGTGACCTGGAAAAGCTGGATCGTTCCCTGGGTGGTATCAAGGACATGGGCGGTCTGCCAGACGCTCTGTTCGTTATCGACGTTGATCACGAGCGCATCGCGATCACCGAAGCCAACAAGCTGGGCATCCCGGTTATCGGCGTAGTCGATACCAACAGCAGCCCGGAAGGCGTTGACTACATCATCCCAGGCAACGATGACGCAATCCGCGCTATCCAGCTGTACATGGGTTCGATGGCTGACGCTGTTATCCGTGGTCGCAACAATGTTGCCGGCGGCACTGTAGAGTTCGCAGCTGAAGAAACTCAGGCTGCAGCTGAGTAATTGACGCCTTGGCGTTGACTCAGTAAGCAAAAAGGGGGCTTGGCCCCCTTTTTGCCACCTCGAAAACCATTTGTCGGCGCCCACTGCTCTATCTGTAACGTGCGGCAGCTAACAAGGGTGGTTCGGGAAGAATTGATCGCCCGTTCGATCGGGTGGAATGGTTGAAAACCTATCCAAGAGGATTTTGAAATGGCAGAGATTACTGCAGCGTTGGTCAAAGAACTGCGCGAGCGTACTGGCGAAGGCATGATGGATTGCAAAAAGGCCTTGACCAAGGCTGGCGGCGACATCGAGAAAGCCATTGATGACATGCGTGCTTCGGGCGCCATCAAGGCCGCCAAGAAAGCCGGCAACGTTGCCGCTGAAGGCGCTATCGCCATCAAGGCTGACGACAAGGTAGCCGTGCTGCTGGAAGTCAACTCGCAGACCGACTTCCTGGCCCTGCAAGACGACTTCAAGAACTTCGTTGCTGCCAGCGTAGAAAAAGCCTTCGACGAAAAACTGACCGACGCAGCTCCGCTGATCGCCGCTCAGGAAACGGCTCGTGAAGCTCTGGTTGCCAAAGTAGGCGAGAACGTCAACATTCGTCGTCTGGTACGTGTAGAGGGTGACGTTGTCGGCACCTACCTGCACGGTAACAAGATCGGTGTTGCTGTTGTTCTCAAGGGCGGCGATGTTCAGCTGGCCAAAGAGATCGCCATGCACGTGGCGGCAAGCAACCCTGAATTCCTGCTGCCATCGCAGGTTTCGCCAGAAGCCATCGAGCGCGAGAAGGGCGTTTTCCTGACCCTGAACGAAGACAAGATGAAAGGCAAGCCAGCTGAAATCGTCGAGAAGATGATCGCCGGCCGCATCAGCAAGTTCCTGGCTGAAGCCAGCCTGGTTGAGCAAGCTTTCGTCATGAATCCGGAAGTCACCGTAGGTGCCCTGGCCAAGAAAGCCGGCGCTGAAATCGTTTCCTTCACTTACTTCAAAGTAGGCGAAGGCATCGAGAAGCCAGTGGACAACTTCGCAGAAGAAGTTGCTGCCCAGCTGGCTGCCGCCAAGCAATAAGACGGTTTTTGACTGTCGCCCAGAAGAGGCTGCCCGCTCACGCGCGCAGCCTCTTTTCAGATGGGGTATCAATTTTTATTTGGTTTCCCTTTGGAACTGGCTTACAAAGCCATGTTCCGATGGCGCTGAAGCAGCGCCAAGCTAGAGTGAGCGCCAGCTGTAAACAGCTCGCAAAGAATTTTTAAAATACGCCGCAGGAGAGATTCGCAATGGCTCAGCAGGGCAGTGGTTATCAGGCTCGCTATAAACGCATTCTACTCAAGCTTAGCGGCGAGGCCCTGATGGGCTCGGAAGAGTTCGGGATCGATCCGAAAGTTCTGGATCGCATGGCATTGGAAGTTGGCCAGCTGGTCGGCATCGGTGTTCAGGTCGGTCTGGTTATCGGTGGTGGCAATCTGTTCCGTGGTGAAGCGCTGAGCAAGGCTGGCATGGACCGTGTCACCGGCGACCACATGGGCATGCTGGCCACTGTGATGAACGCCCTGGCCATGCGCGACGCCCTCGAGCGCGCCAACATCTCGGCCATCGTGATGTCCGCTATTTCCATGGTTGGCGTGACCGATCACTACGATCGTCGCAAGGCAATGCGCCACTTGAATTCCAAGGACGTGGTGATTTTCGCGGCCGGTACCGGCAACCCGTTCTTTACGACGGATTCGGCAGCCTGCCTGCGTGCAATCGAAATCGATGCCGATGTCGTGCTCAAGGCGACCAAGGTCGATGGCGTCTACACCGCTGACCCGTTCAAAGACCCGCATGCCGAGAAGTTCGATCATCTGACCTACGATGAAGTGCTGGATCGCAAGCTGGGTGTGATGGATCTGACGGCCATTTGCCTGTGCCGCGACCACAAGATGCCGCTACGCGTATTTAACATGAACAAGCCCGGCGCCCTGCTGAACATCGTACATGGCGGCGCTGAAGGAACCCTGATCGAGGAAGGCCAACAATGATCAACGAAATCAAGAAAGACGCTCAAGAGCGCATGCAGAAGTCCGTGGAGTCGCTGGCGCACAACTTCGGCCGCATTCGTACTGGCCAGGCGCACCCGAGCATTCTGGAAGGCGTGATGGTGCCGTACTACGGCTCCGACACCCCGATCAAGCAAGTGGCCAACATCACCGTCAAGGACGCCCGTACCCTGCAAGTCGTTGCTTTCGAGCGCAACATGCTGGGTGCCGTCGACAAGGCGATCGGTAGCGCAGGTCTGAACCTGAACCCGACCAACCTCGGCGAGCTGCTGTTGATCTCCATGCCTGCCCTGACCGAAGAAACCCGCAAGGGCTTCACCAAGCAGGCTCGTGACGTCGCTGAAGATGCCCGTGTTGCCGTGCGCAACATCCGTCGCGATGCCAACAGCCAGCTCAAGGATCTGGTCAAGGAAAAAGAGATCAGCGAAGACGAAGAGCGTCGTGCGACTGGCGAGATCGACGATCTGACCAAGAAGTTCGTGGCTAAAATCGACGCGGACCTGGCGCAGAAAGAAAAAGACCTGATGGCCGTATAAGGGTCGCGTTTTCATGGAAAAGACCAAGCAGTCTGCACCGTCCGCGGTGCCGCGCCATGTCGCGATCATCATGGATGGTAACAATCGCTGGGCGAAAAAACGCTTTATGCCGGGTGTCGCCGGGCATAAAGCGGGCGTGGATGCGGTACGTGCCGTCATTGAAGTTTGTGCCGAGGCCAAGGTCGAAGTGCTGACTCTGTTCGCCTTTTCCAGCGAGAACTGGCAGCGTCCGGCCGATGAGGTCAGCGCTTTGATGGATCTGTTCTTCAAGGCGCTGCGTCGTGAGGCCAAGCGCCTCAACGACAACAACATCAGCCTGCGGATCATTGGGGACCGCTCGCGCTTTCATCCCGAGCTGCAGGCAGCCATGCGTGAAGCCGAGGCCATGACGGCCGGCGCCAATCGTTTTGTGCTGCAGATCGCCGCCAATTACGGCGGGCAGTGGGACATCGCGCAAGCTGCGCAGCGACTGGCACGAGAGGTCCAGGCCGGACACCTGCGTCCGGAAGACATTACGCCTGATCTGCTGCAGACCTGCCTGGCCACGGGCGACCTGCCGCTGCCGGACCTGTGTATCCGCACCGGTGGCGAGCACCGCATCAGCAATTTCCTGCTCTGGCAGCTGGCCTATGCCGAGCTGTATTTCTCCGACCTGTTCTGGCCGGACTTCAAACACGATGCCATGCGCAATGCGCTGGCCGATTACGCTTCCCGCCAGCGCCGCTTCGGTAAAACGAGCGAGCAGGTCGAGGCTGGAGCCCGGGTTTAATGCTTAAACAACGAATCATCACCGCACTGATCCTGCTACCGATTGCCCTGTGCGGGTTTTTCCTGCTCGAAGGTTCCGGTTTTGCACTGTTCATCGGGCTGGTCGTGACCCTTGGTGCCTGGGAATGGGCGCGTCTGGCGGGTTTCGCCGGTCAAGCGTTCCGCGTTGGCTATGCCGCTGTGGTCGCTTTGGCGCTGCTCCTCATGTACATCCTGCCCGGCCTCGCACCTTGGGTATTGGGTGCTTCAGTGTTGTGGTGGGCTGTGGCGACGTATCTGGTGCTGACCTATCCGCGTTCGAGCGAGCATTGGTCCACTGCGGCGACCAAATTGGTGATCGGCCTGTTGATTCTCCTGCCGGCCTGGCAAGGTCTGGTGCAGATCAAGCAACACCCGTTGGGTAACTGGCTGATCATGGCGGTGATGGTGTTGGTCTGGGGTGCCGATATTGGCGCCTACTTCTCCGGTCGTGCTTTCGGCAAGCGCAAGCTCGCACCGCAGGTCAGTCCGGGCAAAAGCTGGGAAGGCGTGTACGGTGGTCTGGCGCTGAGCCTGGTGATTACCACAATCGTTGCTCTGGTACGCGACTGGACGGTGGCCGAATTGTTCAAAGGGTTGATCGGTGCCGCGCTGATCGTGTTCATTTCGGTGGTGGGTGATCTCACTGAAAGCATGTTCAAGCGTCAATCCGGGATCAAGGACAGCAGCAATCTGCTTCCCGGTCACGGCGGCGTGCTGGATCGAATCGACAGCCTGACGGCAGCGATCCCGGTGTTTGCGGTGCTGCTGTGGATGGCGACCCCATGAGCCGCCCGCAACAGATTACCGTTCTGGGCGCGACCGGCTCGATTGGCCTGAGTACGCTCGACGTCATCGCTCGTCACCCTGATCGATATCAGGTCTTTGCCTTGACTGGCTTCACCCGCTTGAGTGAATTGCTGGCGCTCTGCGTGCGCCATGTGCCGCGATTTGCCGTAGTGCCTGAAGTCGCAGCTGCCCGCACCCTGCAGGATGATTTGCGCGCTGCGGGTCTTTCGACCCGTGTTCTGGTGGGTGAGGAAGGTTTGTGTCAGGTCGCTTCCGATCCGGAAGTCGATACAGTCATGGCGGCCATCGTCGGTGCAGCGGGATTGCGCCCGACACTGGCGGCAGTCGAGGCCGGCAAGAAGATTCTCCTGGCCAATAAAGAAGCGCTGGTCATGTCCGGTGCGCTGTTCATGCAGGCGGTGCGCAAGAGCGGTTCGGTATTGCTGCCGATCGATAGCGAGCACAACGCCATTTTCCAGTGCATGCCGCTGGATTATGCCCGTGGCCTTGAGGCAGTCGGCGTACGTCGGATTTTGCTGACGGCTTCCGGCGGTCCGTTCCGACAGACGCCAATGGCTGAGCTGGCGCATGTTTCTCCCGATCAGGCGTGTGCTCACCCGAACTGGTCCATGGGGCGAAAAATCTCCGTTGACTCGGCCAGCATGATGAACAAGGGACTTGAGTTGATCGAGGCCTGCTGGCTGTTTGATGCCAGGCCATCCCAGGTCGAGGTGGTGATTCACCCGCAAAGTGTGATCCATTCGCTGGTCGACTACGTCGATGGTTCTGTTCTGGCGCAGCTGGGTAATCCGGATATGCGCACGCCCATCGCCAATGCCCTGGCCTGGCCTGAGCGGATCGATTCTGGTGTGGCGCCGCTGGATCTGTTTGCCATTGCGCGGCTGGACTTCCAGGCGCCCGATGAAGAGCGTTTCCCTTGCCTGCGTCTGGCCCGTCAGGCGGCCGAAGCGGGTAACAGCGCGCCGGCCATGCTCAATGCGGCGAACGAAGTGGCGGTGGCAGCATTTCTCGACGAACGGGTTCGTTACCCGGAAATCGCGAGTATCATCGAAGAAGTACTGAGTCTGGAGCCCGTAGTGGCAGTGGATGATCTCGATGCAGTGTTCACGGCAGACGCGAAGGCGCGATTGCTGGCCGGACAATGGTTGAGCCGCCACGGGCGGTAAATGCTGCGGATAGTTGGCCCAGGCAGCAGCGGATAGGAATGCGGAGAAAGTAGATGAGCGCGCTCTATATGATTGTCGGCACCCTGGTCGCACTGGGTGTGCTGGTTACCTTCCACGAGTTCGGCCATTTTTGGGTCGCGCGTCGCTGTGGGGTCAAAGTACTGCGCTTCTCCGTAGGCTTCGGCATGCCTTTGCTGCGCTGGCACGACAAGCAGGGCACCGAATTTGTCGTCGCCGCCATTCCGTTGGGCGGCTACGTCAAAATGCTCGACGAGCGCGAAGGTGAAGTACCGCTCGATCAGCTTGATCAAGCCTTCAATCGTAAATCCGTTCGTCAGCGCATTGCCATCGTAGCAGCGGGGCCGATTGCCAACTTCCTGCTGGCATTCGCGTTCTTCTGGGTATTGGCGATGCTCGGCAGCGAGCAGGTGCGTCCGGTCATCGGCGCTGTCGAGTCCGGCAGTATTGCGGCCAAGGCAGGTTTGAGCCCCGGCCAGGAAATCGTGGCCATTGATGGCGAGGCAACTTCCGGCTGGGCGGCGGTGAACCTGCAGCTTGTGCGTCGCCTGGGCGAAAGCGGTTCGTTGCAGATAATGGTGCGCGAACAAGGTTCCACGGCCGATTCTCCTCGTGAACTTGCGCTGGACAAATGGCTCAAAGGGGCTGACGAGCCTGACCCTATCCATTCGTTGGGGATTCGTCCGTGGCGTCCGGCATTGCCGCCTGTCCTGGCCGAACTCGATCCAAAGGGGCCGGCTCAGGCTGCCGGCCTGAAGACCGGAGACCGGTTGCTGGCGCTCGATGGTCGTACGCTGGATGACTGGCAGCAGGTTGTCGATACCGTCCGTATGCATCCTGCTACCAAAATCATGCTGCGGGTTGAGCGCGACGGTGCTCAAATCGACGTCCCTGTGACGCTTGCCGCTCGCGGCGAGAGCAAGTCACCCAGCGGTTATTTGGGGGCTGGGGTGAAGGCGATCGACTGGCCACCGGAGATGATCCGCGAGGTCAGTTACGGGCCATTGGCAGCAATTGGCGAGGGGGCTCGACGCACCTGGACCATGAGCGTGCTGACCCTCGATTCACTGAAGAAAATGTTGTTCGGCGAGCTCTCGGTAAAAAACTTGAGTGGACCGATAACCATTGCTAAAGTGGCGGGCGCTTCGGCCCAGTCGGGTGTTGCTGATTTCCTGAATTTCCTTGCTTATCTGAGTATTAGCTTGGGCGTTCTGAATTTGTTGCCCATTCCGGTACTGGATGGGGGGCATTTGTTGTTTTATCTGATCGAGTGGGCGCGTGGTCGTCCCTTGTCAGATCGGGTGCAAGGTTGGGGGATACAGATCGGCATCAGTTTGGTGGTCGGGGTGATGTTGCTTGCTCTGGTCAATGATCTGGGTCGACTGTAACGCTTCGCTGAATTGCGAATCTGCCGCATTTTGCGGCAGTTTGTTTATTGCCAGTTGGAATAAGAAAGGACTTCATGAAACGTCTGCTGCTAACTGCGGTTCTCACCGTATTGATGATCGCCGAAGTTCACGCCGAGTCCTTCACTATCTCTGATATTCGCGTCAATGGCCTCCAGCGGGTCTCCGCGGGTAGCGTCTTTGGTGCTTTGCCGTTGAACGTCGGTGAACAGGCGGATGATCGTCGCCTGGTGGAATCCACTCGTGCGTTGTTCAAAACCGGTTTCTTTCAAGATATCCAGCTGGGCCGCGATGGCAACGTCCTGGTCATCACGGTAGTCGAGCGCCCGTCGGTCGCCAGTATCGAGATCGAAGGCAACAAGGCGATCTCTACCGAAGACCTGATGAAAGGCCTCAAGCAATCCGGTCTGGCCGAAGGCGAGATTTTCCAGCGTGCCACCCTTGAAGGTGTGCGTAACGAGCTGCAACGCCAGTACGTCGCCCAGGGTCGCTACTCGGCTACCGTCGACACCGAAGTGGTGCCACAGCCGCGTAACCGCGTCGGCCTGAAGGTCAACATCAACGAAGGCACCGTTGCGGCTATCCAGCACATCAACGTGGTGGGCAACACGGTCTTCCCTGATGAAGACCTGATCGACCTGTTCGAACTCAAGACCACCAACTGGTTGTCGTTCTTCAAGAACGACGACAAGTACGCCCGTGAAAAACTGTCCGGTGACCTGGAGCGTCTGCGTTCCTATTACCTGGATCGTGGCTATATCAACATGGATATCGCTTCGACCCAGGTCTCCATTACGCCAGACAAGAAGCACGTGTACATCACCGTCAACGTCAACGAAGGCGAGAAGTACACCGTTCGTGACGTCAAGCTCAGCGGTGACCTGAAAGTCCCTGAGGACCAGGTCAAGTCCCTGCTGCTGGTGCAAAAAGGCCAGGTGTTCTCGCGCAAGCTGATGACCACCACCTCCGAACTGATCACCCGTCGCCTGGGTAACGAAGGTTATACCTTCGCCAACGTCAACGGCGTGCCTCAACCGCACGATGAAGATCACACCGTAGACATCCTGTTCGCGGTCGATCCGGGCAAGCGTGCCTATGTGAACCGCATCAACTTCCGTGGCAACACCAAGTCCGAAGACGAAGTGCTGCGTCGTGAAATGCGTCAGATGGAAGGCGGCTGGGCTTCGACCTACCTGATCGACCAATCCAAGACCCGTCTGGAGCGTCTGGGCTTCTTCAAGGAAGTCAACGTTGAGACCCCGGCCGTGCCAGGTGTCGATGACCAGGTGGACGTCAACTACAGCGTTGAAGAACAAGCCTCCGGTTCGATTACCGCCAGCGTCGGTTTTGCCCAGAGCGCCGGTCTGATCCTTGGTGGTTCGATCACTCAGAACAACTTCCTGGGTACCGGTAACAAGGTCAGCGTCGGCTTGACCAAAAGCCAATACCAGACGCGTTACAACTTTGGTTTTGTCGACCCCTACTGGACGGCTGATGGCGTGAGCCTGGGTTACAACGCGTTCTACCGCACCACCGACTACAACGACCTCGACGTCGATGTAGCGAGCTATGCCGTGGACAGTCTGGGTGCAGGCGTGAGCGTCGGCTACCCGATCAGCGAGACTTCGCGTCTGACCTTCGGCCTGACTGCGCAAGAGGACAAGATCAAGACCGGTCAATACACCGTCGACGAAATTTTCGACTTCGTTAACCGTGAAGGCGATCAGTACCTGAACTTCAAGGCTTCGGCCGGCTGGTCCGAATCCACCCTGAACAAAGGTGTATTGGCGACCCGTGGTCATTCTCAAAGCGTGACGGCGGAAGTCACCGTACCGGGTAGCGACCTGTCGTTCTTCAAGCTCGATTACCGTGGCCAGCTGTTCCAGCCACTGAGCGAAAACTACACCATGCGCCTGCACACCGAATTGGGTTATGGCGACGGTTACGGTTCGACCGATGGCTTGCCATTCTATGAAAACTACTATGCTGGTGGTTTCAACTCGGTTCGTGGCTTCAAGGACAGTACATTGGGGCCGCGTAGTACTCCGAGCCGCGGCGTACTCAGTACTGGCAACCCGGGTACTCTTGCTGACCCGGACCAGGATCCACTGCCGTTCGGTGGTAACGTCCTGATTCAAGGTGGTGCTGAGATTCTGTTCCCGCTGCCATTCGTCAAGGATCAGCGCTCGCTGCGGACTTCGGTATTCTGGGACGTGGGTAACGTGTTCGACTCCAAGTGCACTCAGTTTTCCAACACTGACCCAACTTCGAAGTCCAATACGCAGTGTAACGATGTCAGTCTGAGCAACCTGGCCAGTTCCGTCGGTGTAGGTGTGACATGGGTCACCGCGCTGGGTCCTCTGAGCTTTGCGTTGGCCATGCCAGTAAAAGAACCGGATAACGCTGAAACCCAGGTGTTCCAATTCTCTCTTGGCCAGACGTTCTAAGCGTCTGTCCCAAAATAACGACAATGGCTTTTGTAGGAGTGCATCGTGCGTAAGTTGACTCAATTGGTTCTCCTGGCGACCGTACTGGTAGCAGGTCCGGCGTTCGCCGACATGAAAATTGCTGTTCTGAACTATCAGATGGCTTTGCTGGAGTCCGACGCGGCCAAGAAATACGCCGTGGATGCCGAGAAGAAGTTCGGTCCTCAGCTGACCAAGCTCAAGGCGCTGGAAACCAGCGCCAAGGGCATTCAGGACCGCCTGATGGCCGGTGGCGACAAAATGCAGCAGGGCGAGCGCGAGCGTCTGGAGCTTGAATTCAAGCAAAAGGCCCGTGACTTCCAGTTCCAGTCCAAGGAACTGAACGAAGCCAAAGCCGTTGCCGACCGTGAAATGCTGAAGCAGCTCAAGCCGAAACTGGACAGCGCTGTGGAAGAAGTCATCAAGAAAGGTGCTTTTGACCTGGTCTTCGAGCGTGGCGCAGTGATTGATGTCAAGCCTCAGTACGACATCACTCGCCAGGTTATCGAGCGCATGAATCAGCTGAAGTAACCCATGACCGTGACCATTAAGCTCGGCCAACTGGCCGAGTTCCTCGGCGCCACCCTACGTGGCGACCCCGAGAAAGCAATTACTGGGCTAGCCACCTTGCAGGAGGCTGGCCCAGCTCAGTTGAGCTTTCTTGCAAACCCCCAATACCGTAAGTACCTGGCAGGCAGTCAGGCTGCAGCCCTGTTGCTCAAAGCCGCTGACGCCGAAGGTCATTGCGGGGATGTGCTGGTGGTACCGGATCCGTACGCAGCCTACGCACGTGTTTCTCACCTGTTCGATCCCAAGCCCAAGGCCACAGTCGGGATTCATCCGACGGCGGTGATCGCGGCGGATGCGGTTGTCGACCCTGCGGCGAGTATCGGCGCTTTTGTGGTGATCGAAAGCGGAGCGCAGGTGGCAGCCGGTACGACTGTCGGCGCGCATTGCTTCATTGGTGCTCGCAGCGTGGTGGGTGAGGGTGGCTGGCTCGCGCCGCGGGTGACCTTGTATCACGACGTTCGCGTCGGCAAGCGGGTTGTCATTCAGTCGGGTGCAGTGCTCGGCGGCGAAGGCTTCGGCTTTGCCAATGAGAAGGGTATCTGGCAGAAAATCGCCCAGATCGGTGGTGTGCTGATCGGCGATGATGTTGAAATCGGCGTGAACACGGCTATAGATCGCGGTGCGTTGGCCGATACCGTCATCGGTAACGGCGTGAAGCTCGATAACCAGATTCAGATTGCCCACAACGTTCAAGTGGGGGATCACACCGCCATGGCGGCGTGCGTCGGGATCTCCGGCAGTACCAAAATCGGCAAGCATTGCATGCTCGCCGGTGGTGTAGGGCTGGTGGGACACATCGACATTTGTGACAACGTTTTCATTACCGGGATGACCATGGTGACCCACTCGATTACCGAGCCAGGCGCCTATTCTTCCGGTACAGCCATGCAGCCGGCTGCCGAGTGGCGCAAAAGCGCGGCACGTATTCGTCAGCTCGATGACATCGCGCGACGTCTGCGCCAGCTGGAAAAGCAAGTAGGGGAAGTGACCCCTGACGGTAATGCTTCATCAGATGGCTGATACCATTTCCATATCAAGTGTGCACAGCCGCTAGACTGCCTCCTTGATTTGCTAGAGGGGTGCGCGTCAGTCGCGCGCTCCCAATCTTTACATAGGCTTCCCCCCGAAATGATGGACATCAACGAGATTCGCGAATACCTGCCTCACCGTTACCCGTTCCTGCTGGTGGACCGTGTAGTGGAGCTGGATGTTGAAGGCAAGCGCATTCGTGCCTACAAGAATGTCAGCATCAACGAACCGTTCTTCAACGGTCACTTCCCTGCGCATCCAATCATGCCGGGCGTATTGATCATCGAGGCAATGGCTCAGGCTGCCGGGATCCTTGGTTTCAAAATGCTCGACGTGAAACCGGCCGACGGCACGCTCTATTACTTCGTCGGTTCCGACAAGCTGCGCTTCCGCCAGCCGGTATTGCCGGGCGATCAGTTGATCCTTGAAGCCAAGTTCATCAGCTGCAAGCGTCAGATCTGGAAATTCGAATGCCAGGCTTCGGTCGATGGCAAGCCTGTCTGCTCGGCTGAAATCATCTGTGCGGAACGCAAGCTATGAGTTTGATTGACCCTCGTGCAATCATCGATCCGACAGCCGTTCTGGCTGACGGCGTCGAGGTCGGCCCGTGGTCGATCGTCGGCGCAGGTGTGGAAATCGGCGAGGGGACAGTCATCGGGCCACACGTGATTCTCAAGGGCCCGACCCGAATAGGTAAGCACAATCGCATCTACCAGTTTTCCTCGGTGGGCGAAGACACACCCGACCTGAAGTACAAGGGCGAGGAAACCCGCCTGGTGATCGGTGATCACAACGTCATCCGTGAAGGCGTGACGATTCACCGTGGCACCATCCAGGACCGTTCGGAAACGACCCTGGGCGATCACAACCTAATCATGGCCTATGCCCACATCGGCCACGACAGCGTCATTGGCAACCACTGCATCCTGGTGAACAACACCGCACTGGCGGGCCATGTGCATGTGGAAGACTGGGCGATCCTCTCCGGTTTTACCCTGGTTCACCAGTATTGCCACATTGGCGCCCACAGCTTCTCAGGCATGGGTACGGCGATCGGCAAGGATGTTCCTGCGTATGTCACGGTGTTCGGTAACCCTGCCGAAGCCCGTAGCATGAACTTCGAGGGCATGCGCCGTCGGGGCTTTAGCGAAGATGCGATCCACGCGCTGCGTCGTGCCTACAAGGTGGTGTACCGCCAGGGCCTGACCGTGGAACAGGCGCTCGTCGAACTGGCCGAGCCTTCTGCGCAGTTCCCGGAAGTAGCGGTGTTCCGCGACTCCATCCAGTCTTCGACCCGCGGCATCACCCGCTAATCATGGCCAATCTGCGTATTGCGCTGGTAGCAGGTGAGGCTTCCGGTGACATTCTGGGTGCGGGTCTCATGCGCGCGCTCAAGGCTCGTCACCCTGCTGTCGAGTTCATCGGTGTTGGTGGTCCGTTGATGCAGGCTGAAGGCCTGACCCCGTATTTCCCGATGGAACGTCTGTCCGTCATGGGGCTGGTGGAAGTCCTGGGCCGCCTGCGCGAGTTGCTGGCGCGGCGCAAAAAACTGGTCGCGGACCTGATCGATGCGAAGCCTGATGTGTTCATCGGTATCGATGCGCCGGACTTCAACCTCAATATCGAACTCAAGCTGCGCCAGGCCGGGATCAAGACCGTGCATTACGTCAGCCCGTCAGTCTGGGCCTGGCGGCAGAAACGCGTGCTGAAGATTCGCGAAGGCTGCGACCTGATGCTCACGCTGTTCCCGTTCGAAGCCAGATTCTACGAAGAGAAAGGCGTGCCGGTGCGATTCGTCGGCCATACCCTGGCCGATGCCATTCCACTCCAGGCCGATCGCGCTGCTGCGCGGGCCGAACTCGGTTTGCCCGACGGGCCGCTGGTGGCGTTGATGCCCGGTAGCCGTGGCGGTGAAGTTGGCCGGCTCGGTGCGTTGTTTCTCGATACGGCCCAGCGCCTGCGGGCAATGCGTCCGGGTGTGCGGTTTGTCATGCCCTGCGCCAGTCCTCAGCGCCGGACCCAGATCGAAGAACTGTTGGCCGGTCGCGATCTGCCGCTGACCTTGCTCGATGGCAAATCTCATCTGGCCTTGGCCGCGTGCGATGCGGTGTTGATTGCCTCCGGCACCGCAACGCTTGAAGCGCTGTTGTACAAGCGACCGATGGTGGTCGCCTACCGCCTGGCGCCGCTGACGTTCTGGATTCTCAAACGCATGGTGAAAAGCCCCTACATTTCGTTGCCGAACCTGTTGGCCCAGCGTCTGTTGGTGCCCGAGCTATTGCAGGACGATGCGACGGTCGAAGCGCTGGCCCAGACCTTGTCGCCGCTGATCGACGGTGGGGAAGAGCAGACCCGCGGTTTTGACGAGATTCACCGGACCCTGCGTCTGGATGCCTCCAACCAGGCTGCGGACGCAGTGCTGAACCTGATCGGCCAAGTAAAATGAGTAAAACGAATATGCAGATGGGGCTGGATTTCACCTTGGTCGCTGAAGTCGAAGAGTTGGTTGCCGGCGTCGATGAAGTCGGTCGCGGCCCGCTCTGTGGCGCGGTGGTGACAGCGGCAGTGATCCTTGATCCGAGCCGCCCGATCCTCGGCCTGAACGACTCGAAGAAACTCACCGAAGCCCGCCGTGAAAAGCTCTACGACGAAATCTGCGAAAAAGCCCTGAGCTGGTGCATCGCTCGCGCTGAAGTCGAAGAAATCGACGAACTGAATATCCTGCACGCCACCATGCTGGCCATGCAGCGCGCGGTCGCGGGGCTGCACGTTCAGCCGAAGCTGGCGATGATTGACGGCAACCGTTGCCCGAAACTGCCGATGCGCTCCGAAGCCGTGGTCAAGGGCGATAGCAAGGTCCCCGCCATCGCTGCCGCATCGATTCTGGCCAAGGTCAGCCGTGATCGTGAAATGGCTGCGTTCGAGTTGATCTACCCGGGTTACGGCATCGGCGGGCATAAAGGCTATCCGACACCCGTTCATCTGGAAGCGCTCGCCCGTCTTGGGCCGACCCCGATTCACCGGCGTTCGTTTGCTCCGGTGCGTCTGGCGTATGAGGCGCGGGAAAGCCTGATCGAGAATTAGGGGGCGTTCTCAACTAGTTTCCCCACCGCGCCGGGCCTGCTCTTGTGCAGGGCAAGGCGCGAGAAGCGTAGTTTGGTCATTCCAAATAAGCTTCGAGCAACGCAGCCCTGCACAAGAGCAGGCCCGGCCCTTCGGGTTGTGCCTTAAAGCGGGCCAGGCTGCGTTGCAGGCCTTGGAAAGGGAGCAACCATTCCCAGCGGCCTGCGCCTTGCCTGGCCCGCTTTAAGGCGACAACGCGGTGGGGAAACTAGTTGAGAACGCCCCCTGATCGCGAGGCTGATTTTTTTTACCAAGGCCCGGTACAATCCGGGCCTTGTTGTCTTCATGTTTATAGACAGGATCACTATGCCGGCTTCATTCGTTCACCTACGCCTGCACACTGAATACTCCCTGGTCGACGGTCTGGTGCGGATCAAACCGCTGGTCAAGACCCTGGTCGGCATGAACATGCCTGCCGTAGCGGTCACCGACCAGAACAACATGTGTTCCCTGGTCAAATTCTATAAAAACGCCATGGGTGCCGGGATCAAGCCGATCTGCGGCGCCGACCTGTGGCTGTCGAACAAGGATCCGGACAACCCCCTGAGCCGGATCAGCCTGCTGGTGATGAACGCCGAAGGCTATCGCAACCTTACCGAGCTGATTTCCCGCGGCTTCATCGACGGTCAGCGTAACGGCGCGGTCATCATCGAACGCGAATGGGTTGCTGAAGCCAACTCAGGCTTGATCATGCTGTCGGCGGCCAAAGAAGGTGAGATCGGCCAGGCCATGCTCAGCGGCAACCCCGCCGAAGCCGAAACCCTGGCTCGCGAATGGATGGAAGTGTTTCCGGATCGTTTCTATCTGGAAATCCAGCGCACCAATCGCCCCAACGATGAAGAACAACTGCACGGCGCCGTGGCTCTGGCCGAGAAGCTCGGTGCGCCGCTGGTGGCGACCAACGATGTGCGCTTCATCAAGCAGGAAGACTTCGCCGCCCACGAAACCCGTGTGTGCATCGGTGAGGGCCGAGCCCTCGACGACCCGCGGCGCTCGAAGAATTACAGCGATCAGCAGTACCTCAAAAGCGCCGATGAAATGGCCGAGCTGTTCAGCGATATTCCCGAAGCGCTGGAAAACACCGTCGAAATCGCTAAGCGCTGCAACATCGAAGTGAAGCTGGGCACGCACTTCCTGCCCAACTTCCCGATCCCCGATGGCATGACCATCGACGAGTACTTCCGCAAGGTGTCCTTCGACGGTCTGGAGGAGCGGCTTAGCGTTCTGCTGCCCAAAGACACCACCGAAGACTACGAAGCCAAGCGTCAGGTCTATGTCGACCGGCTGAATTTCGAGCTGGGTATCATCATCCAGATGGGGTTCCCCGGTTACTTCCTGATCGTGATGGACTTTATTCAGTGGGCCAAGAGCAACGGCGTACCGGTGGGCCCTGGCCGTGGATCGGGTGCCGGATCGCTGGTGGCCTACGTACAGAAGATCACCGACCTCGATCCGCTGGAATATGACCTGCTGTTCGAACGATTCCTCAACCCGGAACGGGTATCCATGCCCGACTTCGACGTCGACTTCTGCATGGACGGTCGCGACCGGGTAATCGACTACGTGGCCGAGAAGTACGGCCGCAACGCCGTGAGCCAGATCATCACCTTCGGTTCCATGGCGGCAAAGGCTGTGGTCCGCGACGTGGCGCGGGTGCAGGGCAAGTCCTATGGCCTGGCGGATCGCCTGTCGAAGATGATTCCGTTCGAAGTCGGCATGACCCTGGAAAAGGCCTACGAGCAGGAAGAGATCCTGCGCGACTTCATCAAGGTCGATGAAGAGGCCGCGGAAATCTGGGAGATGGCCCGCAAGCTCGAAGGCGTTGTGCGTAACGTCGGCAAGCACGCCGGTGGTGTGGTTATCGCGCCGACCAAGCTGACCGACTTCTCGCCGATCTATTGCGACGAGGCCGGTGATGGCCTGGTAACCCAGTTCGACAAGGACGACGTCGAGGCGGCCGGCCTTGTGAAGTTCGACTTCCTCGGTCTGCGGACCCTGACGATCATTGACTGGGCGCTGAAAACCATCAACCGCGACCGCGCCAAGGTCAACGAACCGCCGCTGGATATCGCGTTCATCCCGCTGGATGACAAACCGACCTACACCTTGCTGCAAAAAGCCGAAACCACGGCGGTGTTCCAGCTTGAATCCCGGGGCATGAAGGAGCTGATCAAAAAGCTCAAGCCCGACTGCCTGGAAGACTTGATCGCACTGGTGGCACTGTTCCGTCCGGGCCCGCTGCAATCGGGCATGGTGGACGACTTCATCAACCGTAAGCACGGTCGTGCCGAGCTGGCGTATCCGCACTCGGACTACCAGTACGAAGGCCTCAAGCCGGTACTGGCACCGACTTACGGCATCATCCTGTATCAGGAACAGGTGATGCAGATTGCCCAGGTCATGGCCGGCTACACCCTCGGTGGTGCGGACATGCTGCGTCGAGCCATGGGTAAGAAAAAACCCGAGGAAATGGCCAAGCAGCGTGGCGGTTTCATTGAAGGTTGCGCCACCAACAATATCGATGCCGACCTCGCCGGTAACATTTTCGACCTGGTGGAAAAATTCGCCGGTTACGGCTTCAACAAATCCCACTCCGCCGCCTACGGCCTGGTGTCGTACCAGACCGCATGGCTGAAGGCGCACTACCCGGCGCCGTTCATGGCCGCGGTACTCTCGGCGGATATGCACAACACCGACAAGGTCGTGACCTTGATCGAAGAAGTGCGGACCATGAAGCTGCGTCTCGACGCGCCGGACGTGAACACGTCCGAATTCAAGTTCACGGTGAACGACGAAGGCCGGATCATTTACGGCCTGGGCGCCATCAAGGGCGTGGGTGAGGGCCCGGTCGAGGCGATCACCGAAGCGCGTCTGGCCGGTCCGTTCAAGGATCTGTTCGATTTTTGCGCACGGGTCGACCTCAAGCGCATCAACAAGCGCACCCTCGACGGTTTGATCCGCAGCGGTGCCCTGGATCGCCTCGGGCCGTATTTCCACGATGAGCAGAAAGCCTACCAGGCCAACATCGACCGCAATCGCGCGGTGCTGCTGACGGCCATGGAAGAAGCGATCAAGGCGGCCGAACAGACCGCGCGCACCCAGGACAGCGGTCACTCCGACCTGTTTGGCGGTCTGTTTGTCGAAGAAGACGCCGACGTCTACGCCAATCACCGCAAGGCCAAGGAGCTGACCCTCAAGGAGCGCCTGAAAGGGGAGAAAGATACCCTCGGCCTGTACCTGACCGGTCACCCGATTGACGAATACGAAGGTGAAATCCGTCGCTTCGCCCGCCAGCGCATCATCGATCTGAAACCGGCGCGTGATACCCAGACGGTTGCCGGGATGATCATCGCCTTGCGGGTGATGAAGAACAAAAAGGGCGACAAGATGGGGTTCATCACCCTCGACGACCGCTCCGGACGGATCGAGGCCTCGCTGTTTTCCGAGGCGTTCCATTCCGCGCAGTCGCTGTTGCAGACCGACGCGATGGTGGTGGTCGAAGGCGAAGTCAGCAACGACGACTTCTCCGGTGGCCTGAAATTGCGGGTCAAGCGGGTGATGAGCATGGAAGATGCGCGCACCAATCTGGCCGAAAGCCTGCGCCTGAAGTTGCATGCCAAGGACCTCAAGGGCGATCAGCTACGCTGGCTGGGTGAACTGTTGAAGCGTCACCGCGGCGCGTGCCCGGTCACCATGGACTACACCAGCCCCGATGCGAAGGCCATGTTGCAGTTCGGCGAAGGCTGGCGAATCGATCCGGCGGATGCGTTGATTCAAGCCCTGCGTGACCAGTTCGGGCGAGACAACGTCTTCCTCCAATACCGTTGACGGTCAGTGCTATCAGATTGCCCTGACCTTGACCTGAATTTTTAATCTCGACCTCAACGCGCCTGTCCCTTAAGGTAGGGCGCGAATAGACAACCGGCCGGCCCAAGAACCCTTGGGACTCGACCCAAGACGGACGCCTATGAACCCGAATTTTCTAGATTTCGAACAGCCGATCGCCGACCTGCAAGCCAAGATCGA
The DNA here is from genome assembly GCF_019947365.1 of Pseudomonas sp. GL-R-26. Lineage (NCBI taxonomy): Bacteria > Pseudomonadati > Pseudomonadota > Gammaproteobacteria > Pseudomonadales > Pseudomonadaceae > Pseudomonas > Pseudomonas sp. GL-R-26. The sequence goes on along the minus strand of NZ_JAGYGI010000003.1, from coordinate 81,557 downwards.
AGAGTTGCGCTTGGTCGGTAATGACAATTCGCTGAATATCGGCGATGAGATCTCCCGCCTGCAGGACAAGAGCAAAACGCTGACCGAAGACATCTTCGGCAAGCTGACCAGCTGGCAGATCGCACGTCTGGCGCGTCACCCGAAACGTCCGTATACCCTGGACTACATCGAACATATTTTCACCGAGTTCGACGAACTGCACGGTGATCGTCACTTCTCGGACGACGCTGCCATCGTTGGCGGTATTGCCCGTCTGGACGACAAGCCGGTGATGATCATCGGTCACCAGAAAGGCCGTGAAGTGCGCGAGAAAGTTCGCCGCAACTTCGGCATGCCGCGTCCGGAAGGCTACCGCAAGGCTTGCCGCCTGATGGAAATGGCCGAACGTTTCAAAATGCCGATCCTGACCTTCATCGACACTCCGGGCGCTTACCCTGGCATCGACGCTGAAGAGCGTAACCAGAGCGAGGCGATCGCCTGGAACCTGCGTGTCATGGCCCGCCTGAAAACCCCAATCATCGCCACCGTGATCGGTGAGGGTGGTTCCGGTGGTGCGTTGGCGATCGGTGTCTGCGACCAGTTGAACATGCTGCAATACTCGACCTACGCGGTGATTTCGCCGGAAGGTTGCGCTTCGATTCTGTGGAAAACCGCCGAGAAAGCACCGGATGCCGCAGAAGCGATGGGCATCACCGCCGAGCGCCTCAAAGGCCTGGGCATCGTGGACAAGGTGATTGGCGAGCCACTGGGCGGCGCGCACCGCAACCCGGCCGCCACAGCCGCATCGATCCGTGCCGAGCTGAGCTCGCAACTGGCGATGCTGAAGAAGTTCGATAACGACGCGCTGCTCAAGCGCCGCTACGATCGGCTGATGAGCTACGGTCTCTAAGCCGAACACGCAGCGCCCATGTGGGAGCGAGCCTGCTCGCGAAAGCGGTATAACAGCCAACGATTGTGTTGAATGTTGAGCCGTCTTCGCGAGCAGGCTCGCTCCCACATTTGATTTGTGCAAGGTGATGGATATGAGACGGTCCAATATTGATCTGCCCGCCAGACTCTTGTTGAATCTTGTCTCGTGGCGCAATGCCGCCACTTGGCACATCGCCTTCTCCGGCGGCCTGGACTCCACTGTCCTGCTGCACCTTCTGGCAACACTCTCCAAAACCGAATCCCTGCCGGCGCTCAACGCCATCCATGTTCATCACGGCCTTCAGGCTGTGGCCGATGCGTGGCCGGAACATTGTCGTTCCGTGTGCGCTGCGCTGGGCGTTCCGCTGCAAGTGGTTCGTGTGCAGGTGCAACCGGGTGCCAGCCTTGAACGTGCGGCCCGGGATGCGCGGTATCACGCCTTCACTGAAGCCCTTCAGGCCAGCGAAGTGCTGCTGACGGCCCAGCACCGCGACGATCAGGCGGAAACCCTGTTGTTTCGTTTGTTGCGCGGAGCGGGCGTACGCGGATTGTCCGGGATGCCGCGTCAGCGCCCGTTGGGCAAGGGGCATTTGTTGCGGCCATTGCTTGATGTCACGCGGGCTGAACTGGAGGCTTATGCCAGTGCGCATGGCTTGAGCTGGATCGAAGATCCCTCGAACCAGGATCGGCAGTACTCGCGCAATTACCTGCGGCATCAAGTCTTGCCCGTACTGGTCCAGCGCTGGCCGCAAGCGGTGGCGACCATGGCCCGCAGTGCGGCGCATCTGACTGAAGCGCAGGGGCTGCTCGAAGAGCTGGCGGATATGGATTTGCGTGAGGCCAGCTCTGCCAGTGAGTTCGACTGGCTGGGCTTGCGATCCCTCGAGCTGGCACCGCTTGCGCAATTGTCTGATGCCCGGCAGCGCAATGCCTTGAGTCATTGGCTCGAACCGCTGACCCGCCTGCCGGATACTGACCATTGGTCGGGTTGGGATAATCTGCGCGACGCCACCGGCGATGCCTGCCCGGTATGGCGGTTGGCCGATGGCGAACTGCATCGGGCGGGCGGACGGATCTGGTGGCTGTCCGGCCGCTGGCTGCGGCCACTGCCCGGCGCCGGGGCGTGGCTGGATCCGGCGTCACCACTGTCTATCCCGGGCAACGGCGTGCTTTCGCTCACCGGGCAAATCCCCGATGGCCCGCTGCATATCCGCTATCGTGAAGGGGGAGAGGTCATGGCATTGCCAGGCCGCGGCCATCGGGACCTGAAACGTTTGCTCAATGAAAGCGCTGTACCGTCCTTCGTACGCGGCAGATTGCCGCTGCTCTACAAAGACGGGCAACTGCTGGCGGTAGCGAACCTCAAGGGGCTCGATGGCGGTGCGCTCGGCGACTGGCATTTGCATTGGCAGCCACTGAACGAAGATCAAGGTTTGAGCTGAAAGGGGCTTTCCGGTAGACTACGCTCCCTTCTTGATACAACTTCTGTGGATTCGCCTGAATTGCAGGAGTTGCCGATTACCAAGCAGTCTTTGCTGGGCGATTCCAAAAAATGTGTAGCGAGCAACGAACCGGTGTTTCATTTTCCGGTCTGTCACAACGCGGCGGTTTTTTTGAAAGGTGCACTGTGATTAATGCAGGTGATCGGGGGCTTCGGCCTTCCTTCGCTTTCCCCGGCGGCTCGGACCGCTTTAACGCAGACTTCTAGGGTTTTTCATGACGCGCTACATATTCGTCACGGGCGGTGTTGTTTCTTCATTGGGGAAAGGCATTGCATCGGCATCATTGGCGGCCATCCTGGAGGCGCGGGGACTTAAGGTCACCATGCTGAAGCTGGACCCGTACATCAACGTCGACCCGGGCACCATGAGCCCGTTCCAGCACGGTGAAGTGTTCGTCACTCACGACGGCGCCGAGACCGACCTGGACCTGGGCCACTACGAGCGGTTCATCCGCACGACCATGACCCAGAACAACAACTTCACCACCGGCCGTGTCTACGAACACGTCCTGCGCAAGGAGCGCCGTGGTGACTACCTGGGCGCAACCATCCAGGTGATCCCGCACATCACCGACGAAATCAAGCGCCGCATCATCAAGGGTGCTGGCGACGCTGACGTGGCAATGGTCGAGATCGGCGGCACCGTGGGTGACATCGAGTCGCAACCGTTCCTCGAAGCCATCCGCCAGCTGCGTTTCGAAGTCGGCGCCAAGCGCGCGATGCTGATGCACCTGACACTGGTGCCGTACATCGCCACTGCCGGCGAAACCAAGACCAAGCCAACCCAGCACTCGGTGAAGGAACTGCGTTCCATCGGCCTGCAACCGGACGTGCTGGTCTGCCGCTCCGATCACCCGATCGATATTTCCTCGCGTCGCAAGATCGCGCAGTTCACCAACGTTGAAGAACGTGCGGTGATCGCGCTGGAAGACGCCGATACCATCTACAAGATCCCGGGCATCCTGCACTCCCAGGGCCTGGACGATTTCGTCGTCGAGCGTTTCGGCCTGCAATGCGGCGGTGCCGATCTGTCCGAGTGGGAAGCCGTGGTCGACGCCAAGCTCAACCCTGAGCACGAAGTCACCATCGCCATGGTCGGCAAATACATGGAGCTGCTGGACGCCTACAAGTCGCTGATCGAAGCGATGAGTCACGCCGGCATCAGCAACCGTACCAAGGTCAACCTGCGCTACATCGATTCCGAAGACATCGAGAACCAGGGCACCGCGCTGCTGGAAGGCGTCGACGCTATCCTGGTACCAGGCGGCTTCGGTCTGCGTGGTGTTGAAGGCAAGATCACTGCCGTTCAATACGCTCGCGAAAACAAGGTTCCGTACCTGGGTATCTGCCTGGGCATGCAAGTGGCCGTTATCGAGTTCGCACGTAACGTGATGGGCTGGAAAGACGCCAACTCCACCGAGTTCGATCGTGCTAGCGGTCACCCGGTCGTGGGCCTGATCACCGAGTGGGAAGATGCCACCGGCGCAGTCGAAACCCGTACCGAAACCTCCGATCTGGGCGGCACCATGCGCCTCGGCGCTCAGGATTGTCTGCTTGAGCCAGGCTCTCTGGTGCACGATTGCTACGCCAAGGACGTGATCGTCGAGCGTCACCGTCATCGCTATGAAGTGAACAACAACCTGCTGCCGCAAATCATGGAAGCTGGTTTGAAAATCTCCGGTCGTTCCGGTGATGGCGCACTGGTTGAGGTGGTTGAAGCACCGGATCATCCATGGTTCGTCGCTTGCCAGTTCCACCCTGAGTTCACCTCGACGCCACGCGACGGTCACCCGCTGTTCAGCGGTTTCGTCAAGGCAGCGTTGACTCAACACCAGAAGAAGGCGTAACTCCGATGGCACAGAAGATCATCCGCGTCGGCGACATCGAGATTGCCAACGACAAGCCCATGGTGCTGTTCGGCGGCATGAACGTGCTGGAAAGCCGTGACATGGCCATGCAGGTTTGCGAAGAGTATGTGAAGGTCACCGAAAAGCTCGGTATCCCTTACGTGTTCAAGGCCAGTTTCGACAAGGCCAACCGGTCTTCTGTGACCTCGTATCGTGGTCCTGGCCTGGAAGAAGGCATGCGCATCTTCCAGGACATCAAGCAAGCCTTCGGCGTGCCGATCATCACCGACGTCCACGAACCTGATCAGGCCGCGGTTGTCGCTGAAGTCTGCGACATCATCCAGTTGCCGGCCTTCCTGTCGCGCCAGACCGACCTCGTGGTCGCTATGGCAAAGACCGGCGCTGTGATCAACATCAAGAAAGCCCAGTTCCTCGCACCTCATGAAATGAAACACATCCTGAGCAAATGCGTGGAAGCGGGTAACGATCAGTTGATCCTCTGCGAGCGTGGTTCGAGCTTCGGCTACAACAACCTGGTCGTCGACATGCTCGGCTTCGGCATCATGAAGCAGTTCGAATACCCGGTGTTCTTCGACGTGACCCACGCGCTGCAAATGCCTGGTGGTCGCTCCGATTCCGCCGGCGGTCGTCGCGCCCAGGTCACCGATCTGGCGAAGGCCGGCATGAGTCAGTCGCTGGCCGGCCTGTTCCTGGAAGCCCACCCGGATCCGGACAACGCCAAATGCGACGGTCCTTGCGCCCTGCGCCTGGACAAACTGGAGCCATTCCTGGCCCAGCTCAAGGCTTTGGACGAACTGGTGAAGAGTTTTCCGACGGTAGAAACCGCGTAATCCTCAATTCTCCGGTAAAGTACCGCACGATTTAACGCCCAGGCCCTCGGGCCTGAGCCTTGTCGTCTGCAAGACTGCCCGCTGCACCTCACTTGCCGACGATCAAAGATTTCCTACAGCTGCGTCGTTTTCGTCAACTTTGGAGTGTTTACAACAATGGCTAAAATCGTCGACATCAAAGGTCGTGAAGTTCTCGACTCCCGTGGCAATCCCACCGTGGAAGCGGACGTGCTTCTCGACAACGGCATCATCGGCAGTGCCTGCGCGCCGTCCGGTGCTTCCACTGGCTCGCGTGAAGCGCTCGAGCTGCGTGATGGCGACAAGAGCCGTTACCTGGGCAAGGGCGTTCTGAAGGCCGTAGGCAACATCAACGGTCCGATCCGCGACCTGTTGAAAGGCATGGACCCAAGCGACCAGAAAGCGCTCGATCTGGCAATGATCAAGCTCGACGGTACTGAAAACAAAGGTTCCCTGGGCGCCAACGCGATCCTCGCCGTTTCCCTGGCCGCGGCCAAGGCAGCAGCACAGGACCAGGACCTGCCGCTGTACGCTCACATCGCCAACCTGAACGGCACTCCGGGTGTCTACTCGATGCCGGTTCCGATGATGAACATCATCAACGGCGGCGAGCACGCCGATAACAACGTCGACATCCAGGAATTCATGGTTCAGCCGGTTGGCGCCAAGTCTTTCTCGGAAGGCCTGCGCATGGGCACCGAGATTTTCCATCACCTCAAAGCTGTGCTGAAGGCCCGTGGCCTGAGTACTGCCGTCGGTGACGAGGGTGGTTTCGCACCGAACCTGGCTTCCAACGAAGACGCTTTGAAAGTGATCTCCGAAGCCGTGGCCAACGCCGGTTACAAGCTGGGCACCGACGTGACCCTGGCACTGGACTGCGCAGCCAGCGAATTCTACGAAGACGGCAAGTACAACCTGTCCGGCGAAGGCCAGGTGTTCACCGCTGAAGGTTTCGCTGATTACCTGAAAGGCCTGACCGAGCGTTATCCGATCATCTCCATCGAAGATGGCCTGGACGAGTCCGACTGGGCTGGCTGGAAGATCCTCACCGACAAGATCGGCGAGAAGACCCAGCTGGTGGGCGACGACCTGTTCGTCACCAACACCAAGATCCTGAAAGAAGGCATCGACAAGAAGATCGCCAACTCGATCCTGATCAAGTTCAACCAGATCGGCACCCTGACCGAAACCCTGGAAGCCATCCAGATGGCCAAGGCTGCTGGTTACACTGCCGTGATCTCGCACCGCTCCGGCGAAACCGAAGATTCGACCATTGCCGACCTGGCCGTGGGCACCTCGGCTGGCCAGATCAAGACCGGCTCCCTGTGCCGTTCCGACCGCGTTTCCAAGTACAACCAACTGCTGCGTATCGAAGAGCAGTTGAACGGCAAAGCCAAGTACAACGGTCGCAGCGAGTTCCGCGGCTAAGCAGTACATGGTAAAAAAGACACCGGATTGTGTCGAAAAAATCGCTACAGCGACGTTTTTGCCACTAATCTGATGCCTTATATGCACAAGCCTGGTTCTTCCAGGCTTCGTGCTATCAGAAGCTTCACGTTTTGGCATGGCTGTCTTTTTTCACTGGATACCTGATATTCGATGCGCAGTCCCAATTGGTTGTTCCTCATCCTGCTTTTGCTGCTGGCTGGCTTGCAGTACCGCCTGTGGGTGGGAAATGGCAGCCTGGCGCAAGTGGCCGAGTTGACTCAGCAGATTGCCGATCAGCAAGCTGAGAACCAGGCCTTGCTGGAGCGCAACCGGGTGATGGACGCCGAAGTCAGTGAATTGAAAAAGGGCATGGAGACCGTTGAAGAGCGGGCTCGTCATGAGTTGGGCATGGTCAAGGACGGTGAAACCCTTTACCAGTTGGCCCAATGATTAATTCGTTACCGGCCTTCTGGGCCGTGATTCCTGCCGCGGGCGTCGGTGCCCGTATGGCCGCGGACCGTCCCAAGCAATACTTGCAACTGGGCGGGCGCACTATTCTCGAACACAGCCTTGGCTGTTTCCTTGATCATCCATGCCTGAAAGGCTTGGTGGTCAGTCTTGCTGTTGATGATCCTTATTGGCCGAACCTGGCATGTGCCAGTGATCCGCGTATTGCCCGGGTCGAGGGTGGTTCCGAACGTTCCGGGTCGGTGCTCAATGCCTTGCTGCACTTGCATGCGCAGGGCGCCGATGATGAGGATTGGGTACTGGTTCACGATGCCGCACGGCCGAACCTCAGTCGTGACGATCTGGACAAGCTGCTGGCTGAACTGGCTGACGATCCTGTTGGCGGACTGCTGGCTGTCCCGGCGCGGGATACGCTCAAGCGGGTCGATAAACACGGTCGCGTTGTCGAGACTGTGGACCGCAGTGTGATCTGGCAGGCCTACACGCCGCAGATGTTTCGCCTTGGAGCGTTGCATCGGGCTTTGGCGGACAGTCTGGTGGCGGATGCCGTTGTTACCGACGAAGCTTCGGCCATGGAGTGGGCCGGTTCGGCGCCGCGCCTGATCGAAGGGCGATCCGACAACCTCAAGGTTACGCGTCCTGAAGACCTTGAGTGGTTGAGACAGCGTTGGGCCAATCGTCACTAGAGGATCTTAAAACCTGTACTCCGGCCGTTCGGCCAACCCCTCTTTCAAGTAGTCCACCAACTTGCGCACCTTCGGCGACAGATGCCGCTGCTGCGGATACAACGCCCAAACGGCGGTATTCGGCGGTTGATGCGCCTCCAGCAACGAAATCAACGCGCCGCTATTCAAATGCTCCAGCACGTAATAGTCCGGCAACTGACACAGCCCTACGCCCTGTAGCGCTGCATCCAGTACGGCTTGCCCACTGTTGCAACGCCAGTTTCCCTGCACCCTTTGCGAAAATTCCCTCCCGTTCTGTTCCAGTTGCCAGAGGTCGGAGCTGCCGATAAGGCAGTTGTGGCGGCTCAGTTCCGACAGGCTGTGCGGGCGACCGTAGCGCTCAAGGTAGGCGGGCGATGCACAGAGAAACATACGCCGCGGTGCGAGGCGGGTGGCGACCAGCCGTGAATCCTGCAAGCGCCCGAGGCGAATCGCCAGGTCGAGGCCTTCGTGCACCAGGTCAAGCTGGCGATTTGTCAGTTCGATGTCGATACGCAGTTGCGGAAACAGCCCCATGAAGCGGGTCACCAGCGGCACGATGAAGCGCTCGCCGTAAGCCACTGCGCAGGTCATGCGCAGCATGCCCTTGGGTTCGCTGGTCAAGTCACCGACCGCACGCAGCGCTTCTTCGCGACCATCCTGCAAACGCTGGCAATGTTGCAGGAAGGTTTGTCCAGCCTCGGTCAACGCGACCCGACGGGTACTGCGGTAGAGCAGACGAGTCTGCAAACGCTCTTCCAGGCGTACGATTTGTCGACTGACGTGTGAGGAAGAAACGCCCAGCCGTTCCGCAGCAGCAGTGAACTGGCTGCATTCGGCAACGGCGACAAACTCGTCGATCCCTTCCCAGCGATTTTCGGACATCAATGATTATCCCTGTGCGGCAATAATATTTTGCATTTGCATCGATTATTCATCGTTGAGCCATGTATTACACTCCCTGTCTCGTTTTAATTCACTGGAGAGTCATCATGATCAAGTCGCGCGCCGCCGTTGCCTTCGAGGCCAAGAAGCCCCTCGAAATCGTTGAAGTCGATGTCGCCATGCCCAAGGCCGGCGAAGTCTTGCTGCGCGTGGTGGCCTCCGGTGTTTGCCATACCGATGCCTACACACTGTCTGGCGCTGATCCTGAAGGCATCTTCCCGTCGATCCTCGGCCACGAAGGTGGTGCGATTGTCGAGGCCATCGGCGAAGGCGTGACCTCCGTTGCGGTCGGTGATCATGTGATCCCGCTGTACACCCCTGAATGCCGTCAGTGCAAATTCTGCCTGTCAGGTAAAACCAACCTCTGCCAGGCGATTCGCGCGACCCAGGGCAAAGGCTTGATGCCGGACGGCACTTCGCGTTTTTCCTACAAGGGCCAGCCGATTTTCCACTACATGGGTACTTCCACTTTTTCGGAGTACACCGTGCTACCGGAAATCTCCGTGGCCAAGATTGCTAAAGAAGCGCCACTGGAAAAAGTCTGCCTGCTGGGCTGCGGTGTCACTACCGGTATCGGTGCAGTGCTCAACACCGCCAAGGTGAAACCGGGTGATACCGTGGCCATTTTCGGCCTCGGCGGCATCGGCCTGTCGGCTGTCATTGGCGCTGTCAAAGCCAAGGCTGCCCGCATCATCGCCATCGACATCAACCCGGCGAAATTCGAAATCGCAAAACAGCTGGGCGCAACCGATTGCGTGAACCCGAAAGACTTCGATCGTCCGATCCAGGAAGTCATCGTCGACATGACCGATGGCGGCGTGGACTTTTCCTTTGAGTGCATCGGCAACGTGCAACTGATGCGCGCTGCGCTGGAATGCTGCCACAAGGGCTGGGGCGAATCGGTCATCATCGGCGTTGCCGGTGCCGGTCAGGAAATCTCGACCCGTCCGTTCCAGTTGGTCACCGGCCGCGTCTGGCGCGGTTCGGCGTTCGGCGGCGTGCGCGGCCGTACCGAGTTGCCAAGCTATGTGGAAATGGCCGAGACCGGTGAGATTCCGCTGGATACCTTCATCACCCACACCATGGGCCTGGAAGATATCAACAAGGCGTTTGACCTGATGCATGAAGGAAAAAGCATCCGCTCCGTCATTCATTTCTGAGAAGCAGCTGCAAGCCACGAGCTTCAAGCGGCAAGCTGATTGAGTTGGCCTGGCGCTTGAGGTTTTGGTTTTCAGTGAGGAGTTTGCAATGAGTTTGGAAAACATCTCCTGCCAGAAAAGTTTTGGCGGCTGGCACAAGCGCTACCGCCATCGCTCGGAAGTGCTCGGTTGCGACATGGTGTTCGCCGTCTACCTGCCGCCGCAGGCGGAGCAGGGCGGCAAGTTGCCGGTGTTGTACTGGTTGTCCGGCCTGACCTGCACCGACGAGAACTTCATGCAAAAGGCCGGCGCCATGCGCATGGCCGCCGAGCTGGGGCTGATCATCGTCGCACCGGACACCAGCCCTCGCGGCGCCGATGTGCCGGGCGATCCGGATGGCGCCTGGGACTTCGGTCTCGGCGCCGGGTTTTACCTGAATGCCACTCAGGAGCCTTGGTCGCGCCACTATCGGATGCATGACTATGTCGTGCAGGAATTGCCGACATTGGTTGAAGCCCATTTCCCTGCGTCGGACAAGCGCGGCATCAGTGGTCACTCCATGGGCGGCCACGGTGCGCTGGTCTGCGCATTACGCAATCCGGGGCGCTATCTATCGGTGTCGGCGTTCTCGCCAATCAACAATCCGATGGATTGCCCGTGGGGGCAGAAAGCCTTCTCCCGCTATCTGGGAGAGGACCGTTCGAAATGGCGCGAATGGGATGCCTGCGCGTTGATTGCCGAGGCCGATGAAAAGCTGCCGCTGTTGGTCGACCAGGGTGATCGCGACGATTTCCTCGCCAACCAACTAAAGCCGGAAGCCTTGCAGCAGGCGGCCAAACTGGCAGGTCACCCGCTGACGTTGCGCCTGCAACCGGGCTATGACCACAGCTATTTCTTTATTGCCAGTTTCATCGATGAGCACTTACGGCATCACGCGCATGCTCTGGTTGGTTAATGCAGGTAGAATCACGCCCTGACAAAAATCGGGGCGTTTTTTTATGCGTATTGGCCACGGCTATGATGTGCACCGTTTCGCTGAAGGCGATTTCATCACTCTGGGCGGCGTGCGCATTGCACACAGCTTCGGGCTGCTCGCTCACTCTGACGGTGACGTCCTCTTGCACGCCTTGAGCGATGCCTTGCTCGGCGCTGCAGCGCTGGGCGACATCGGCAAGCATTTCCCGGATACCGACCCGAAATTCAAGGGCGCCGACAGCCGTGTGCTGTTGCGTCACGTCGTCGCACTGGTTCATGCCAAAGGCTGGAAAGTCGGCAACGTCGATAACACCATCGTCGCCCAGGCGCCGAAAATGGCCCCGCATATCGAATCGATGCGCGCGCTGATTGCCGCGGATCTTCAAGTAGAGTTGGATCAAGTGAACGTGAAAGCTACCACCACCGAAAAGCTCGGCTTTGTCGGTCGCGAAGAAGGCATTGCCGTGCACTCCGTTGCCTTGTTGTTGCGCGCATGAACGAACTGCAATTGCTCGGCCCGCGGGCTTACGGTGAAGCCCTCGGCACGGCGGTCCTGAAAGCGATCGCGGAAGATTTCCAGGTCGACGAAGTCCTCGACATTCCCCTCAGCGGCGAAGGCGAACACCTGTGGATCTGGGTGGAAAAGCGCGGCCTGAACACAGAAGAAGCAGCGCGACGGATTGCCAAGGCTGCCGGCGTGCCATTGCGCACCGTCAGTTATGCCGGGCTCAAGGACCGTCAGGCGTTGACTCGCCAGTGGTTCAGCGTGCAACTGCCGGGCAAGGCCGACCCTGATCTGTCAGTGGCAGAAAACGATACGCTGAAGATCCTCAAGACCGCCCGCCACAAGCGCAAACTGCAACGCGGTGCCCACTCGGCCAACGGCTTTACGTTGCGCCTTACGCAATTCGCCGGCGACAAGGCCGCGCTTGAAGAGCGTCTGCAACTGATCGCGAAACAAGGCATCCCCAATTATTTCGGTGCCCAGCGTTTCGGCCATGACGGCGGCAACGTCGTCGATGCTCGTGCCTGGGCCGCGCGCAAGGCGCTGCCGGAGCAGCGCAACGTGCGCTCGCGTCTGCTCTCCACGGCGCGCAGTTTTCTGTTCAATCAGGTGCTGGCCGCGCGTGTCACCGATGGCACCTGGCAGCGTGCCCAGGTGGGCGATCTGCTGGCGTTCACCGACAGCCGCAGCTTTTTCCCGGCAGGTGAAGCCGAGTGCAGCGACCCGCGCCTGGCGATTCTCGATCTGCACCCGACCGGTCCGCAGTGGGGCGAAGGTGACTCGCCGGCAGCGGGCGCTGTCCATGAACTGGAGCAGGCCATCGCCGCACGCGAAGCGGATTTGCGTGACTGGTTGATCAACGCCGGAATGAGCCACGAACGTCGCATCCTGCGGCTGCCCATTGGCGGGTTGACGTGGCATTATCCCGAGCCTGACATTCTGCAACTGGAATTCGTCCTGCCGGCCGGATGCTTCGCCACCGTATTGGTGCGCGAGCTTGTTGATCTGGTGCCGGTGGGGCAGACGGACAGCCCATGCGTATTCTGATTTCTAACGACGATGGGGTAACAGCACCCGGTCTCGCCGCGCTTTATGCTGCGCTGGCGGATTACACCGAGTGCGTGGTTATCGCCCCGGACCAGGACAAGAGCGGCGCCAGCAGTTCGCTGACGCTCGACCGTCCGTTGCACCCGCAAACCCTGGCCAACGGCTTTATCAGCCTCAACGGCACGCCAACCGATTGTGTGCACCTGGGCCTCAACGGCCTGCTGGAGCGCGAAGCGGACATGGTGGTTTCCGGTATCAACCTGGGCGCGAACCTGGGGGACGATGTCCTGTATTCCGGCACGGTGGCGGCGGCCCTCGAGGGGCGTTTCCTGAAACACCCTTCGTTTGCCTTTTCGCTGGTCTCACGCCAGGTAGAGAACCTTCCCACAGCTGCCCATTTCGCGCGCAAACTGGTTGAAGCCCATGCTGACTTGGATCTGCCACCGCGTACGGTACTGAATGTGAACATCCCCAATTTGCCGCTGGACCGTATCCGCGGTATCCAGCTGACTCGCCTGGGCCATCGCGCCCGGGCCGCGGCACCGATTAAAGTGGTGGATCCTCGGGGCAAGTCCGGTTACTGGATCGCGGCGGCCGGGGATGCCGAAGACGGCGGCCCGGGTACCGATTTCCATGCAGTAATGCAGGGTTATGTTTCGATCACGCCGCTGCAACTGGATCGCACCTTCAATGATGCCTTCAGAAGTCTGGACGGCTGGCTGGAGGGGCTGCGCTGATGGGTCGCGAACAAGACGATATCCTGCATCGCGGCATCGGCATGACCTCCCAGCGAACCCGGGAGCGGCTGATCCAGCGCCTTTACGAAGAAGGCATTTCCAACGCCAGGGTACTGGAGGTCATTCGCCGGACCCCGCGCCACCTGTTCGTCGACGAAGCGCTGGCACACCGCGCCTATGAAGACACCGCGCTGCCGATTGGTAACAACCAGACCATCTCCCAGCCTTATATGGTGGCGCGCATGAGCGAGCTGCTGCTGGAGGCCGGTCCCCTCGACAAGGTGCTGGAGATCGGCACCGGGTCGGGTTATCAGACGGCGGTGCTGTCGCAACTGGTCGAGCGTGTGTTCTCGGTCGAGCGCATCAAGGTTCTGCAGGATCGGGCAAAGGAACGTCTGGTCGAACTGAACCTGCGCAACGTGGTGTTCCGCTGGGGCGATGGCTGGGAAGGCTGGCCGGCACTGGCACCTTACAACGGGATTATCGTCACCGCAGTGGCGACCGACGTGCCCCAGGCACTGCTTGACCAGTTGGCGCCGGGAGGCCGAATGGTGATCCCGGTCGGGGCTGGCGAAGTCCAGCAATTGATGCTGATCGTTCGCGAGGAACAAGGTTTTTCCAGGCATGTCCTGGGGGCTGTGCGCTTCGTGCCATTGCTCAATGGGCCACTGGCCTGAGCATTTGTTTCGGCACGCTGAATTCTCTTCGATTGCCTTTGTCTTACAGCGGCATCGTTGTGTTAAACGGGATTCATCGTCAGGCAGCAAACGTGTGCGCGACACCGACTCGCTACATTAAAGGTAAAGCGTGCACGGCCCGTTATACTTGCGACAGTTCATTACCGGACTCCGGTATTTCACATTTTCAGCCACCACAGAGGGAGCGGCGGGTGAGTCTCACAGTCATTGCGCAGCGTATGAGTAAAACGAGCTTTCAGCGCCTGGTGACTGGCCTTGTCTTGAGCACGTTGCTGGTCGGTTGTTCCAGCAACAAATCCAGCGATGTTCGTGTCGTCGACCGCAACAACGCCGCACCCCAGCGTCCGGCCGTGACCACCGGACAATACGTCGTTCGGCCCAAGGACACCTTGTTCTCCATCGCCTTCCGTTACGGCTGGGACTACAAGGCCCTGGCGGCACGCAACAACATTCCTGCGCCTTACACCATCCGTCCGGGTCAGACGATTCGCTTTGATGGTCGTACCGATTCAACGTCCACGGCGGTGGTCAGTTCGTCCAGTTCAACGCCTTCGTCGTCGAGTAAAACCACGGTCATCCGTCGTTCGGCAAACGGTACGACCACCAGCACAACGACGGTTGTACCGTCCGTCGCGAGCAAGTCTGAACCCGCTCCATTGCCCCCTCCCGGACCAGCCCCGACCGGCTGGGGATGGCCATCTAATGGCATTCTTATTGGAAAATTCTCTTCAAACGGTAGTTTGAATAAAGGAATTGATATCGCCGGAGATTTGGGACAGCCTGTTTTAGCTGCGTCTGATGGGACGGTGGTATACGCCGGGAGTGGCTTAAGGGGCTACGGCGAATTAGTAATCATCAAGCACAGTGAAACCTACGTAAGCGCCTACGGACATAACCGCAGGCTGTTGGTTCGGGAGGGGCAGCAGGTCAAGGTCGGACAGACAATTGCCGAAATGGGGTCAACGGGTACAGACCGGGTGAAACTGCATTTTGAGATTCGCCGCCAAGGTAAACCTGTAGATCCGCTGCAATTCCTGCCACGTCGTTGATCGCTTACCAGCCTGTTCCGTCGCGTAGAGGGGACAGGCTCCAGCGTTGCCAGGGAGAAAGGCGCCGCTTGAGCTTGAGGTCGAACTCACCAAAGGACTATAACAATGGCTCTCAGTAAAGAAGTGCCGGAGTTTGACATCGACGATGAGGTTCTCCTGATGGAGAGCAGCATCGATACGGATTCGATGTCGAATGATGAAGGGGCGGCTCCACCTTCCGTTCGTGCCAAATCCAAACACTCCGCATCGTTGAAACAACACAAGTACATTGACTACACGCGGGCACTTGATGCCACGCAGCTGTATCTCAATGAAATTGGTTTCTCTCCCCTGCTATCACCCGAAGAAGAAGTTCATTTTGCGCGCCTGTCGCAAAGTGGCGATCCGGCCGGGCGCAAACGCATGATTGAAAGCAACCTGCGCCTGGTGGTGAAAATCGCCCGACGCTACGTCAATCGTGGGCTGTCGCTGCTGGACCTGATCGAAGAGGGCAACCTCGGCTTGATCCGGGCGGTGGAGAAGTTCGATCCGGAACGCGGCTTCCGCTTCTCGACCTACGCGACCTGGTGGATTCGCCAGACCATCGAACGCGCAATCATGAATCAGACCCGGACCATCCGGCTGCCGATCCATGTGGTCAAGGAGCTGAATGTGTACCTGCGGGCCGCGCGGGAGCTGACGCAAAAACTCGACCATGAACCCTCTCCCGAAGAAATCGCCAACCTGCTGGAAAAACCGGTGGGAGAGGTCAAGCGTATGCTCGGCCTAAATGAACGGGTTTCTTCGGTCGACGTCTCGCTGGGTCCGGATTCGGATAAAACCCTGCTCGATACCCTGACTGACGACCGTCCAACCGATCCATGCGAACTGTTGCAGGACGACGACCTGTCCCAGAGCATCGATCAATGGCTCTCGGAACTGACCGACAAGCAACGCGAAGTGGTTGTACGCCGCTTTGGCCTGCGCGGTCATGAAAGCAGCACCCTTGAAGACGTAGGCCTGGAAATCGGCCTGACCCGTGAACGAGTCAGACAGATTCAGGTGGAAGGCTTGAAGCGGCTGCGCGAGATCCTGGAAAAAAATGGTCTGTCGAGCGAGTCGCTGTTCCAATAAGGCACTCACTGCGATGGCATGAAAAACCCCGACTGGCTCGGGGTTTAATGAGATGGTCAGCCTGACCGAGAAGCCCTGCAGGTTTACGCTTGCAGGGCTTTTCTCGTTTTCGGGCGGAGGATCTCTCATGAACACGATGACACTTCTCGGTATCGACATTGGCAAACA
Organism: Pseudomonas sp. GL-R-26; assembly: GCF_019947365.1. Taxonomy (NCBI): domain Bacteria; kingdom Pseudomonadati; phylum Pseudomonadota; class Gammaproteobacteria; order Pseudomonadales; family Pseudomonadaceae; genus Pseudomonas; species Pseudomonas sp. GL-R-26. The sequence goes on along the minus strand of NZ_JAGYGI010000003.1, from coordinate 65,455 downwards.
CAGTTTCCACCTGCATGGCCAGGACGCCAGAGGCCATCAGGTATTGCGCAAAAAAACCAACCGCAGCCAGTTGCTCAGCACATTGGCCCAACTGCCAGCCTGCACGGTGGTGATGGAGTCCTGCGGCGGCGCCCACTGGCTGGCTCGACAGATCGGTGCATTGGGCCACGAGGTGAAGCTGATCGCCCCGCAGTACGTCAAACCGTTCGTCAAAGGCAACAAAAACGACTTCATTGATGCCGAAGCGATTTGCGAGGCGGCGAGCCGCCCCGCGATGCGCTTCTGCTCGATCAAAACCGAAGAGCAGCAAACGCTTTCAGCCCTGCACCGTGTTCGTGATTCATTGATTGGCCATCGCACCGAGGCGACTAATCAGATCCACGGTTTTCTGTTGGAGTTCGGGATCAGCCTGCCTATTGGGGTCACTGCGTTGCACCGCGTGCCAGCGTTGCTGGATGACCCACAACACCCGGTTCCATTGCGCCTCAAGGGCCTGGTGATGCGCCTCTATTATCAAATCCAACAGCTTAATGATGAAATCAAGGACATCGAGTCCGACTTGAAGCAGCAGTTGGAAGAAGACGATGCCGCGCGTCGCTTGCAGAGTATTCCAGGCATCGGCCCGATTACTGCCAGCGCGCTGCTGGCGGATATAGGGGACGCATCGAATTATCGCAGTGGACGTGATTTCGCGGCTTCGTTGGGGTTGGTGCCGAAGCAGCATTCAACCGGCGGAAAGACAGTGCTGCTGGGGATTACAAAACGCGGCGATAAGCACATACGCCGGCTACTGGTGCAGGGTGCGCGGGCCATCATGCAACATATCGACAAGCGTGAAGACGCCCTTGGACCTTGGGTTCGAGAGCTGCTGACGCGTCGCCACTCCAATGTCGTCGCGTGCGCGCTGGCGAACAAACTGGCGCGAATCGTGTGGGCGGTACTGGCCAAAGGCGGCCAGTACGACCAACATCCGAACGCTTGAACGTACAGCTTTGCCACCGGCTTTTGCGACGTCACTGACTGATGACAGTAAACGGCAAACGGCCCGACTGAGAACCTGGCAATAAAATCAGCTTTAGAGGCTGAGGGTTTTTTCAGGACAGTCGGGAGCGGCTACTCATCGAGGGCCGAGCGTTGTTACAGCAACGCTCACAACGAGCCCGGATACATTAGCGCAAGCCAGCTTTACCGAAAACAGCCTATGGGGTTGCAGGAGATGGGCTGAGCATACATTTATTGCCTGGCCAGGAGGTCGAGTCCCCTCGGGATTTTGGTTCCGTGCTGTAAGCCTAGGCTTACTGTTGCGTAAGTGTTCGTTATTTTTACACCCTGGCAGTCGTCCATGCTGAGCGCTTTGTTACTATATCTTATTGATTTATATAGATATTTTTTATTATTAAAGACGTGTGACAGTTAGAGTTCGTACCAAGGGGCGATTGATCCCGCAGGGGAAAACTCTAATATTCAGCTTGTGTCGACGGACAGACACGTCCTTCATGGATGAAGGATATGGATATCGCAGGACGCGATTCATCAGGACGATGAAAAGGAACACAGGGAATAGGGAAAAAATGTGGGCGGGTCAAACCGCCCCTTTTTTTGCCTGCAGAAAAGCAAAAAGGCCCTTGTGGGGCCTTTTTCGCGAACGCGGGGGTAATCAGCGTTCGAGGTCTGCGATCTTGCTGCCTACAGATTTGTTGATGATGCGATCAAAGTCTTCTGCATCAGGCATCGAATCTTTCTTCTCGGTGATGTTCGGCCAGATATCGGCCAACTCAGCGTTCAGTTCGATGAAGTTCTCCATGCCGGCCGGAACCTCATCTTCGGAGAAGATAGCTACAGCAGGGCATTCAGGTTCGCACAGCGCGCAATCGATGCACTCATCCGGGTGGATCACCAGGAAATTCGGGCCTTCGTAAAAGCAGTCCACCGGACAGACTTCTACGCAGTCGGTGTACTTGCACTTGATGCAGTTGTCGGTGACGACGAAGGTCATTTCTAATTTTCTCCTCAGGCGCGGCTTGCTGCGCCCCTTCTCGTAGGGGTCGCCAGGTTCGGGAGCGATAGTCTGCTGGCCAGGCTATTAGCCAGCAGCATCCCAAACCGCGCGAGATTCTAACAGCTTGCAAGCCGCTGCGTTAGATCCGTGTCTTTAGTGTATAGAGCATTTCGAGAGCACGACGTGGCGTCATGTTGTCCAGGTCGAGCTTGGCCAAGTCATCCAGCACCGGGTGCGGCAGGCTGGCAAACAGATCGCTTTGCTGCGGAGCCGCCGGTTTGCCTTTGGCTGGTGCCGGTGTTTCATGGGGCAGGGCGGTGTCTTCCAGGCGGCTCAGATGCTCTCGAGCGCGGGTGATGACTTCGCTCGGTACGCCTGCCAGTTGCGCAACGGCCAGGCCATAACTCTGGCTGGCCGGCCCTGGCAGCACGTGGTGCAGGAACACGATGCGCTCGTTGTGCTCGGTGGCATTGAGGTGCACGTTGGCCACCAGCGGCTGTGCTTCCGGCAGGACGGTCAGTTCAAAGTAGTGGGTGGCGAACAGCGTGTATGCACGCAGATGCGCCAGGCGCTCGGCAGCGGCCCATGCCAGGGACAGACCGTCGAAGGTGCTGGTGCCGCGCCCGACTTCGTCCATCAGCACCAGGCTGCGCTCGGTGGCGTTGTGCAGGATGTTCGCGGTTTCGCTCATTTCCACCATGAAGGTCGAACGCCCGCCGGCCAGGTCATCGCTGGAGCCGATCCGGGTGAAGATGCGGTCGACCAACGACAGTTCGCAACTGGCTGCCGGCACGAAGCTGCCGATGTGGGCCAGGAGCACGATCAAGGCGGTCTGACGCATGTAGGTGGATTTACCGCCCATGTTCGGACCGGTGATCACCAGCATGCGGGTGTTGTCGTCCAGGCTCAGGTCGTTGGCCACGAACGGCGTGGTCAGCACTTGTTCGACCACCGGGTGGCGACCTTGAGTGATGCGCATGCACGGTTCACTGACGAAGCGCGGGCAGTTCAGGTCGAGGTTCAGCGCACGTTCGGCCAGGTTGCTCAAGACGTCCAGCTCGGCCAGGGCGCCGGCGGTGTCCTGCAGCGGTGGCAGCTGGCTGATCAGGTCTTCGAGCAGTGCTTCGTACAGCATCTTCTCGCGGGCCAGGGCACGGCTCTTGGCTGACAGTGCCTTGTCTTCGAACGCCTTGAGTTCCGGCGTAATGAAACGCTCGGCGCCTTTGAGCGTCTGGCGGCGAATGTAGTCGGCCGGTGCTGATTCCGCCTGCTTGCTTGGAAGCTCGATGAAGTAGCCGTGGATGCGGTTGTAACCGACCTTCAGGTGCGACAGGCCGGTGCGGGCCTTTTCCCGTGCTTCAAGGTCGATCAGGAATTGCCCGGCGTTTTCGCTCAGCGACTGCAGTTCGTCGAGTTCGCTGTCGTAGCCGGTTTTCAGCACGCCGCCATCACGAATGACGGCGGGCGGGTTGTCGATGATGGCTTTTTCCAGCAATGCCGCCAGTTCCGGGTAGGTGCTGGTGATGGTGGCGAGTTGCTGGAGATGCGGGGCTTCGAGCTCCGTCATTGCCACTTGCAATTCCGGCAGTGCGCCGAGGGCGTCACGCAAGCGGGCGAGGTCGCGGGGGCGGGCATTACGCAGGCCGATCCGCGCAAGAATTCGCTCGATGTCGCCGATTTCCTTGAGCTGCGGTTGCAGCCTTTCGAAGCGGTAACCGTCGAGCAGGCAAGTGATCGAAGTCTGACGCGCCAACAGCACCGTCAAATCGCGCAACGGGCGATTCAGCCAGCGGGTCAGCAAGCGGCTGCCCATGGCGGTCTGGCAGCGGTCCACCACCGATTGCAGGGTGTTGTCGCGCCCCCCGGCCAGGTTGGTGTCGAGCTCCAGGTTGCGACGGCTGGCGCCATCGAGCACCACGGTGTCGTCCAGGCGCTCATGACGCAGGCTGCGCAAATGAGGCAGGGCGGTGCGCTGGGTTTCCTTGGCGTAGGCCAGCAGGCAACCGGCGGAGCCGATCGCCAGGGTCAGGTTTTCGCAGCCAAAGCCCTTGAGATCCTGAGTCGAGAATTGCTGGCACAGGCTTTTGAGCGCCGAGTCGCGCTCGAAATCCCACGGCGCACGGCGACGCACACCACGGCGTTTTTCCGCCGGCAAGTCCTTGGGCCAGTCATCCGGGATCAGCAACTCCACCGGGTTGACCCGCTCCAGTTCCGCCAGCAGGTTTTCCCAACCCTTGATTTCCAGCACGCTGAAGTTGCCGCTGGTGATGTCCAGCACCGCCAGGCCGAACAGGCGCTCATCGCCCAGGACGGCGGCGATCAGGTTGTCCCGACGCTCGTCGAGCAACGCCTCGTCACTCACCGTCCCCGGCGTGATGATGCGCACGACCTGCCGCTCCACCGGCCCTTTGCTGGTGGCCGGGTCGCCGACCTGCTCGCAGATCACCACCGATTCGCCAAGCTTCACCAGCTTTGCCAGGTAACCCTCGGCGGCGTGGTAAGGAATCCCGCACATCGGAATCGCCTGGCCAGCCGACTGCCCGCGGGCCGTCAGGGTGATGTCCAGCAACTTGGCGGCCTTCTTCGCGTCTTCATAGAAGATCTCGTAGAAGTCGCCCATGCGGTAGAACATCAGCTGATCCGGGTGCTGGTTTTTCAGGCGCCAGTACTGCTGCATCATCGGGGTGTGGGAGGACAGGTCGGAGACGGCTTTATTCATCGGATTGTCGGGAAGCTCGTTGAAAGAGGTGGGGCAAAAGCGGGGCTACGGCCGGGCTTTTCCGCGATGGGCGCAAGGTTACCATGGGCGGTCTACCCAACGCAGGCGCCACGGCCGGGTGACATCTTTTACGATGCAAAAATCATGTTATGCACCGATTATGCAAATCGGCATTGTCTTCTTTGAGAAGACCAAGCACTATGCGGGTTATGCATAAACGCAACGTATCTACCGTATTAAGAGCATTGCTCGATCAGCACGGGATCTCCCCCACGGAGCTTCACCGTCGCACCGGCGTGCCTCAATCCACGCTCTCGCGCATTCTCAGCGGGAAGATCGTCGATCCTTCGGATAAACATATTTCGAAGATCGCCGAGTATTTCTCCTTGAGTACCGACCAGTTGCGTGGCCGCGCGGACGTCTCGTCTGCCGCTAATGCCGGGCGCGCTCCAGTGCATTCGGAACTCAAGGATATAAGTCTGTGGGATGACGATACCCCTGTCGATGACGACGAGGTGTCGGTCCCCTTTCTTCGCGAGGTTGAATTGGCTGCAGGATCAGGAAGATTCGTTATCGAGGAGAGCGAGCGCTCTAGCCTGCGCTTCGGCAAGCGAAGCCTGCGCCATAATGGCGTGCAGTTCGACCAGGCCAAGTGCGTGACAGTGCGGGGCAACAGCATGTTGCCGGTACTGCGCGATGGCGCCACGGTCGGGGTCAATGCCGGCAAGTGTGGCATTGGCGATATCGTTGATGGCGACCTTTATGCAATCAATCACAACGGCCAATTGCGGGTGAAGCAGCTGTATCGCCTGCCGACCGGGATTCGTTTGCGCAGCTTCAATCGTGATGAGCATCCGGACGAAGATTACACCTTTCAGGAAGTCCAGGAGGAGCCGATTGTTATCCTGGGGCATGTTTTCTGGTGGGGTATGTACGCCCGCTAACACTCCCTGCGTTCAGATAGAACCCGCTTCCCGAGCGGGTTTTTTTCGCGTGCTGAAAACATTGGATCATCTTTTCAATGCGTTAACGCATTGACTAAATATGCATTGATGCATAACCTGCTTGCCTATCTAGGCAAGAACGCGGTGTGACCGTTCACTCAAGGAGGCATGAAATGACCGCTGAGCAATATGCGTTGCTGGACATGCCTCTGTGGCTGGTCATCAGTCTGCCAATACTCGGTGGCGTTACTGGTGAAATGTGGCGTGCCGATAAAGAGGGCGTTCGTGGCTGGCTCCTTGTCCGACGCCTGAGCCTGCGATCTGGCTCCAGCATGATCTGCGGCGCCTCGGTCATCATGCTGCTGCACGCCGCCAATGTTTCCATTTGGGCTGCCTGTGCGGGTGGTTGTTTAGCGGCGATGGCCGGGACAGAAGTAGTTCTGGGGTTGTATGAGCGTTGGGTGGCCAAGCGTATGGGGGTCGGTCATGCCCCGTCCGGTGACGCCGAAGATTGATTCCCCGACAGGCCTTTTCCAGAGCCTTTGGTTCTTTACATTTTGATCGCTCCTGTTGCTTGCAAGTGCGGTCTGCTCGTGTACGGTTAACCTCATCCCGCCCGATCAGGAGATGACCGTGAACGAAATCACCCAGCTCGCCGCCGAACTCGGCAGACGCCTGCAGGTTCTCAATGCCCACGTCACCACGGCGGAGTCCTGCACCGGCGGAGGCATCGCCGAGGCAATCACCCGTATCCCCGGGAGTTCGGCCTGGTTCGAGGCCGGTTATGTCACCTACTCCAACCGGCAGAAAACCCTGCAACTGGATGTCCCGGTGGAATTGTTCACCACCGTGGGCGCGGTCAGTCGCGAGGTGGTCGAGGCCATGGTGCGGGGGGCGCAGAAGAAAAACAGCGCGTATTTCTCCGTGGCGGTCAGTGGCATCGCCGGGCCGGATGGTGGAACGGCGAACAAGCCGGTTGGCACGGTATGGCTGGCCTGGGGCGTTGGAGACCAGGTGTTCTGTGAGCGGCAGCACTTCCCGGGTAATCGCGACGACGTCCGCCGACAAACGGTGAGGGCCGCGCTAGAGGGGCTGCTGCGGTATGCCGCGGCAGAAATCTCAAATCAGGGGTAGGCGATCCGGAATCGCTGTGGAATAATACTGGCTACTTATACAGGTGTTGGCCGTCAGGCCTTATTGATTACGTGAGGACTTTAATGGACGACAACAAGAAGAAAGCCTTGGCTGCGGCCCTGGGTCAGATCGAACGTCAATTCGGCAAGGGTGCCGTAATGCGTATGGGCGATCAGGACCGTCAGGCGATCCCGGCCATCTCCACTGGCTCTCTGGGTCTGGACATTGCTCTCGGCATCGGCGGTCTGCCAAAAGGCCGTATCGTTGAAATCTACGGTCCTGAATCTTCCGGTAAAACGACGCTGACCTTGTCCGTGATCGCCCAGGCTCAAAAAGCCGGCGCGACCTGCGCATTCGTCGACGCCGAACACGCCCTCGACCCTGAGTACGCCGGCAAGCTGGGCGTCAACGTCGACGACCTGCTGGTTTCCCAGCCGGACACCGGCGAACAGGCCCTGGAAATCACCGACATGCTGGTGCGTTCCAACGCGGTTGACGTGATCATCGTCGACTCCGTGGCCGCCCTGGTGCCAAAGGCTGAAATCGAAGGCGAAATGGGTGACATGCATGTGGGCTTGCAAGCCCGTCTGATGTCCCAGGCGCTACGTAAAATCACCGGTAACATCAAGAACGCCAACTGCCTGGTGATCTTCATCAACCAGATCCGTATGAAAATCGGCGTGATGTTCGGTAGCCCGGAAACCACCACCGGTGGTAACGCACTGAAGTTCTACGCATCGGTTCGTCTGGACATCCGCCGCACTGGCGCGGTGAAAGAAGGTGATGAAGTCGTCGGTAGCGAAACCCGCGTCAAGGTTGTGAAGAACAAGGTGGCTTCGCCGTTCCGTCAGGCCGAGTTCCAGATTCTTTACGGCAAGGGCATCTACCTCAACGGTGAGATGATCGACCTGGGTGTTCTGCACGGTTTCGTCGAGAAGTCCGGTGCCTGGTATGCCTATGAAGGCACCAAGATCGGTCAGGGCAAGGCCAACTCGGCCAAGTTCCTGGCAGACAACCCGGAAGTCGCGGCAAAGCTGGAGAAGCAACTGCGTGACAAGCTGCTGTCCCCTTCGTCGGTAGCAGACGCCAAAGCTTCTGCGGTCAAAGAGACCGAAGACGACCTGGCTGACGCTGATATCTGATCGAAGCGATGACCGCCGTACTCGATACACTCGTCGCGGTGCGGCGAACTGCAATGGACCTGCTCGCACGGCGCGAGCACGGTCGTGTCGAGCTGACGCGTAAACTGCGTCAGCGCGGCGCCATTCCTGAAATGATCGAAACAGCACTCGACCGGTTGACGGAAGAGGGGTTGTTGTCCGAAAGCCGTTACCTCGAAAGTTTCGTTTCCTACCGCGCCCGTTCCGGTTATGGCCCTTTACGCATTCGTGAAGAGTTGGGCCAGCGCGGCCTGCAGCGCACCGATATTGAACTCGCCCTGCGTGAGAGCGGTTTCGACTGGCAGGAGCAATTGATCGATACCTGGCGGCGCAAGTTCTCCGGGCAATTGCCGGCAGACGCCCGGGAGCGAGCCAAGCAAGGCAGGTTCCTGGCGTATCGGGGATACTCCATGGAAATGATCAACCGCCTCTTCAGTGGTCGAGGAATGGATGATTGAACTGAAACGGCCCGCTATTTCGATAGCGGGCCGTTTTTTATGCCTCATGAAACCTTTGACGGTTCCCGGGTGCGTTGTTGTACTTGGGGTTTTGATTGTGCCCAGTTTTCCGGCAGGTTGATGTAGTCCACAAGCTCGCGCAGACGTCCATGATTGCGGGCGTTGAAGTTGAAGACTAGCCGCACCAGATGGCTGAACTCGGCTTCGTCATGTTCCTCACCACTGTAAGCGCGCTGATGGAAGTGATCGCTCAGGCACAGGTCGGCGAAAGCCTCCTGCATGTGTTCGAGTGCGTGGTCGCTGAGTGTGTGATTCATGCGAATCAGGAACTGATGCTTGAGCCAGCGACTGGAGTGGAAGTTGCTGTAGAACTGGTTGATATGCTCTACCGCTTCTTCGACGTTGTAGACCAGTTTCACCAGCTTCATGTCAGTGGGCAGGATGTAGTGGTTTTCCTCCAGTTGCTGGTGAATGAAGTCCAGTGCGCCTTGCCAGAACTTGCCGCCCGGCGCGTCGAGCAGCACCACGGGTACCAATGGGCTCTTGCCGGTCTGGATTAGCGTCAGCACTTCCAGTGCTTCATCCAGCGTACCGAAGCCACCCGGACACAGCACCAAGGCATCGGCTTCCTTGACGAAGAACAGCTTGCGGGTGAAGAAGAAGTGGAAGGGCAACAGGTTGGTCGTGCCATCGACAGTGGGGTTGGCATGCTGCTCGAAGGGCAGGGTGATGTTGAAGCCCAGGCTGTGTGTCAGGCCTGCGCCCTCATGGGCGGCGGCCATGATGCCGCCGCCGGCGCCAGTGATCACCATCATGTCCGAGCGCGCTAGCGCAGCGCCGAGTTCCCGGGCCATGCTGTAGAGCGGATGTTCCATGGGGGTACGGGCCGAGCCGAAAACAGTGACCTTGCGCCGCCCCTTGAATTGTTCGAGCACGCGGAAAGCCTGTTCCAGTTCGCGCAGGGCTTGTAGGGTGATTTTGGCATTCCAGCGATTGTGGTCTTCCTGGGCCATGCGCAGCACGGTCAGGACCATGTCGCGGTAGATCGGGATGTTCGGGCTGTTGGGTGAAATCAGCTTGAGTTGTTCTTCGACCTTGCTGATGAGGTCGTGGCCGCTTTCTTCAAAATGACGGCTCAGGAGGTCATTCGGTTGGTAAGGCATTCAACTTCTCCTTATGCACAGAACCCTCGGCCCGACAACGTAAGTCGGTGCCACGACACTTCATGTGTCGCTGTCTGCCCAGGCCCATGCCTGGGCGACCTACTTGACCCGAAAGGCATCGGATCATCCAAACAGGCTCTGTTTTCCCTTGGATAAAAGAAACGTTCGCATAACACGACAAGCGACGGCCAGCCCCTTTCCAGCCTTGAAGAAGTATAGGTGGATACCCTGAAATCTAGACCTTCACAGTGATTTGCGTTGCCTTGATCATTGCGCCACAAAGTCTTTCCTGGCAACCGCTTATTGACGATTTGCAAGGTGCTTTCACCGCTCGTCTGAACGCACGTCGCATGTGCTGCACTCTGATTTACTAAGTTACAGGTGTCACACGACAACTTTGCGTCAACGGCAAGGCGCACGGTACAAGCGGTTCAAGGATTTATCACTCAAACATGAGTGAAGTGCAGGGAGGCGGGAAACCATGGCCAAAGTCGTTCTGGAGATCGATACGCAACTGTATCGATTGCTGAAGTCATCAGCCGAGACCCATCATTTGAGTCTCGAAGAGGAGTGCTGCCGGCGTTTGCGCGGTGGCGAACGCCGTTCACATTACTTGCAGGCGCTGCTGGCAGAACTGCGCGCCGAAGATGAACAACGGCGCGCCAATACCAGGTGATTACTTTTTCTTCTTGGCCGGTTGCAGGCAATCCGATTCCTGGAAGCTTGCGGAGCCGACCGGGCGGTTGGTCTTCACCTCGGTGAAGTCGTAACGCATGATCGCGCCCTTGGCCATCAGCTTGCGAAACCCTTCGTTTCGGCAGACAGAAGCTCCCAACTGGAAGTACACGGCTTTCGGGTCTGAACGCATCTTGTCGGCGTGGCTGCTCTGCACGCTCAGATGGTTGATCAGCTGTTTGCCTTCAACGGTGTAGCCTTGATCAAGGATGTCTTCGTTGATCGCTCGAGGAGTGCCGACGCTGCTCTGGGTGGCGACGTTTTGCAGCATTTTGTTCAGTTCCGTGTCTTTCAAGGACGCAGCCTGGGCGCTGAAGGACGACGCCAGCAAAATGGCCGCGGTAGGAACGATAAGGCGCAGCATGAAACTCTCCTGGTTCAGTGATGGGGGTTGGACCCGTCACGTGGCTGTGCGTTCAGTGGCGGCGAATTATAGGGGAGGCGGGCTGGACGGTACAGGCTTGCGCCGGGCGGTCTGGTAAACTGCTGGCACTTTTTACCCTATCGAGTGTTTTTCGTGTCGATTTCCCTTCTCTGTGGGCGTTGCCCGCTATGAGTCATACCCCCGCGCGCTTTGCCTTGAATGCCGTAGCCCGCTTGCGCGATCAGCGTGAGGAGGAGGGCATCAAGCCGATTCAGGCCCGCGGCTGGCGCGCGACGCGCTGCCGTGACTGCCGGGTGATCGAGAGCCACTGCCTGTGCGCATGGCGCCCGCAGGTCGCTACCCGCTCCGGCGTGTGCCTGATCATGACCAATAAGGAAGTGTTCAAACCGAGCAACACCGGTTGGCTGATCGCCGACGTGGTACCTGACAACCATGCCTTCATCTGGTCCCGCACCGAGACCGATCCGAAGTTGCTGGCGCTGTTGTCCGACCCGCAATGGCAGCCTTACCTGGTGTTTCCGGGTGAGTACGTCGAACCTGAGCGCGTGACAAACAGCGTTGACGTCGATGGCACGAAGCGCCCGCTGTTCATTCTGCTGGATGCGACCTGGACCGAAGCGCGAAAGATCTTTCGCAAGAGCCCCTATTTCGATCGATTGCCGATCCTCAGCCTGCTGCCGGAGAAGCTCTCCCGCTACCGGTTGCGCCGCTCGACCCGCAGCGAGCATCTGTGCACCGCGGAAGTGGCGGCGCTGTGCCTCGACCTTGCAGGCGATGTCGCCGCCGCTTCGGCGCTGGACGCCTATTTCGATGTGTTCAGCCAGCATTACCTCGACGCCAAACACCAGTTGGACATGAACGTTTCGACCCCGGCGCACGCCGAGTTGATGCCCTATGTCCGGTCGGTCTCCCCATTGATGGACTGATTGTCGCGAATACTGCAATAAAGTGTACCGGCCATGCTGCTTGACCACCCCGGCTTCGCTGGGCATGCTTGGCGCCGATTAGGGTGCGGTCGGAATTTTCGACGCCGTTTTTTGCGTTGAGCGTGCCTTGTCAGTGCAGCTCCGTGGCTGTGTCTTGACTTGCTTTGGCGAGGTCCGAATTCATCGGGCGTCCCATGAAAAACAGGATCATTTGAAAAATGGCCACATACGAAATCCTGATTGCCGATGACCACCCACTTTTTCGTAGTGCCTTGCATCAAGCGCTGACCCTGGGCCTTGGCCCGGACGTCCGTCTGGTGGAAGTGGCGAGCATCGCCGAACTGGAAGTCCGCCTGACGGAAAAGTCCGACTGGGATCTGGTGCTGCTGGACCTGAACATGCCAGGGGCCTACGGTTTTTCCGGGCTGGTCCTGCTGCGCGGCCAGTACCCGCAGATTCCGGTGGTCATGGTCTCGGCCCAGGAAGAGGCGACCATCATGGTCAAGTCTCGTGAATTCGGCGCCAGTGGCTTCATTCCCAAATCCAGCGACTTGAGTGTGATCCAGAAGGCCGTGCGTGCAGTCCTTGACGGCGATGTGTTCTGGCCGCCGCAGGCGTTCGAAGCGGTCAGCGTCTCGGATGAGGCCAAGGCGGCCAGCGAAGGTCTTGCCAGCCTCACCCCGCAACAGTTCCGCGTGCTGACCATGGTCTGCGAAGGCTTGCTGAACAAGCAGATCGCCTACGAGCTGAGCGTTTCCGAGGCCACTATCAAGGCGCACGTGACCGCGATTTTCCGTAAACTGAATGTGCGGACCCGGACTCAGGCCGCGCTGCTCTTGCAACAACTTGAGTCAATTTCCAGCCATTAAAGGCTGGCAAATTCACGCTTTTTTGACTTTGGTTGAACTAGCTTTCCCACTTCTTTTTTGCCAGTTGCCCACTCTATGTCACCTTTCAAAGGCCAGACCGGCCTGAAACGTATTCTCAATGCTTCCGGTTATTCGCTGGACGGCCTGCGCGCAGCCTTCACCGGTGAAGCCGCCTTTCGGCAATTGGTGTTGCTCAACGTCATCCTGATTCCTTTGTCGTTCTTCCTGAATGTCAGCCGGGTCGAACGGGCGTTGTTGATCGCTGTATGCCTGTTGGCGTTGATCGTCGAGTTGCTCAACTCGGCGGTGGAAGCGGCCATCGATCGAATTTCCCTTGAGCGGCACCCGCTGTCCAAGAATGCCAAGGACATGGGCAGTGCCGCCCAGTTCGTGGCATTGAGCATGATTGCCCTGGTGTGGGCGGTGATTCTGCTCTAAGCGATCGTCGGCAGTACGATCTCGTCGCTGCGCTGAACCCCGGCAGTGAAGGCGCGGCACAGATCGAGAAACTCGCGCATCGCCGAGGTCTGATATTTTTGTTTATGCCAGATGAAATAAAACTGTCGCGCCAGATCCAGATCCGGCGTCTCGACAGGCACCAGGCTGCCACGGCGGAATGCGTCGCGCAAAGCCAGCCTGGAAATACAGCCAATCCCCAAACCTGATTCCACCGCGCGTTTGATCGCTTCGGTGTGCTCAAGCTCGAGGCGGATGTTTAACGAAGTGCGGTGATGGCGCATGGCTTGATCGAAGGTCAATCGCGTACCTGAGCCCTGTTCGCGCAAGATCCAGGCTTCGTGGCTCAACTCGTCCATGGTGGCCGTGCCACGTTTGGCCAACGGATGCTGAGGGGCGCAAAACACCACCAGTTCGTCCTCGACCCAGCTTTGCACTTCGATGTCCGGGTGGCTGCAGTCGCCTTCGATTAGACCCAGATCAATTTCATAGTGGGCCACTTGCTGCACGATATTGGCAGTATTCTGCACGTGCAGCTTCACTTGGCTTTCCGGGTGGCGCTGCATGAAACTGCCGATCAGCAAGGTGGCCAGGTAATTGCCGATGGTCAGGGTCGCGCCCACGGCCAGCGAGCCGAAACCGGACTTGCCGTTGAGCAGGTCTTCGATTTCCTTGGCCTGGTCCAGCAGCGCCACCGCTTGCGGCAACAGCTGTTTACCGAGGGCGTTCAGGCTCAACCGTTTGCCGGCACGGTCGAACAACTGGCAGCTACACTGGCGCTCCAGTTCGGTGATCGAGGTGCTCGCCGCCGATTGCGAGAGGTTGAGCAGGCCCGCGGCACGGGACACGCTTTCCTGCTGGGCGACGGCGACGAATACTTGAAGTTGACGGAGAGTAAATCGCATATCGATATAACCGATAACCCTTATCTTAATAATCCATTTAACAGATATTGTCTCTGCCTTTAGAATGCGATGCAATTGCGCAGAGCTGGCTTTTTTGCAGAGCAGGCGCCGAACACGCGCAGACAAATCTCCAGGAGTCCCACGTACATGAGCAACATGAACCACGAGCGTGTCCTCAGTGTTCATCACTGGAACGACACTCTGTTCAGCTTCAAGTGCACCCGTGATCCGGGCCTGCGCTTCGAGAACGGTCAGTTCGTGATGATCGGCCTGCAACAGCCCAACGGCCGCCCGCTTATGCGCGCTTACTCGATTGCCAGCCCGAACTGGGAAGAGCATCTCGAGTTCTTCAGCATCAAGGTGCCTGATGGTCCGCTGACTTCGCAGTTGCAGCATCTGAAGGAAGGCGACGAGATCATCATCAGCAAGAAGCCTACCGGCACGCTGGTACTGGATGACTTGAAGCCTGGCAAACATTTGTACCTGCTCAGCACCGGTACCGGCCTGGCGCCGTTCATGAGCGTCATCCAGGACCCGGAAACCTACGAGCGTTTCGAAAAAGTGATCCTGTGCCACGGCGTGCGTTACGTCAACGAAGTCGCTTACCGCGAGTTCATCACCGAGCACCTGCCGCAGAACGAGTTCTTCGGCGACGCGCTGCGTGACAAGTTGATCTACTACCCGACCGTGACCCGTGAGCCGTTCGAGAACGAAGGTCGCCTGACCGACCTGATGCGCAGCGGCAAGCTGTTCAGCGACATCGGTCTGCCACCGATCAACCCGCAGGACGACCGCGCCATGCTGTGCGGCAGCCCGAGCATGCTCGACGAGACCAGCGAAGTGCTGAACAGCTTCGGCCTGAAGGTTTCGCCGCGGATGCGCGAGCCGGGTGATTACCTGATCGAGCGTGCGTTCGTCGAAAAGTGACCGCAGGTCACGTGTAGGAACGAGCTTGCTCGCGATGGTCGTCGACGATAACGCGTGTTTACCGGTTAAACGCGGTGTATTCGAGTTCATCGCTGGCAAGCCAGCTCCTACAGTTGCTGCGTAGCACAAAGAAAGCCCGCGTGACCTGAGAAGGTGACGCGGGCTTTCTTGTTTCCGGGGTTCAGGTTTTCGCGGGAATGACTTCCAGCACGCGGATCAGCTCCGGTGTCGGATAGTGCCAGCGCACATCGACATCCCAGAACTGCGCGCCGTACTCCCGCTCCGGTGCAGGCGTTTGATAGGCCGGGCGTGGATCTTGCGCCAGGCATTGCTCGATCAACTCGACCAAGGGCTCTGCAAGGCGCTGGGCATGCTCGTGAGCCTGTTGCAGCGCTGTGTCCATCCACTGCACGGGAATCAGCTGTGGCGCAGCGCTGGCGATGCTGTTGGTGGCTGTATCGATGATGTCGGCGTAGGGCACGTAGGGTTTGATATCGAGAATCGGCGTGCCATCCAACAGATCGATGCCCGAGATCCACAACCGGCCGGCTTCGACCTTGTCCAGTTTCACCACCGACTGCCCGATGCCATTGGGGCGGTGGGTGGCGCGGGTGGCGAACACGCCCATGGATTTATTGCCGCCGAGGCGAGGAGGGCGAACCTTCAAGCGAGGTTTTTCCTCCAGGGCCTGGTGGAACAGGAATAGCAGCCACACGTGACTGACCTGCTCCAGGCCTTGCACCGCGTCCCCTTGATCGAATGGCGCCACCAGTTCCAGCACGCCACGGGCAGCCGGGGCCAGTTGGGGTTGGCGCGGAATGGCGAACTTCTCCTTGAAGCAGGAGCGCACGAAGCCGATGGGGGAAACGCTGTAGGTCATGGTTTGGGGTCGAGGCGGAATTAAGGCCGGCATGATAACCCACACGGCCTTTGGCTCGGTGGCGCCTGTCAGTCCGTCATCGCGGGCAAGCCACGCTCCCACAGGTTTTGTGATGGACACAAATTTTGTGTGCGCTCGAGAGCCCTTTGGGAGCGGCGGTGCGGCGATCCGACTTGCTCGCGAAGGCCGCACCGCCGATTTCAGAGACTGAACCCGCCATCCAGCGGAATGATGTTCCCGGTCATATAGGCTCCAGCGGTACTTGCCAGGCTGATCGCCAGCGCCGCCATCTCCTCCTCGCGACCCCAACGCTTCATCGGGATCAGCGCCGTGTCCTGCGCCAGCGCCTGTTCATCGTTGCCGATGTGCTGGGTCATCTTGCTCGGAAACCGTCCCGGAGCGATCACGTTGACGTTGATGTGCTGGCTGACCAGTTCGCGCGCCAGAATCCTCGACAGTTGGTGCAACGCAGCCTTGCTCGGCCCGTAGGCATACGCCTGCTCGCCGAAGGAGGAAATCCCGGCCACCGATCCGATGTTGATGATCCGCGCCGGATTCGCTTCGGAGCCGGCCTTGCGCAGCAGGGGCAGGAACTGCTGGATGCAGTTGAACACCGAGGTCACGTTGAGCTGCATGACCTTCTCCCAGCCCTTGATCGGGTAGCTCTCCAGCGGTGCGCCCCAGGTGGTGCCGGCATTGTTTACCAGAATGTCCAGATGAGTGATCTGCTCGCCCAGGCGGGTGGCCAGTTGCAGGACGCCTTCTTCGGTGGCGAGGTTGGCCGCGATGGCGCGGCAGCGGCCAAGTGCACCGAGTTCGTCAGCGGTTTGCAGGCAGGCTTCGACGTCGCGGGCGCAGACGTACACGGTGGCACCCGCCTCGACATAGGCCTTGGCGATCATCTTGCCGATACCACGGGTGCCGCCGGTCACCAGGGCGGTGCGGCCTTGCAGGGAGAAGTAGGGATGCATGGCGAATCCTGAGAACTGAGGTCTTTACACCCTAGTCGTCAGCTGCCAGAAGTGGAGCCACTATTTTTGCGCGGAATGAGGGGACATATGGCCCGACCTTGAGCTGCATGCATGCAGCTCAAGGCCAGCGGGCGTTTACTGCGGGCGAACGCGCAGGGTCAGGCCCTTGAGGAAATTGCGCAGCAGCTGGTCGCCGCACGGGCGATAGTTGGTGTGGCCGAACTTGCGGAACAGTGCGCTCAGCTCAGGCTTGGACACCGGGAACTCGGCGGCCTTGAGGATCGCGTGCATGTCGTCTTCTTTCAGCTCGAACGCTACCCGCAGCTTTTTCAGGATGATGTTGTTGGTCACTGGCACTTCGATCGGCTGCGGCGGACGGCTTTCGTCCTTGCCGCGCTTGAAGATCACCAGGCCGTCGAGGAAATGCGCCATGACTTCGTCCGGGCAACGTACGAAGCCTTCCTCGTCTTCCTCTTTTTTGTCGAGGTAGGTCAGCAGGTCCGGCAGGGTCACGTCCAGGCCGCCGAGCTTGATGATCTCGATGACTTTCTTGTCGCTGATGTCGAGCATGTAGCGCACGCTGCGCAGTACGTCGTTATGAATCATGTGGGCAGTCCTGATATTCAGCTGTGGGCGTCGCGGCCAGGCGCGGCGCCGAAATGTGTGGCGGCGAGAAAAGCCTTAGAACTTCTCTTTGCCGGACAGGTAGCGCCATTGCCCCACCGGCACTTTGCCGATGGACACGCCGCCGATGCGGATGCGACGGATGGCGATGACCTTGAGGCCGACCGCCTGGCAAAGCAGGGCGATGATGCCCGGCTGCGGGTTCTTCATGGCAAAGCGCAGGCGGTTCTCGTTCTGCCAGCTGGCCTTGACCGCCGGCAACTCTTTGCCCTTGTAGGTCAGGCCGTGGTTCAAGCGGTTCAGGCCGTGGGCCACCATCTCGCCTTCAACTTCGACCACATACTCTTGCTCGATCTTGCTGGAGTCGGCGGTGAGTTTGCGCAGGATTTTCCAGTCCTGGGTGAACACCAGCAGCCCGCTGGCGTTGGCCTGCAGGTCGGTGCTGGCGGTCAGGCGCAGGAAGTGTCCGCGCAACGGGCGCTTGCCGTAACGGTGCTCTTCGCTCAGCGTCTCGGCGCCGAGGGTGGCCATGGCGGTGTCTGCGTCCATGCCGGCGGGCACGTTGAGCAGCAGGGTCACAGGTTCCGGCGCGGTGGCCTTGGCTTCGGGATCAAGCTCGACTTTCTGGGTGTCGACCTTGAATTGCGGCTCGTCGATGACCACACCGTCGACGGTGACCCAGCCGCCCTCGATGAACAGCTCAGCCTCCCGACGGGAACAGCCGACGAGTTCGATGAGGCGTTTGGAGAGACGAATCGGGTCAGTCATGTCAGGGCCGTAACAAAAAGGGGGTGGGCATTGTACCTGCCTGGCGCCGGTTAATCCCGGTTCCATTTACGCTGTTTGGCTTTTGTGGGAGCGGGCTTGCTCGCGAAAGGGCCGGCAGACCCAACATAGATGTCGACTGACACACCGCTTTCGCGAGCAAGCCCGCTCCCACATTGGTCATGTGTTGTGTCAGCCATGTTGGGCGTGTTGTTGATCCTGACGCATCCGCATGTGCAACAACGGATACGGCTGCCCCATGCCATCGACCTCCGAGCGTCCAATCACCTCGAAGCCCTGTTTGAAGTAAAAGCCGAGGGCTTGGGGGTTCTGTTCGTTGACGTCCAGCTCATTGGCGTTCAGGTGTTCCAGGGCATAGCGCAGCAATTTCTTGCCCAGGCCCTGGCCGCGATGGTCGGGGGCGATGAAGAGCATTTCGATCTTGCCGGCCGCGACGCCGGCGAACCCGGTGATGCGCTGGCTCGAATCCTTGGTGCAGATCAGCATCACCGAGTCGAGGTAGCGGGTCAGCACCAGGTTTTTCAGCAGTTCGATGTAGCTGTCCGGCAGAAAGTCGTGGGTGGCGCGTACCGAGGCCTCCCAGACCCGGGTCAGTTCTTCGTAGTCGCCGAGTTTCGGCGTGTGGATGACCGAATGCTGCCGCATGCCCGTCTGCCTCTTATGCGTTGGTTGATAGGAATCCCTCCATGTGCAAACGATAGCCGTAAAAAAGCCCCGCATCTCGTCAAGAGAGCGGGGCTTTGCGTATTTTTTGCGTTTAGATCTGTTCAGCCCACAGGTCGTATTCGTCGGCGTCAGTCACTTTACACCAGACCTTGTCGCCCGGCTTGAGGTTGCTGCCGTTGTCGATGAATACGTTGCCGTCGATTTCCGGGGCATCGAAGAAGCAGCGGCCCACCGCGCCTTGCTCGTCGACTTCATCGACCAGCACTTCGATCTCGCGGCCGATGCGCATTTGCAGGCGCGCCGAGCTGATGGCCTGCTGGTGCGCCATGAAGCGGTCCCAACGGTCCTGCTTGACGTCGTCCGGGACGACTTCCAGGTCCAGGTCATTGGCCGGTGCGCCTTCTACCGGCGAGTACTGGAAGCAGCCGACGCGGTCGAGCTGGGCTTCGGTCAGCCAGTTCAGCAGGTACTGGAAGTCTTCTTCGGTCTCGCCCGGGAAGCCGACGATGAAGGTCGAACGGATGATCAGGTCCGGGCAGATTTCGCGCCAGTTCTTGATACGGGCCAGGGTCTTGTCTTCGAAGGCCGGGCGTTTCATCGACTTCAGCACTTTCGGGCTGGCGTGCTGGAACGGGATGTCCAGGTACGGCAGGATCTTGCCGGCGGCCATCAACGGGATCAGCTCGTCAACGTGCGGGTACGGGTAAACGTAGTGCAGGCGAACCCAGACGCCGAGGGTGCTCAGGGCTTCGCAGAGTTCGGTCATGCGGGTTTTCACCGGCGCGCCGTTCCAGAAACCGGTGCGGTACTTCACGTCGACGCCATAGGCGCTGGTGTCCTGGGAGATCACCAACAGCTCTTTGACACCGGACTTGACCAGGCGCTGGGCCTCGTCGAGCACGTCGCCCACCGGACGGCTGACCAGTTTGCCGCGCATCGACGGGATGATGCAGAAGCTGCAGCTGTGGTTGCAGCCTTCGGAAATCTTCAGATAGGCATAGTGGCGCGGGGTCAGCTTGATGCCTTGTGGTGGCACCAGGTCGATCAGCGGGTTGTGGTCCTGGCGTGGCGGCACGACTTCGTGCACGGCGTTGACCACTTGCTCGTACTGCTGCGGACCGGTCACGGCCAGCACGCTCGGGTGTACGTTGCGAATGTTGCCTTCTTCGACGCCCATGCAGCCGGTCACGATGACCTTGCCGTTTTCCTTGATGGCTTCGCCGATCACTTCCAGGGACTCGGCCTTGGCCGAGTCGATGAAGCCGCACGTGTTGACTACCACGACGTCGGCGTCCTGGTAGGTGGACACCACGTCATAGCCTTCCATGCGCAGCTGGGTAAGGATGCGCTCGGAGTCGACCAGTGCTTTGGGGCAACCCAGGGATACGAAGCCAACCTTTGGATTGGCCGGCGCAGGAGTGGTGGACATGTCTAACCTCGGTATTTTGTGACGCCGCTTGCCGGGCAGGGCAAAACCGACGGACGGGCGCTTGAACTGCGCCTCTGATCAAAAAGTGCGCAATTCTAGCGATGAGTCGTTCACTTGACCAGCTTTATGCAGGGAAATACGACGAGTGCTGCGCTATGCTTCGCGCCGTTACGCTTTACTGATTTTTTACAGTCAACAAAACGTCTGTAACGTGAAGTAAAACAGCGCATGCTGCACGACAAAGCATAGTGCTTCTTTCAAAGAAGCCCGGGTCTGAGAAGTAGGAGTGGTGGATGGGTCAGGCAAGTAGTCAGGCTGCAGGTGCCGAGCATTCGGCGGTCAAGCCGATCGGCATGCTGGTCGCGGCAGTCGGGGTGGTTTATGGCGATATCGGCACCAGTCCGTTGTACACCCTCAAGGAAGTGTTTTCCGGAGGCTACGGCGTACCGGTCAACCATGACGGGGTGCTGGGGATTCTGGCACTCATTTTCTGGTCGCTGATCTGGGTCGTGTCGATCAAGTACATGATGTTTGTACTGCGCGCCGACAACCAGGGCGAAGGCGGGATCATGGCCTTGACCGCACTGGCCCGGCGGGCGGCGGCGGGGCACGCCAAGTTGCGCACGTTGCTGGTGGTCTGCGGACTGATCGGTGCGGCGTTGTTCTATGGCGACAGCATGATCACCCCGGCGATTTCCGTGCTGTCGGCGATTGAAGGCCTGGGGCTGGCCTTCGAAGGCATCGACCATTGGGTCGTGCCGCTGTCGCTGGTGGTGCTGGTCGCGCTGTTTCTGATCCAGCGTCACGGCACGGCGCGCATCGGCATTCTGTTCGGGCCGATCATGGTCACCTGGTTCCTTGTGCTGGGTGCATTGGGCGTCTATGGCATCAGCCAGCATCCAGAGGTCCTGGAAGCGATGAACCCGGTGTGGGGCGTGCGCTTCTTCATCGACCACCCGGGCATGGGCGTGACAATTCTCGGCGCTGTAGTACTGGCATTGACCGGTGCCGAAGCGCTGTACGCGGACATGGGCCACTTCGGGCGCAAGCCGATTGCTCGCGCTTGGTTTCTCCTGGTGCTGCCGGCGCTGGTGCTCAATTATTTTGGTCAAGGTGCCTTGTTGCTGGGTGACCCGGAAGCAGCCCGTAACCCGTTCTACCTGCTTGCACCCAGCTGGGCATTGATCCCGCTGGTCGGCTTGTCGACCCTGGCTACGGTGATTGCCTCGCAAGCGGTGATTTCCGGTGCGTTCTCCCTGACCCGTCAGGCGATCCAGCTCGGTTACATTCCGCGCATGCACATCCGGCACACCTCCAGTGCCGAACAGGGCCAGATCTACATCGGCGCGGTGAATTGGGCGCTGATGGTCGGCGTGGTGCTGTTGGTGCTGGGTTTCGAATCCTCCGGTGCCCTGGCCTCAGCCTACGGTGTGGCGGTGACCGGGACCATGCTGATGACCACCATCCTGGTGTCGGCCGTGATATTGCTGTTGTGGAAATGGCCACCGCTTTTCGCCGTTCCGCTGCTGCTCGGTTTTCTGCTGGTGGACGGCCTGTACTTTGCCGCCAACGTGCCGAAAATCGTCCAGGGCGGGGCTTTCCCGGTGATCGCCGGTATTGTGCTGTTTGTGTTGATGACTACCTGGAAGCGCGGCAAACAGTTGCTTGTCGAGCGCATCGATGAGGGTGGATTGCCGCTGCCGATCTTCATCAGCAGCATTGCCGTACAACCGCCCCATCGAGTTCAGGGCACCGCTGTGTTCCTGACAGCGCGGGCGGATGCCGTGCCCCATGCGTTGTTGCACAACCTGCTGCATAATCAAGTGTTGCACGAGCAAGTGGTGTTGCTGACGGTGGTGTACGAAGACATCCCGCGGGTGCCACTACAACGGCGCTTCGAGGTCGACTCCTACGGCGAAGGTTTCTTCCGCGTAATCCTGCATTTCGGATTCACCGATGAGCCGGATGTACCGCAGGCACTGAAACTGTGCCACCTCGATGAACTGGATTTCAGTCCGATGCGTACCACCTACTTCCTCAGCCGCGAGACGGTCATTGCCTCCAAGCTCGAAGGCATGGCCCGTTGGCGCGAAGGGTTGTTTGCCTTCATGTTGCAGAACGCCAACGGCAATTTGCGTTTCTTCAATCTGCCGTTAAACCGGGTGATTGAGCTGGGGACGCAGGTGGAGATGTAAACCTCATCAAAAAGCCCCCGTTGCCATTGCGGCAGCGGGGGCTTTTTTGTGGTCAATGCATTTTCTGGAGCCAGTGAAGATCCCTTGTAGGAGCGAGCCTGCTCGCGATGGCAGCGCCACATTCAACAGTGATGTTGCCTGGTCTACCGCCATCGCGAGCAAGCTCGCTCCCACAGGGGGGGCGTTGATTGGTCGAATGTAAAAAGCCCCCGCTACCGTGAGGTAACGAGGGCTTTTTTCGGCTGGCTCAGATCACTCTGTAGCAGCCGTTTCCTTCGCCTGACGTTTCTCGATCACATCCACCAGGCGCTTGGCCAGCGCCGGGTAGTTCTCGTCGAAGTGGTGGCCGCCAGGCAGCTTGATGGCTTCGCCCACCGCTGTCTTGTCGGTGCAGCCACTCTCGTCGGTTTCTTCCTCGCCGTAGATGCACACCACTTTGGCCGCTGGCAGCTTGGCCATTTCCGGGCCGGTGGCGGCTTCCTTGCCGGCGTTGCCGAGCCAGCCTTCGACTTCGATCTCGAAGCTGCCGGTACGGGCGAAGGCCAGCAGGATGATCGCGTCGACGCGTTGCTGTTCCGATTCGGCCAGGCGGTTGTAGATCGCCGGCAGTACGTCGGCGCCGAACGAGTAGCCGGTCAGGATGAAGCGCTTGGTGCCCCATTTCTGCCGGTAGTGTTGCATCAGTTCAGCCAGGTCCAGCGCGCTTTGCTCGGGGCTCTTGTGCTGCCAGTAGTAGCGCAGGGTGTCGATACCAACCACTGGGTAGCCGATCTTGGCCATCTCGCCCGCCACGTCGCGGTCGAGGTCGCGCCAGCCGCCGTCACCGGACAGGAACAGGGTCACGGTGTCCCTGGCCTGGCCTGCCGGCACTTCGACCACCGGGATCTGCAGGCCGCCAGCGGCTTTGTCGCCACCGACGAGGATCTTGCGCAGTTCGTTGTTCAGCACTTGCGGCAGGTTGATGTCGTAGTCGCTGATGCTGGTCTCGGCGTTCGGTTGATCACGCACGAAGCCGGCACTGGTGTCGTCCGGGTTGTCGTTCCACGCCGCCAGCCAGTGGCCGTGGGCGGCGCTTTTCGGCAACAGGTGCGTGCAGCCACCCTTTTCCAGGGCCAGGTCGACCGAGACGGCGTAGGCCTTGTCGTCCTTTTGCTCGGACAACCAGCGCCAGGCCAGCACGGCGCCAGGGCCGATGCCGCTGACCAGGGTCGCCGGGCCTTTGAGTTCCCGCAGACCTGATTGCAGGGCGCGGCTTTGCAGCAGGCAGTCCTTTGGCAGGATCACCTGGACAATTTGTGCCGCGCCGCTACGGCTCAGGGTGATCAATTGCTTGTCGCTGAGTTTCTGGTCTTCGTTGACCGCCACCAGCACCTGGGCGCGTGGCGTGGTGCCGGGGATGACACGGGTCATCGCCGCACCATCGGCCGGGGTCAGCAATTCGAGGGTCGGTTCCGGTGCCGGGCGTTTCAGGTACCAGTAACCGCCACCGAGAATCAGGGCCACTATCACCAGTGTGCCCAATACATACCGCAAGGAGCGTTGAATCATCAGCGTTTCACCAATCCGGTCAAGCCGCCCGCGATCAGGGCGGCGGTGTCGGCCAGCGCAACCAGCGGATCGAGTCCGGCGGGCACGGCCATATAACGGGGTTCCCAATCAGGCTGGAACTTGTCTTTGAAGCGTCGCAAGCCCTGGAAGTTGTACAGCTGCTCACCGCGGCGGAATACCATCGAGCCCAGGCGCTGGGTCAATGGCGCGCCGCGACGGGGTTGCAACCCCGACAACGGCACCATGCCCAGGCTGAAACGCGCGTATCCATGGTTTTTATAATGTTGAATCAGGCCGACCATCATGAACTCCATGGTCAGCTTCGGGGCATCCGGGTGCGCGCGCATCAGATCAAGGCTGGCCAGGTCATGGCCGTAGGTCTCGAGCAGGTTGGCGAACGCCACCGGGCGACCTTCGAAACGAATCACCGCGATGCGGAAATGCTTGAGGTAGTCATCGCTGAAGCGGCCCAGCGAGAAGCCTTTCTCCCGGACGTTCTTGCCGGTCAGCCAGGCATCGGAAATCACCTTGAGCTCATCCATCGGCGCGTGGCCCGGCTCATGGATTTCCAGGGACAGGCCGTCACGGGTGCCACGGTTCCAGGTGTAGCGCAGGTCCTTCATCTCTTTGCCCTTGGCTTCGAGATCAAAACGCTTGAGATCGACCCGGGCTTCTTCGCCGAGCTTGATCGCGGTCAGGCCGATGTCCATGTAGTACGGCAGGTTCTCGGCGCGCACTTGATAGAACACGGGACGGGCGTGGTGGATGTCGCACAGGTCGCGGAACTGCCAGATCATTTCCGCCCGTTGCTGGCCCGGGCCGATCGGGTCATACAGCGCCACCAGGCTGCGGCCGCGACGGGCGTACATCAGGAACGCTTCGTCATTGGTGTGAAACAGCAGCGCCTTGTCACCGGTCAGGGCCAGGCCGCCATCCGGTTGAGCCGATGCCATGAGGATCTTGCTGGCGCGCTCCAGTTCATCGGGCGTGGGCAGGTGAATGACCGGACGTGCAGTGCGCAGCAGCCAGGTCAGGGACACCACCACCAGCAGCACAGCGGCGCCGAGCAGCGAGCGCAGGCCGCGAGGGGCGTCGGCGTCGAGGGTGAACTGCCACCAGAGTTGGTGGCTGTAGGGAACGTCCTGATAGGCGAACAGCAGCAACCAGATCGACGCCCCGAGCACGCACAGGCTGGCCACCAGGTACAGCGGCGAGAACGGTACTTCGGTCAGGCGGCTGGGGCGATAGAACGAGCGGCGGAATACCCCGAGCAGGCTCGCCGTCAGCACCATCAGGCTGGCTTCTTCCCAGTCGAAGCCTTTGAGCAGCGAGAGCAGGGCACCGACCAGCAGCAGAATGGTGGTCAGCATCCACGCGGCCGACAGCCGGCGACGCAGTCCTTGGGCCAGCAACAGGCAAAGCACGCCGACCAGGCTGGCACCGAAGTGCGAGGCATCGACCAGTCGATGGGGGATCAGAAAGCCGATGTGTTCCAGGCGGGTATCGATTTCCGGGGTGGCGCCGGAGAACAGCAGGACAACGCCGGACAGGAATACCAGCACCGCCAGTATCGGAGCCGCCAGGCCCGAGGCCGCGCGCAACGTCTGGCGTGTCTGGAACAGGCGCTGGCCTTCATTGATCAGCAACAGCAGGCAGGCCACCAGCAAGGGCAGGACCACGTAGATCAAGCGATAGAGCAGCAGGGCGGCCGCCAATGGCGCAGCGCCAAGGGTGTCGGAAAACGCCGCCAGCAATATTGCCTCGAACACCCCGACACCGCCCGGCACATGGCTGAGTACGCCAGCGGCCAGGGCCAGCAGGTAAACCAGAAGGAACGCGCCGAAGGGTGGTGTTTCCGGCAGCAGCAGATAGAGCACGGTCGCGGCGGCCGCTACGTCCAGGGCGGTGATGATCAATTGCAGGAATGTCAGGCGACGCCCGGGCAGGCGCAAGGTGCGACGCCCGACCCTGACCAGCAGGTTGTCCGGGTATGGCTGCTCCGGCAGCCGACGACGGTAGATACCGATGGCCAGCACCGAAAACAGCACGAGCACGGCGCTCGCCACCACGCCCAGCAATGTCTCGGAGAGCCCCAGGGCGGTGGATGCGGCTGGCAGGTCGCTGAGCGTCGCCAGGGCGGCCAGCGGCGGCAGGGCGCAACCCAGCGAGAGACTGGCGAACAACGTCATGCGGGCGACTTCAGCCGCTCCCAGGCCATGACGGGCATAGAGGCGATAGCGAACCGAACCGCCCGACAACATTGAAAGACCGATGGCGTTGCCGATGGCAAAGGCCGTGAAACCACCCAGCGCCAAAGTGCGCGGTGTCAGGCTCACCCCGGCATAGCGGCTGGCCGACCATTCGTAGCCGAGCAGAATGATGAAACCCACAACGGTTGCAGCCAGTGCGCCCATCAAGGCAGGTTTGGGAACGTCAAGGATTGAGTCGTGCAGCGCGTAAAGGTCGAGCTCGCTCAACAGGTGGCGACAGGCAATCAGCGCAATCGCGAACAATAGCAGGGTGACCGCCAGGCCAATGGGTTGACGGTATTTGCTCAACCGATCAAGCAGGCGCAAGCGCTCGGCATTGATCGGTTGTGTCGCTGTGACAGTGTCTTGTGAATCAGACGAGTTGGCGCGCATCAATCACCTCTTGGATTGTGCGCGACAGGATGGAGGTATCCAGCCAAGTTACCAATCCCTGTAGAAAAAAATAATCACAAATATTAACGCCTATCACCGGGCAACGGGGACGGCGCGTCATCAGTCGTGAAGGCTTCAGCCTGCAATAGAGCATAGTCTGAACCCGGCGCATGGGTGCTTCCCAAACGACTTGCTACACAGTGACAGGTCATTGTTGCGAAAGGACTTTTTCAACAGATACAAAAAAGGCCACTCTTTCGAGTAGCCTTTTTTGATGTTTGGTTGCGGGAGCCGGATTTGAACCGACGACCTTCGGGTTATGAGCCCGACGAGCTACCAGACTGCTCCATCCCGCGTCTGTGTGGCGGCATTCTATAGAGATACGCCGGGGTGTCAACCGTTAATCCTGAAGCAGGTCAAATAAACGTTGAATCGCGTCAAACGGTCGCAGGGATGGCCTAAGTTTCGGAATCAGAACGATTTCCGATTTCGGTCTCGTTGAGCGTCCAGGCCGTGTTTCGGCGTTCGATGCTACAAAATGAGCACGCACAAAAAAGGCCACTCTTTCGAGTAGCCTTTTTTGATGTTTGGTTGCGGGAGCCGGATTTGAACCGACGACCTTCGGGTTATGAGCCCGACGAGCTACCAGACTGCTCCATCCCGCGTCTGTGTGGCTCATTCTATAGAGATGCGCTCGGGTGTCAACCTCAATTTCCGATAAAACCTCTTCCCGTTCAATCGGTTAGCGTTCAAAAGGGGAGGCCGATCGGTCTGTGAGGCAGGCAGGGCAAGGCCTGTGGGTCTATTGAAAGCAACTTTTCGATTGAAAAAACAAATTCACAATCGACTCTTCCTACGATTGGAAAAGAACATTCAGACTACTGGTGCTATATACAGGTGTCGGTGAGATACTGTTTATCCGGCACGCCATGACGCCTTTTCTTTGCCATGAACACGGCTTTGCTATGACTCAACGCAAGATCATCCACGTCGATTGTGACTGTTTCTATGCAGCCATCGAGATGCGCGACGACCCACGCCTCGCCGGTAAACCACTGGCGGTAGGTGGGTCGGCGGACCGGCGCGGGGTGATCGCCACCTGCAATTATGAGGCGCGGGCGTACGGGGTGCGTTCGGCGATGTCCTCCGGGCATGCCTTGAAGCTGTGCCCCGACCTGACCATCGTCAAGCCACGCATGGATGCCTATAGAGAAGCGTCCAGGGAAATCCACACGATCTTTCGCGATTACACCGAGATCATCGAGCCGCTCTCGCTCGATGAGGCGTACCTCGATGTGTCGGACAGTGCGCATTTCGGTGGCAGTGCAACGCGAATCGCCCAGGACATCCGGCGTCGGGTCTCCAACCAGTTGCATATCACCGTGTCGGCGGGCGTGGCGCCGAACAAGTTTCTGGCCAAGATCGCCAGTGACTGGAAAAAGCCCAATGGCCTGTTTGTCATCACTCCGGACCAGGTCGAGGACTTTGTCAGCGGTTTGCCCGTGAACAAGTTGCACGGGGTCGGCAAAGTCACCGCCGACAAGCTCGGCAAGCTGGGGATCACCGATTGCCTCCAATTGCGCGAGTGGGACAAGTTGGCGCTGGTGCGTGAGTTCGGCAGCTTTGGCGAGCGACTCTGGAGCCTTGCCCGTGGGATCGATGACCGTGTGGTGCACAACGACAGTCGTCGTCAGTCGATCAGTGTTGAAAATACCTACGACGTTGATCTGCCGGACCTGAAGAGCTGCCTGGACAAGTTGCCCGAGCTGCTGGAGACCCTGGCGGGTCGCATGGCGCGAATCGACAGCAGCTATCGTCCGGGCAAGCCATTCGTCAAAGTGAAGTTCCACGACTTCACCCAGACTACATTGGAGCAGGCCGGGGCAGGGCGGGATCTGGGGAGTTATCAGTTGATGCTGACCCAGGCCTTCAATCGCGGCGGTAAACCGGTGCGGTTGTTGGGGGTCGGTGTGCGGCTGGAGGACTTGCGGGGCGGGTTCGAGCAGATGGAGTTGTTTGAGCGGTAGCGGAAGATAGAGGTTTGGTGGTGAATGTCAGGCCGCCTTCGCGAGCAGGCTCGCGAAGGCTTCTGGCTTTTTAGTTCAGCCCCGGATTCGCCACCAGTCGCTCGCCATTCCGGGTCAGCGATTTCAGGAATTCGGTCTGCAATTCGGGATCATTGCGCGTCAGTTCGATCAGGCTCTGTTCCAGTTCGCTGGCTTCTTCTTCAAGACCCAGCTCCGACAAGCGCTTGACCCGGTGGACCCACTGATTGACTTCGTCGCCTTCGAGATCGTCATAAATCAGCCCGTGGGCCTCATAGAGCTTGCTGCGCAAGGTGCTGCTGACGGCTAGCGAGGAGTCGGTGTGTACGTCGTCCTGGGCATCCTCGACACGAATCAGCAATCGGCTCAGATGATTGATGTCATGTTCGGCGAACGGATTGTCCAACAGATTCAGGCGCAACACGCCGTTTTTGTCGGTGGTCAGTTCGAAGGTTTCCTTGCCGGCCTTGACCTCGACCGGGCGCTCGCTCCAGGGCAGGCTTGAGTACTCCGTGCGCTTGTCGCGCTGGACTTCATCAATACCGGCCAGGTTCTGCTGCGCGCGACCGTGGGACTGCGTGTTCATGAACGGGTTGAGCCCGGCGAAACCGTAGCTCAGCCAGTCCTTGGTCACGCTGTCCGGCAGATTGCCGAGGGCGAACACATTGACCACGTTGGCACCGACACCCGCCACCACGGCCACCGCGCCCAGCGGGATTTCGTAGATCTCCCGCCAGGGTTGGTACGGCGTATAGCGGTCGTAGTGACGCGTGACTTCGTATTCAGTGACTTCGAAAGTCTTCTGCTCGTGGATTTTCACCCGCCGTTGCGGCAGCTCAAGCACCTTGGGCTCACCGACATCGATCTGCAGGCTGTGATCGAGCAATTTGCGCTCGACCCGTTCCTCTTGCTCGCTGCGTTGCGACATGTGGTTGGCACAGCCGCTGACCAGCAGGGCGCCGCACAAGGCGGCACCACCGAGGCCTAAGGTGTTTCGCTTGAACATGACGTCTCTATATCTGCTATCAGCGGCGGATGCGGGCCTGAAGGAAGGACAGCACGTCGGCGACCGGTAGCGCTTGTGCGTCGGCCTCGGTACGGCTCTTGTATTCCAGGTTGCCTTCGGCCAGGCCGCGGTCGCTGACCACGATCCGGTGTGGAATGCCGATCAGTTCCATGTCTGCGAACTTGATGCCCGGGCTGGTTTTCTTGTCGCGGTCGTCCAGCAGCACTTCGAAGCCGGCAGCGGTGAGTTCCGCGTACAGCTTGTCGGTGGCTTTGCGAACCTGCTCGGTCTCGTAGCGCAGCGGCACCAGGGCAATCTGGAATGGCGCGAGGGTGTCGCTCCAGATGATCCCTTTTTCGTCGTTGTTCTGCTCGATGGCAGCCGCCACCACGCGGGACACGCCGATACCGTAGCAGCCCATTTCCAGGGTGACCGGCTTGCCGTTCTCGCCCAGCACTTCGCATTTCATCGCTTTGCTGTACTTGTTGCCCAGCTGGAAGATGTGCCCGACTTCGATGCCGCGCTTGATCTCCAGGGTGCCCTTGCCGTCCGGGCTCGGGTCGCCGGCCACGACGTTGCGCAGGTCGGCAACGGTTGGAACAGGCAGGTCGCGCTCCCAGTTCACACCGAAGTAGTGTTTGTCATCGATGTTGGCACCGATGCCGAAGTCGCTCATCAGCTCGACCGAACGGTCGATGATGATCGGCAGCGGCAGGTTCAACGGGCCGAGGGAACCGGCACCAGCGCCGATGGCGTCGCGTAGTTCGCTTTCCGATGCCATGACCAGAGGGCTGGCAACGCCTGGCTGGTTGGCAGCCTTGATTTCGTTCAGCTCATGGTCGCCACGGATGATCAGGGCAATCAGCTTGCCTTTCTCTTCAGCGTGCACCACGAGGGTCTTGATGGTTTTCTCGATCGGCAGGTTGAAGCCTTCGACCAGTTGCGCGATGGTCTTGGCGTTCGGCGTGTCGACCAGGCGCAGTTCTTCGGTCGCAGCGGCACGCGAGGTTTCGCGCGGCACGGCTTCGGCTTTTTCGATGTTGGCGGCGTAGTCGGAGCCGTTGCTGAAAACGATATCGTCTTCACCGGACTCGGCCAGCACGTGGAACTCGTGGGAACCGGCGCCGCCAATGGAGCCGTTGTCGGCTTCAACAGGGCGGAACTTCAGACCCAGGCGAGTGAACACGTTGCAGTAAGCCTGGTGCATGCGGTCGTAGGTAACCTGCAGCGAAGGCTGGTCAGCGTGGAACGAGTAGGCGTCCTTCATGATGAATTCGCGGCCGCGCATCAAGCCGAAACGTGGGCGGATTTCGTCACGGAATTTGGTCTGGATCTGGTACAGGTTGATCGGCAGCTGCTTGTAGCTGCTCAGTTCGTTGCGCATCAGATCGGTGATGACTTCTTCGTGGGTCGGGCCTGCGCAGAAGTCGCGACCGTGGCGATCCTTGAAGCGCAGCAATTCAGGGCCGTACTCTTCCCAGCGCCCGGATTCCTGCCACAGCTCAGCCGGTTGCGTGCTCGGCATCAACACTTCGAGAGAGCCGGCGGCGTTCATTTCTTCACGAACGACGGCTTCGACCTTGCGCATTACCCGCAAGCCCATCGGCAGCCAGGTGTACAGGCCCGAGGCGAGTTTACGGATCATGCCGGCGCGCAGCATCAGCTGGTGGCTGATCACGACCGCGTCGGAAGGCGTTTCTTTTTGTGTGGCGAGCAAAAATTGACTGGTGCGCATGGTTGGCCGTTATCGATTGCTGATGACGAGAAATGACGGAGCATTGTACGGGCGAGATCCGCTGGCGTACAGGCGTGCGGTCGGTAGTGTGGCAGGAGGGCGGGATTCACTCCTCCCTCCGCGACTCTTCCTGCGTAAAGAGCCTACGATTCTTCGGCGACCGGGGTCTGTACTGGTTCCGGTGTCGGAGTCGGGCCTGCGCGGCGGTTCTCCTGGAACCAGTGCAAGGCGATCAACAGCAGGGTCGGGACGCCTAGCAGGGCGGTGATCAGGAAGAAGTTGTGGTAACCGAATTTTTCCACCATGACCCCGGAGTAGCCGCCGATCAGGCGTGGCAGCAACAGCATGATCGAGCTGAGAAGGGCGTATTGGGTGGCGGAGAACTTGAGGTTGGTCAGGCTCGACAGGTAGGCGACGAACGCCGAGGTCGCCAGGCCCGAGCTGAAGTTGTCCAGGGAGATGGTCAGCACCAGCAT
Organism: Pseudomonas sp. GL-R-26; assembly: GCF_019947365.1. NCBI lineage: Bacteria > Pseudomonadati > Pseudomonadota > Gammaproteobacteria > Pseudomonadales > Pseudomonadaceae > Pseudomonas > Pseudomonas sp. GL-R-26. Next base: position 33,672 of record NZ_JAGYGI010000003.1, on the reverse strand, counting down.
GTTCAGGTTGGGGCCCATGTCGGCGAGCATCAGGAACAGGATGTTGGTCGCCGCGGATGCGACACCACCGATGAACAGGATCGGCAGGATGCCGAAACGCACGATCAGCAGGCCGCCCATGCCGGCACCCACCAGGGTCATGATCAGGCCGAAGATTTTGCTGACGCTGGCGATCTGGTCCTTGGTGAAGCCCTGGTCGATGTAGAACACGTTGGCCATCACGCCCATGACCGTATCGGACATCCGATAGGTAGCGATCAAGCCGAGCAGCAGAAGCGCTTGCCAGCGGTATCGCAGAATGAAGTCGTTGACCGGTGTAAGCACTGGCGCCAGGCCACGACGGCCCATGGCCGAGAGGCACAGGGCGGTGAGGGTGGTGTAGAGGATCGCGCGCAGGAAAGCGCGGTCTTCGAGCAGCAGGTCAAGCAGGCTCACGCCCTGGAACAGCACGCTGGCGAAGTCGGTGTTGTAGAGCTGGGTGAACATGGCCGGCACCGAAACCAGCAGCACGATCAGCACGAACACCGACGCCAGTTGGTGCGCGAAGCTGTAGCGCCCGGCCTGCAGTTGCGTGCGCAACGGTACTGGCGGTTCGCGCATGAACAGACTGGTCAGCAGTGCCGGGACCATCAGGGCACCGAACAGGATGTAAGTGCCAGCCCAGGCCGAATGCTTGTAGTTGAAGCCGGTGGAGCCAAAGCCTTCGGCGAAGAAGAGCGCGCCTGCGGTAGCCAGCAGCGCAGCGACCCGGTAACCGGACATGTAGCTGGCGGCGAGCGCGGCCTGGCGGTTGTCTTCGGCGATTTCCAGGCGGTAGGCGTCGACCGCGATGTCCTGCGTCGCTGATGCGAAAGCGACGATGACGGCAATGGCGATCAGCCAGGACAAATGCTTTTGCGGGTCGCAGAAACCCATCCCGATCAGGCCAAGGATGACCAGTGCCTGAGACAGCACGAGCCAGGATCGTCGTCGACCGAGTTTGCCGAGCAATGGCAGTCGCCATTGGTCGAGCAAGGGTGACCAGACCCATTTGAAGGCATACGCCAGGCCGATCAGGCTTGCATAGCCAATGGTTTCACGAGCCACGCCAGCTTCACGCAGCCAGACTGAAAGTGTCGAAAACACCAGCATGTAGGGCAGGCCGGCGGCGAAACCAAGCAGCAACAGCACGAGTGTCGAGGGGCTGGCATAAGCGGCGAGCGCGGCGCGCCAGGTTTTACGGGGCATGGGCTGGAGTCTGCCTCAAGAAATACGGAAACAAAGCGCGCACTCTAACCGCTGTGCTCTACCGGACGCCAGCCATGGCGCTGAATATCAGCACGATTGTTCAGGATACTGATGCCCTCCATGCGTAATCGTGCGCGCTGCTCATCACCCGAAGGGCTGCCCGCCGGCAGGCTGATACGCCCGTTTGCGCCTAGAACACGGTGCCAGGGCAACTTGCTGTCGCCGGGCAGTTGACTGAGGGTGCGCCCGACCCAGCGGGCGGCGCGACCCAGTCCTGCAAGCTCGGCCAGTTGGCCGTAGCTGACGACTTTGCCCTCGGGGACTTGTGCCAGTGTCAAATACAACGCCGTGCGTCGGATTTGCGCTGCGCTCTCGGGTTCATCGGTTGGATCGGTCACGTCCGTCAGTCCTGAAGAAATGTGCTTTACCGTCTGTAGAGTAATTCCCGCACAGGAAGTTGAGAAATGAACTCAACAGAAATAGTCGGGTCGGTCCTTGTCAGGGCTTTGTTCCTACGGATAATGCGGACTTTTCTTGCAAGCCTGAGCCCGTATTTTGCTTATGTTGTCCAGATCCCTGCTGTGTCTCGCCGTCCTTGGTGCTTCCACTCCCTCGCTAGCCGATACCGTGTGGTTGAAGAACGGTGACAAGCTGAGCGGCAAGATTACGCTGTTCGATGGCGGCAAGCTGCTGATCCAGACCGAATACGCCGGTGCGGTGACGATCGACTGGAAACAGGTCAAGACCCTGGACAGCGATCAGGAGTTGCTGGTCAAGCAGGATGCCTACAGTGGCGAGAAAGCCAAATCGCTGAAGGCGGCGGACGACGGCAAGGTCACGCTGGCCAACGGCGAGGCACCGAAGACGGTCGAACTGGCGAGCATCCAGCAGATTCTCAAGCCAAAACCGGTGGTCGAGGATCTGGTGTGGAAAGGCAACGTCGATGTCGCGCTGGATTATCAGCGGGCGGAAAACGACACCGATGACTACGACATCGATTTCAAGACCAGTGCGCGACACGGGCGCTGGCGGCACACCGCTGAAGGTGAATACAACCGTGAGTTCCAGGACGACGTGGTGACCACGGACAACTGGCGGGCGGAATACTCCATCGACCGATTCCTGACCGAACAATGGTTCTGGCAGGGGCGCCTGGTCTACAAACGCGACAAGATCGAAGGCCTTTCCCGGCAACGCACGGTCGGTACCGGTCCCGGCTATCAGTTCTGGGATAACGAGCTCGGGGCGTTCTCCCTGGGCTCGCTGATCAACCGTACGGACTATGAATTTTCCGATGGCGGCAAAGACAACTTCTACGCCCTGGCCATGAAGTGGGACTACAACCGCTACCTGGTCGGCAAGCGCGTCGAGTTCTTTACCAATGGCGAGGTTGGTAAGCCGCTGTCGGGTGTGGCCGACTACGCGCTCGATGCCGAGATGGGGTTGCGCTACAAGGTGACTGACTGGGCTTCGCTGAACCTGAAGGCGGAGCGCGATATCATCAGCGGCACTGACGATGCGGATCTGGACAAGACACGCTACACCGCAGGGTTTGGCGTGACCTGGTAAGAGCAAAAAAAGATAGCCGCCTTCGACAGTTCCCGCAGGGTCAACCCCGGAGCTGTCGAAGGCGGCTATCTTTTTTGGCGTGGACAAAACACCCGCCCACAAAAAAGCCCCGCTGTTGAGGGCGGGGCTTTTTACTAAAGCAAGTACAAGTTAGATAACTTGAACTTCTTCAGCTTGCATGCCTTTCTGACCGCGGGTAGCGATGAAAGAAACCTGTTGGCCTTCTTTCAGGCTTTTGAAGCCGTCGGACTGGATAGCTTTGAAGTGAACGAACAGGTCGTCACCGGATTGTGGAGTGATGAAGCCGAAGCCTTTTTCATCGTTGAACCACTTAACGGTACCGGTTTGGCGATTAGACATGGTGTAACTCCTTGAACAAAGATAACTGCGACTCAGGAAGAACCCTGGCCGAGACTGAGTGCAAAGAGCAGGAAAAATTCTTGTAGATGGTTGGATCGAAATTCAACATATCGTGTAGAGATTCTCAGTGACACAAGCAGCACAGTGACGCCACCTTAACCCTTTTTCCGGAACGTGCCAATGCTTCTTGCACAGGTTTCTCTGTTTTAAGGATCGGCGGTGTGACGGTTCGTCGCCAGAGCAGGTAATTCCTGCCTGTTCGGCGAGAAATGCACCGCGGACTTTGAACCCGGCGGCGCGCCCGGTAAGATGCCGGACAGAATTTTTCGACCTCGCTATTCAGGACACCCGCCATGAGCATCAAATCGGACAAGTGGATTCGCCGCATGGCGCAGGAACACGGCATGATCGAGCCTTTCGTCGAGCGCCAGATGCGCGGCAGCGACGATAGCCGTGTGATCTCCTACGGCGTGTCGAGCTACGGCTACGATGTGCGTTGCACCAATCATTTCAAGGTGTTCACCAACATCAATTCGGCCATCGTCGACCCGAAGAACTTCGATGCCGGCAGCTTCGTCGACATCCACAGCGACGTGTGCATCATTCCGCCGAACTCGTTCGCCCTGGCCAGCACCGTCGAATACTTCCGCATTCCGCGTAACGTTTTGACCATTTGCCTGGGTAAAAGCACCTACGCGCGCTGCGGCATCATCGTCAACGTCACGCCGCTCGAGCCTGAGTGGGAAGGCCACGTGACCCTGGAGTTCTCCAACACCACCAATCTGCCGGCGAAAATCTACGCGAACGAAGGCGTGGCGCAGATGCTGTTCCTTGAGTCTGACGAAGAGTGTGAAGTGTCCTACAAGGACCGTGGCGGCAAGTATCAGGGCCAGCGTGGCGTGACCCTGCCGCGCACCTGAGTCAACCGTCTGACAAATGTCGGGAATTCCTGAGCGAGCGTACACTCTATGGGGTGTACTGTTCCGATCCGCGCAAGGCGGGTCGGGCCATCGCTCAGGAGTGCCGAATGAAGATCGATCCGCGAATCAGTGCCGAACTGGCAAGGCTTGAACCCAATCAGGTTGGCGTTCTGGCCTGGTCCTTGTTGGCACATCCGCCCGTCAGCATGGCAGGGGGTATTCCCGGCCAGCCTGATCCTGATACCCCGAATGAACAGCCCAATGAACCGGGCGAGCCCACGCTGCCGGATGAGCCGCCGCCTGCTCCTGTTGTCTGATTACCAGTTACTACAGATCAAAATAATGTGGGAGCGAGCCTGCTCGCGATAGCGGTCGATCAGTCAACATCAATGCCGGCTGTACCACCGCTATCGCGAGCAAGCTCGCTCCCACAGGTTTTGCAGTAGACGTTACTTCAGGTTGCCGCTGAGGAACTGCTTCAACCGCTCGCTTTTCGGCTTGCCCAGCACGTCTTCCGGCGCGCCTTCTTCCTCAACCAGGCCGTGGTGCAGAAACAGCACTTGGCTGGACACTTTGCGGGCGAAGCTCATTTCGTGGGTCACCATGATCATGGTCCGGCCTTCTTCGGCCAGGCCCTGGATCACCTTGAGCACTTCACCCACCAGTTCCGGATCCAGCGCCGAGGTCGGTTCGTCGAACAGCATGACCTCCGGCTCCATGGCCAGTGCGCGGGCAATCGCTACCCGTTGTTGCTGACCACCGGACAGGAAGGCCGGGTATTGGTCCGCCACACGGGAGGCCAGCCCCACCTTGTCGAGGTAACGCCGGGCGCGGTCCTCGGCTTCTTTCCTGTCGCAGCCCAGCACCCGGCGCGGCGCCATGGTGATGTTTTCCAGCACTGTCATGTGGCTCCACAGGTTGAAATGCTGGAACACCATGGCCAGGCGGGTGCGAATCCGCTGCAGTTCATCGGCGTCGGCCACGTGCATGCCGTGACGATCCTTGATCATGCGGATGTTCTGCCCGTCGAGGCTCATGGCGCCGTCGTTGGGTTGTTCCAGGAAGTTGATGCAGCGCAGAAAGGTACTTTTACCCGAGCCGCTGGCGCCGATCAGGCTGATGACGTCGCCGGTCTTGGCCTTGAGCGAAACACCTTTGAGGACTTCATGGTCGCCGTAGCTTTTATGCAGGCCTTCGATGGTCAGTTTGTACATGGGGCGTGCATCCTCAAGGCGAAAGTAGATAGCCGCTGCGATAGGCTTCGGTGCCCGCGACGTGGGCGATCACCATGCCGGCAGTGGCCATGCGGCGCAGCGAGCGGGCGTACATCAGCCCGGCTGTGGCGCAATGAACGGGAGTGACCAGATCGTTGACCGGATCAATGATCTCGGCGATCAGTTGCCCTGCTTCCAGGTACTCACCCGGCAACGCGGTGAACACCAGCAGCCCGCCCACCGGCGTGGCCACCGGCTCAACACCGGCCAGCGGAGTCGCCGGGTAGGGCAGGTCGGGCAGGGGCGCGGGTTCGCCGGCGATTGCGCCGAAATGGATCAGGTAGTCGATCAGCGCCTGGCAGTCGAGGCTCGCCAGCGGGTGATTGACGTCGCCCTGACCGCGCAGTTCGACGGTCACCGAAAAACTGCCTGGCGGAATGTCGAAGTGCTCGCCGAAGCGCTCCTTCAACTGCCACCAGAGCAGGGTGAAGCATTCGTCGAACGACTGACCACCGGAATCGGTTGCCAGCAGGCTGGCTTCGGCGCCGATATAACGGGCCAGCGGCTCGACCTGCGGCCAGGCATCCGGCGTGGTGTAGAGGTGAGCGACCGCTTCGAAATCGCAATGCAGGTCTAGCACCATGTCGGCGTCGCAGGCCAATCGTTGCAGGGTCAGGCGCTGGGATTGCAATTGGGTGGCGGCGGTCTGCCGGGCCAGCGCATCGCGCAGGTTGCTGCGGATCAGTTGCAGGTTGTGCTGCGGATCGTCACCGAGCTTGCCTTCGATCGCGTTGCCGACTTCCTCACTGAGGTCGACGAACCAGCGGTTGAAGTTCTGGCCGCTTTCCAGCTCGTAGCGACCCAGCGGCACATCCATCAGTACCTGTTCCAGGCCCACCGGGTTGGCGACGGGTACCAGCACGATTTCGCTGCGCAGGCGACCGGCGGCTTCCAGCTCCGCCAGGCGTTGCTTGAGGTGCCAGGCCACCAGCATGCCGGGCATTTCGTCGGCGTGCAGGGAGGCCTGGATGTAGATCTTGCCGTTGGCCGGTTGGGGGCCGAAGTGAAAGCTGTGGATCTGTCGTGCGGTCCCCGGCAGCGGGGCCAGCAGGTCATGTTTCTGGTGGCGCATCTGTTGTTTCCTGAAGCTGGTTGAGACCTAGTGGGTCGGGCCGAGGAAGGCCAGCCATCGGCGTTCGGCAAGGCGGAACAGGCCGACCAGCGCAAAAGTGACGGTCAGGTAGATCAGCGCGGCGATGCCGAACGACTGGAAGGTCAGGAAGGTCGCCGAGTTGGCGTCGCGCGCGACTTTCAGGATGTCCGGGATGGTCGCGGTGAAGGCCACGGTGGTCGAGTGCAGCATCAGGATCACTTCGTTGCTGTAGTACGGCAACGAGCGACGCAAGGCCGATGGCATGATCACGTAGGCATACAGTTTCCAGCCAGTCAGGCCATAAGCCTTGGCCGCTTCGACTTCGCCGTGGTTCATGCTGCGAATGGCCCCGGCGAAGATCTCCGTGGTGTAGGCACAGGTGTTCAGGGCGAAGGCCAGGATCGTGCAGTTCATCGCATCGCGAAAGAATGCGTCCAGTACTGGCTGAGCTCGAATGGCGGCCAGACTGTAGATCCCCGTGTAACAGATCAATAGCTGAATATAGAGCGGCGTGCCACGGAACAGGTAGGTATAGAACTGCACCGGCCAACGGATGTAGAAGCGCGGCGATACACGGGCGATGGACAGCGGGATCGACACGATAAAACCGAAGAAGATCGACGCGCTGAGCAGCCACATGGTCATGGCCAGGCCAGTGATGTTGTTGCCGTCGCTATAGAGGAAGGGTTTCCAGTATTCCTGCAGAAGTTCGATCATCGTACGGCCTCCCGGGTACCGGCGGAGTAACGACGTTCGAGCCAGCGCAGAATGAAGTTGGACGCGCTGGTGATCACCAGATAGATCAGCGCTGCAATTACCAGGAAGTAAAACAGCCGATAGCTGCTTTTACCGGCGTCCTGGGCAGCCTTGACCAGGTCGGCGAGGCCGATGATCGACACCAGCGCGGTGGCCTTGAGCATCACCATCCAGTTGTTACCGATACCCGGCAGGGCATAACGCATCATCTGCGGGAACACCACGATCCAGAAACGCTGGCCGCGCTTGAGGCCATAGGCGGTGGCCGCTTCGACCTGACCCCGTGGGACGGCGAGAATCGCGCCACGGAAGGTTTCAGTGAAATACGCACCGTAGATGAAACCCAGGGTGATGACCCCGGCACTGAACGGGTTGATCTCGATGTATTCCCATTCCATGTAATCGGTAAAAGAAGTCAGCCAGGTTTGCAGGCTGTAGAAGATCAACAGCATCAGGACCAGGTCCGGAACGCCGCGAATGAGTGTGGTGTAGAGCTGGGCAGGCACGCGCATCAGTTTGACTTTTGACAGCTTGGCACTGGCGCCGAGCAGCCCGAGCAACACGGCTACCAACAGCGACAACGCCGACAACTTGATCGTCATCCAGGTGCCTTGCATCAGCAACGGACCGAAGCCCTTGAGGCTGAAGGCAGAGAGCCCCAGATTTTCTAATAGGTTTTCGAACATAAATCAGCAACCTGATCGGATGAAAAAAGCGCCCATCGAGAGATGGGCGCCGGGCATTATTTGCCGCTGTACAGGTTCAGATCGCCAAAGTGTTTCTTCTGAATGGTGGCGTAGGTGCCATCATCGTGTAACGCTTTGATACCTTTATCCAAAAGTGCTTTCAGCTCGGTGTTACCTTTCTTAATGCCAACGGCCGTTTTGGCTGGCAGCAAAGCGTTGTCGACCGGCTTGGTGACATCGTAGTCGGCACCCTGTGGAGACTTCAGGAAGCCCAGTTCGGCTTGCAGCATGTCCTGGATCCCTGCATCGAGACGACCCGAAGTCAGGTCGGCGTAGACCTGATCCTGGTTGGCGTAAGCCTGGGTTTTCACCCCGGCCTTGTCCAGAACGGCCTTGGCATAGGCTTCCTGAATGGTGCCTTGTTCGTAACCGACGGTTTTGCCCTTGAGCGAGGCAACGTCTTCAGTCACGCCGGAACCTTTCTTGAACACGTAGGCGGTAGGGCCGGAGAACAACTCGCTGGAGAAGTCGATGGCTTTTTCGCGGGCTTCAGTAACGGTCATCGACGAGATCACACCGTCGAATTTATTGGCTTTCAGACCCGGAATCATGCCGTCGAAATCGCTTTCGACCCACTTGCACTTGACCTTCAGTTCGGCGCAGATCGCGTTCCCCAGATCGATGTCAAAGCCTACCAGGCTGCCATCGGCCGCTTTCGACTCGAACGGTGCGTAGGAAGGGTCAACGCCGAAACGCAGTTCTTTGTACTCCTTCGCCATGGCGGAGCCAGCAGCCATGCACAACGCCAGTGCAGAAAGGGTCAGCAATGCTTTTTTCATTATTCAATCCCTAAAAACCAATATGAGCGCTTGTGGCGCAGAATTATTGTTACTGGAAAGCGTAAGACCTGTTGAAAGTAGCAATTTCCGAACCAGAGTGCCGAACAAGCGTTTTAAAAGGTACTTGGAAATGGCCGGAAACAGATTTATGCACGAAAACGGGCGCAGGGAAATGGGTGCACCAAATCATCTCGCCACAAAAAACGGTTTGACTGAGCCGGGTCACCAGGCTCCTTACCTCGTCGACACGACTTGTCCTTGCGTCAGCGCAATGGCGATGGTGATAGCGATTCAACATTCAACCTCTATTTTGAATGTTGAATCGCTATCGTCGGAACGCCGCCCGGAGCCGGCTCGCTCCCACAGGTAAAGGGCGGGGTTACTTTCCTGGGGTCAGCGTCAACCGCGCCTTGCCATAGGCGTTGTCGAAGTTCTGCGGCTGCATCGGCAGGCTCATGTACTGGCCTTTGAGCCACGGTTCGATGCTGTTGAGGTAGTTCGGGCTGGCCGGGTTGCCGGATTGGCCGGTGCCGTTTTGTGCCATCAGCGGTTCGGACTGGCCGAAGTCGACGATAAAGCGCATGGCTGGCGCCAGCGTGGTGTTGAAGTCCTGGCCCCAGGCGAAGGCAGTGGTGTTGAGTGTGGTGTGATCGCCACCGGCCGGCAGCGGTCCGCGTACGGTCTGGCCGCTGCTGTTTTTCCATTCATAGCGATGCAGTTTGCCCCACTGCCAGGCTTTGTGATCACCGCCCAACTGGCTGTCGCCTGCGCTGATCGCGGCGGCGAGGCTGCGAGCGAGGATCGCCGGTTTGTCTTCTTTCTGTGCGGTGCGCACGTCATCCCAGAACGGGCTGTCTTCACGCCCGAGCAAGTGATCGGCCTGGGCCGCGTAGGACAGCTTGCCGTCGGCGACAAAGGCTTTCCACGCCGGGCTGCTTTCCGGGCCCAGTTCATCGAGGAAGATCTGCCGTGTGCTTTCCTGCAGGAACAACTCGTAGATGGCCGCATCGGTGGAGGTCGGGCTGAGCTTGCCGTCGAACGCCATCAGGCGGCTGTAGGCTTCGTGTGCCTTGGCGCGATCGGCCGGCGCCAAGGCGTCCATGGCTTGTTTGAGCGGCTGGGCCATGCCCGGCGCCTCGAACATTTTCTTCAGCTTGGCAGCGAAGGTGGTGGTCTGGTCGTATTGCATGGCGATCAGGCTGCGGCTGTCGTGTTTGCCTGCACCAGCCAGTTCGGCCAGGCGCTCGCCACGTTCCGGTGCCGCCCATGAGTTGGACAACTGCATGCCGTAGCCATGGGGAATGACCCGCTGGTTGGCGGTGCCGAGCCAGCCTTGGGCCGGGTCCTGGTCGTACGGGTGCAGCATCGGATCGGCATAACCGTCCCAATCGTAACGACCTTCCCAGCCCGGCGAGGGCAGCAGACCTTCGCCTTCGCGGCGGTTCGGGTAACGGCCGGTGACCTGCCAGCCGATGTGACTGGCGTCGGCGAACACCAGGTTCAGCGCGATGGCGCGGATTTCGCGGCTGGCATCCGAAGCTTTCTCGACGCTCTGGGCGCGGGACAGGTCGAAGAACGCGTCCAGGGTCTTGTCGTCGGTGAAGTTCGGCGTCTGCAAGGCCAGGCCGAAACCATTGGCCAGCGTGGTGCCTTGGGCGCTGTTGAGCAGCGGGCCATGGCGGGTTTCGTACACGGCTTCGCGAATCGAGCGCTGGCCTTTGACGAAGTAGGTTTCGTTACGCACGATCGCCGGCTGCCACTTCCCGGCGTTTTCGTAGGTGAGCCCGTTGCCCTGGCGCTTGATCTTCTCCAGGAACAGGTCCTGGTTGTCGCCCATCACGGACGTCATGCTCCACGCCACTTTGCCGTTGAAACCGCCAAGCACCATCGGCAGGCCCGCGATGGTCACGCCGGAAGCCTGATACTTCGGCGCGCGAATCTGCACGTAGCTGAACAACGAAGGCACGCCCAGCGGGCCGTGACTGTCACTGGCCAGCAGGCTCTTGCCGCTGCGACTGCGTTGCGGGGCGATGGCCCAGTTGTTCGACGAGGTGGCGCCCAGCAGGTTGAGATCAGACAGTTGGCCCGTGGCTTTGCTGAGTTCGGCCAGCCCCGGTACTTGCCCGTTGAGCTTGAGGCCTTGCAGTTTTTCGCTTTCGGTGGCCGGCAGTTTTTCGTCGGGAGCCGACGGCGTCAGCCACGCCAGTTTGTCGGTGGTGACGGTCTGGGCCAGCACCAGCGAGGAAATTTCTTCCGGCAGGTTAGTCGACTGGCTGAAGTTCAGCAGGCAGAAAATCAGCGCCGAATCTTCCGGCTGCCAGTATTCAGGCTTGTAGCCGGTGGCTGCCAGATCCGCCGGCAGTTTGTCGCGGTAGCGGAACAGGTAGGCGTTGACCCCCCGCGCATAGACTTCGAAGAAACGCTTGAGGCGCGGCGAAGAAGCCTTGTACAACTCGCCAGCACTTTTCTTCAGGTTGACCGCCCGCATGTAGCGGTCGGCATCCAGCAGGTCGGCACCGTGCATCTCGGCCAAACGGCCCTGGGCCAGCAGGCGCAGGGTGACCATCTGGGTGATGCGGTCGCTGGCATGCACGTAACCGAGGGTGAACAGCGCGTCGTGGAAGCTGTTGCTTTCGATCAACGGCATGCCCATGGCATTACGGCGCACCGAAACGCTCTGCGCCAGGCCCTTGAGTGGTTGTACGCCGGAGGTCGGCGGGAGGGTGTCCTGGGCGTTGAAGTTCTGACAACCGGTCAGGCTCAACACACCGGCCACTGCTGCGGCAACGCCGAACCGGGGTAGAAAATGAGTAAGGGCTGGCGAGGCCATGGCAAAGCTCCTGCGGGGGTAGAGGCGGCGCGAAATAAAGGCGCTACGTTAGTGAGCGGGAGGTGGCCGCGCAAGCGGGGTACAAGGTTATTTCGGGATTTGTCTGATAAACCGGAAAGATCGCAGTCTTGCCAGTCGCAATGGGGGATGTTGAAGTGCGACACGCTCAACAATTCTGGAGAAAAGTCGGCATGGAGCTCAAGGCAAACGCGGCACTGATCATCATCGATCAACAAAAAGGCATCCTGCATCCCAGGCTCGGCCGCAGGAATAATCCCGAGGCCGAAGCGCGCATGCTGGAAATGCTCGGCCATTGGCGGCGCACCGCCCGGCCGGTGGTCCATGTGCAGCACCTGTCCCGCTCGGAGGACTCGGTATTCTGGCCGCAGCAGTCGGGGGTGGAGTTTCAGGAACGGTTTCAGCCAATGGCCGGTGAACGCTTGATCCAGAAGCAGGTGCCGGATGCGTTTTGTTCGACTGGGCTGGAGGCGCAGTTGCGCGAGGCGGGGATCGGGCAGTTGGTCATCGTCGGCGTCGCGACCCACAACTCGGTGGAATCCACGGCGCGTACCGCGGGCAACCTGGGGTTTGATACGTGGGTGGCCGAGGATGCGTGCTTTACCTTCGACAAGGCTGATTTTTTCGGCCATGCCCATAGCGCCGAAGAGGTGCATGGGATGTCGCTGGGGAATTTGCACGGTGAGTATGCGACGGTGGTCAGCAGTGCACAGATTCTGTCAGCCGACTAAGTACCTGTGGGAGCGAGCTTGCTCCGGGCGGCATTCTGACGATGGCAGTCTGACTGACACACTCATGATGAATGTGCTGCCGTCATCGCGAGCAGGCTCGCTCCCACAGGAGGGGGTGGTGATTCAACAGGCGAAGCAAGCCTTCGCCCGAAGCATCAAGCGCCGTGGCACTTCTTGAATTTCTTGCCGTTGCCGCACGGGCACGGATCGTTGCGGCCGACATCTTTCAGGGCATTGCGCACCGGTTCCTGGTGAGCGTGGCCGCAGTTCGGACCGTGGACATGGCCGTGGTCGTGATCATGGTGGTGATGGTCATGATCATGATCGTGGTTGCAGTCAGGGCCGTGGACATGGGGTTGCTGGGTCATCGGTGTTGCTCCGGAATTAAATCGGCGGCGATTATCACGCCATTGCGCGCCAGGTGCACGTAGTGGGCGATGAATATACCGGTTTCCAGTTCACCTTCCAGACGATAGGGGATGGGTTGATCGGCTTTTTTCAGCAGTTTGGCCATTTCACGGACCTTGGACCACAGATTGGTGCGGATCGGCACCTTGAAGTAAGCGCTGTGCATGGGGCTGATGGTGAACCAGTGTTCGTACTCGCCGTCGGCCAGCAGTATGTCACCCAGGTGAACGCGATACTCCAGACTGCGCACCGTCAGGTCGCTGTCGTTGGGGTTGTCGATGCGAAAGTGCAGGAGGAATTTCTGTTCCAGCAGTTTGGCGCTGACCACCTCGACCTTCACCAGATGGACCTCGGGGTCCGGCAAGTCGTCGTCGAACCACGACGCACAGCCGCCGAGTCCCAGTGTCAGGAACAACGTGAGCAGACAGAGTGCGCCGCGGCGGATGATCATCGTGGTGTTTCTCCCTTGAGCCCAGTCTAGACCCAAAAGATCGCAGCCTTCGACCGCTCTTGCGCGGTGGACAGTCACTCCATGTCCTAGCTGCTGAAATACCCTGCACAACACTTCTTGAACTTCTGCCCGCTCGCGCACGGGCAGGCGTCATTGCGTCCAGTCTTGAGTGGCACGGTCGGGTCGATGAAGTACCAGCGACCGGTGTTTTGCACAAATGACGAACGCTCTCGATGACTGTGCTCGCCATTGCTGTCGTGCCAACGCGCGGTGAAGGTCACGAAAGCGTGTTCAGGCTGGCCACCCAGCACTTCGGAGCTTTCCACCTCAAGGCCAAGCCACGTGCTTTGCGCGCTCCAGTCGCTGATCGATTGACGATCCAGGCCGGCCTGTTGGGCGGGCAGGGTGGTGGCCACCAGATAGTCGACCAACCCCAGCACGTAGGCGCTGTAGCGCGAGCGCATCAAGGCTTCCGCGCACGGTGCCGGGTGTCCTTCATGGTAGTGACCGCAGCAGGCGTCGAGCAGGGTGCCGCTGCCGCATGGGCAAATGGATGTACTCATTGCATTACCACCAGTATTTCCCGAAGTTTTCCGGATTGGCCCAGAAGCGCGAATTGAGCCAGTCGGGGACTTGTTTGTATTCAAGCAGATCATAGGTGAACAGGGTCAGGACCTGTTCGTCCCGCTGAAAGCGTTCGCTGGCTTGCAGAGCCAGGGAGAAAAAGTCCGTTTCCTGCCAGCCGCAGGCCGGCAGATCCGCCAGCACTGCGATGCGGCTGGCGTTGAGGTTGCGGATGCCGCCCAGCAGGTTCAGGCCGTCGCGCTTGGGCAAATGCTCCAGGCAATCGACCACCAGGGCCAGGTCGAAACGGCGGGCAGCCAGCTCGGCGGGCAATGGCCCGGGGGCAGCGAAAGCGACGCAGCTGTCCGGGTGAGCGAGCTTGAAAGCCTCCAGTGCCGGGAATTCGCTGGCGCCGATCAACAACAGGCGTGCGGGGGCATATCGGTCAAGTAACGCGGCCAGTGCCTGTTGTGGCGTGCGTAAAGAAATACCTGCAATCATCGAAGATCCTCAATCAGATCTGCCAAGACTAGCCTGCCCTAACGTTCGGGCCTAGAGCGCCCTGACGACAAAAGCGCCAACCTGCCGTTAATACGCGAATAAACAGCATGGCCTATTGCTGGCGGAGTTTAAAACTCGGGTCTTTACTACCTGAATCGGTTCTAAGCCGATCCAACAGGAGAAAACTAGATGAGCATAGTTCGGACAGCATTACCCTTGGTTCTGTTAACCAGTGTCTTGACTGGTTGCGCAGGTTTGCAGAAAACCGACTGGCCGACCTGTGCGGCGGTTGGTGGTGTCGTGGGGGCGGGCCTCGGTGCGACCGAAAGCTCGGCATGGGCAGGGTATGGTGCTCTGCTCGTCGGCGGTACGGCAGCGGCTTATTGCTGGGTACACGGTGATGGCGACGAAGACGGCGATGGCGTGCCGGATAGTCGCGACAAGTGCCCAGGCACGCCAAAAGGCGTTCAGGTCGATGCCAACGGTTGCCCTCCTCCAGCACCTGTGGTCGAAGAGGCGGTTGTGGTCAAGGAAGAAACCATCGTCATTCGCGATGTCCACTTCCAGTTTGATAAAGCCACGCTTACCTCGTCCGACAAACAGGTACTCGACAAGATTGCCACTCGCTTGAAAGCCGAAGCCCCTACCGCTCAACTGACCGTGACCGGCCATACCGACAGCGTGGGCAGTGACACCTACAACCAGAAACTGTCGGATAAACGCGCCCACTCGGTGGTTGAATACCTCATCGAGCAAGGCGTACCTCGCAGCAACTTCGTGTCGGTTGTCGGTGCCGGTGAAAGCCAACCGGTTGCTGACAACAAAACCGCTGACGGTCGTGCTCAGAACCGTCGCACCGAAATCAAAATCCAGCGTTAAGCCCCCCTCGCATCCGCGCCTTGTGCAGTCGCGGATGCGGGTCTTTACTCCTGTGTAACCGGTATGGGCCGGTACACAGGAGCTTTCAATATGATCGTTCTCACAAGGACCGTCTTGCCGGTTCTGCTACTTGGCAGCCTCTTGACCGGCTGCGCGACCCACAGTGATGGCACTGCCCCCCTAAATCAACGCACCTGGCCAATTTGCAGCCTCATCGGCGGCCTGGTCGGTGGTGGTCTGGGCGCAATCGAGAGTGGTGCCTGGGCCGCGGGTGGGGCTGCACTGGGTGTCTTGTCCGGCGGCTTGATCTGCTATGCCCAGGATGGCGACGAAGACGGTGACGGCGTTTTCGACCGGCGCGACCGTTGCGCTGATACTCCTGCCAATACCCCGGTCGACCATCGCGGTTGCCCGGCGCCGCAGTACCCGGACAGCGTCCAGGCCGAGCCTGCGCAATCCGAAGTCATTACGCTGAGCGATGTACTGTTTGTCTTCAATCAATCCGACCTGACCCCGACGGCGAAGAGTCAACTGGACGCGTTGATGAGCAAGTTCGAGGATGCCGATGTGGTCAGCATCAAGGTGGTCGGCCATACCGACAGCGTCGGTTCGGATGCCTATAACCAGACCTTGTCGGAGCGGCGTGCCAGCAGCGTGGCGGAATACCTGTTGAGCCAGGGTGTGGCGCCGAACAAAGTCACCAGCGAAGGCAAGGGCAAGAGCCAACCGATTGCTGACAACGAAACAGAAGAGGGCCGTGCGAAAAACCGTCGCGTGGAGCTGCATATAAACCGCTGAGCCAAGAGATAGAGCCGTCGGGCGACGGGTGTGATCGCTGCGACGGCCGTTTGGCGGCCTTCATGAAGATTTTTCCGTTGCCCTCTGGCTTATCCCGCGTGGAAGCCGTTACTGTGCGCGCAAACAATAATTCTCATCGGGGGCGCGTATGAAAGTCATATGGGGACTGGGGCGGTTACTGACCTTGCTGTTCTGGGCGGTAGTGCTGGTCAATCTGCTTACACCGTTTGTCTTTCCGCTGCACCCGTTGGTCAACCTGGCCGGTGGCCTGTTGGGAGTCATCCATCTTCTGGAAGCGTTGCTGTGCTATCGCAGCCTTCGAGGTCGCGCACATCCCTGGCTTGACCGCCTGAAGATCGTCATTTTTGGCGTATTCCATCTGCAAACCATTCCAGCCCCCACCGCTTCGAAGGCTTCCCATGCGTAAACTCTGTCTGCTCGCCGCACTCATCAGCCCATTGGCCAGCGCTCAGGTGGTGAGTGTCGAAACCAACTCGCTGATGCGCTTGCCCAACACCGCCAGCGCCCTGCAACTGGAACGCCTGGAAGTGGCCGATTACGGCACCTTGCTGATTCCTTCAAACGTCACGGAAGTCACCGTGGGTGAATTGCATCTGGGGCGTGAAGCGCGCATTGCCATCGTGCCGGGAGAACAGGCGCTGGCCCTGAAGGTCCGTCGCGCTGATTTGTCCGAAGGCAGCCAGATCACCTCCCGTGGCGCCCCCGGGACTTACCAGAAGGCCGCTCGATCCGGGCGCAACCTTGATTTGCAGATCAAGGCACTGAACGCAGCGCAATTGATCGTTGATGCTCGCGGTGGTGCGGGCGCACCGGGGTTCGTTGGACTTGATGGGGGCAACGGCCAGGAACCGGGCTGCACCTGGGGTCAGGCGGGGCGCGGTGCCGATGGCAGTGATGGTAGCAATGGCCAGCCGGGAGCACCGGGGGCGCTGGTCAAGCTGGCAGTACCGCACGACTTCCCGGCAGACCGGATCAAGGTTCAGGTAGCCGGCGGTGCCGGTGGCCTGGCCGGCCCTGGCGGCAAACCGGGTGCGGGTGGCAAGGCCAAGGGCTGCCTGATCTACAAGGCCGATGGCGGCAAGAGCGGTAAACCCGGGGTTGATGGTCAGCCTGGGCCGGAAGGCGCGGCGGGTTTGGTGACCGTGCAGCGGTTGTAAGCAACACCGAGAGCCCTGTGGCGAGGGGGCTCGCCCCCGTTCGGCTGCGAAGCAGTCGTAAAACCAGACACCGCTAACCTTCAGCAGTATTGCGATTGCCGGAATTGGGGCCGCTTCGCAACCCAACGGGGCGATGCGGCGTTCCGACAAGCCCCCTCGCCACAAAAGCTCGGCAGATTCAAAACATCGGCCGAGCCGCAGCAATCGCCACCAAAGCCAACCCCACCAACAGATTGATCCCCACCAACCGACGAATCCGCCCCAGTATCGCTGCACCGGCTGGCCAATCCTGTTCTGCCACGGCGGTGCGCAGTTCCGGCAGCATCAGCGCCTGAATGCGGATAAACAGCGCGGTCATCACCACATACAGGCCCATCATCACCTGCACATAACGCGGCGCGGCTTCAAAACCATTGAAATGCATATGCAGCATGCCCACGCCGCTGACTGGCAACAGCACCACCGCCACCCAGACCCAGCGGAAAAAACCTTGAAACACCTCTACCCACAGCTTCAGCCGGGCAGGGCCTTCAAGTGCCTTGATCGCGGCGGGGCGCAGGACCATCCAGGCGAAAAACATGCCGCCGACCCAGACCAGGGCCGCCAGTACATGCAGGCTATAAATGAGGCTAAAAGGTGTCATTGGGTTACTCCGTTCTGCGCGGGATTCATTAGCGGGGTATGATAGCGGCCGATTCAGGGGGCGTTCTCAGTTAGTTTTCGGCGTGGAAACTAACTGAGAACGCCCTCTCAAACTACTGAAAATTTATCCAGCGTTTTTTGCGCCCGACAATCCATGATCAGCACTGAACTCAAAACCACGATCCAGGGCGCCTACTCGCGTTTTCTCGAAGCCAAGAGCCTCAAGCCGCGCTACGGCCAACGCCTGATGATCGCCGAAGTCGCCAAGGTCCTGGGTGATATCGACACCGACGACGAAGGCCGGCGCAGTGGCGACCCCGCGATTGTCGCGGTGGAGGCCGGCACCGGTACCGGCAAGACCGTGGCCTACAGTCTGGCAGCGATTCCCACGGCGAAGGCCGCGGGCAAACGCCTGGTGATCGCCACGGCCACCGTGGCCCTGCAGGAGCAGATCGTCTACAAGGACTTGCCTGACCTGATGCGCAACAGCGGGCTGAATTTCAGCTTTGCACTGGCCAAGGGACGCGGGCGCTACATGTGCCTTTCCAAGCTCGACATGTTGCTCCAGGAAGGTCACGCGCAAACCGCCACGGCGCAGTTGTTCGAAGAAGAAGGTTTCAAGATCGAGGTCGATGAGGCCAGTCAGAAGCTGTTCACCAGCATGATCGAGAAGCTCGCCGGCAATAAGTGGGACGGCGACCGCGACAGTTGGTCTACCGCCCTGGAAGACGCCGACTGGGCGCGCCTGACCACCGACCACAGCCAGTGCACCAACCGTCATTGCCCGAACTTCGGCCAGTGCGCCTTCTACAAGGCCCGCGAAGGCATGGGCAAGGTCGACGTGATCGTCACCAACCACGACATGGTGCTGGCCGACCTGGCCCTGGGCGGCGGCGCCGTGCTGCCGGACCCGCGCGACACCATCTACGTGTTCGACGAAGGCCATCACCTGCCGGACAAGGCCATCGGCCACTTCGCCCATTACACGCGCCTGCGCTCCACTGCCGACTGGCTGGAAACCACCGCCAAGAACCTCACCAAGCTTCTGGCCCAGCACCCGCTGCCGGGGGACCTGGGCAAGTTGATCGAACAGGTGCCGGAGCTGGCGCGGGAGATCAAGACCCAGCAGCAGTTCATGTTCACCGCCTGCGAGCAGATTGCCGATTTCAAACCCGGCGAAGACGTCGAAGGCCGCGAGCGCCCGCGTCACCGTTTCGTCGGCGGGGTGATTCCCGAGCACATGCGTGAAATGGGCATCGAACTGAAGAAAGGCTTCGCCCGCCTGACCGATTTGTTCACCCGCCTGACCGAGTTGCTCAAGGAAGGCATGGACGGCGAGGTCAACATCGGCATCGCCAGCAACCAGGCCGAAGAGTGGTATCCGCTGTTCGGCAGTCTGTTGTCGCGTTCTTCCGGCAACTGGGAGCTGTGGACCGCCTTCACCGTCGAAGACCCGGAAGACAACCCGCCGATGGCGCGCTGGCTGACCCTGGCCGAAAGCGGTTCGCTGTTCGATATCGAGGTCAATGCAAGCCCCATCCTCGCGGCGGAAATGCTTCGCCGCAACCTGTGGAACGTGGCGTATGGCTGCCTGGTGACGTCAGCGACCTTGACGGCCCTCGGCACTTTCGACCGCTTCCGCATGCGCGCCGGTCTGCCGAAAAAGGCCGTGACGGCAGTAGTGCCAAGCCCGTTCCATCATGCGGACGCCGGTGTGCTGCGGGTGCCGAACCTGAACGCCGATCCCCGTGATGCAGCTGCGCATACCGCCGCGATCATTCGTGATCTGCCGGAGTTGGTCGAAGGCTCGCGGGGCACGCTGGTGCTGTTTTCCTCGCGTAAACAGATGCAGGACGTGTTCGACGGCCTGGACCGCGACTGGCGCAAGCAAGTGTTCATCCAGGGCAACCTGTCGAAACAGGAAACCCTGAACAAGCACAAGGCGCGGGTCGATGGCGGGGATTCCAGCGTGTTGTTCGGCCTGGCGAGCTTCGCCGAAGGGGTCGACTTGCCCGGTGCCTATTGCGAGCACGTAGTGATCGCGAAGATTCCGTTTTCGGTACCCGATGATCCGGTCGAGGCCGCACTGGCCGAGTGGATCGAAGCCCGTGGCGGCAATCCGTTCATGGAAATCTCCGTGCCGGACGCCTCGCTGAAGCTGGTCCAGGCCTGCGGCCGCTTGCTGCGCACCGAAGAAGACCGCGGCACCATCACCTTGCTCGACCGGCGCCTGGTGACTCAGCGCTATGGCAAAGCCATCCTCAATGCGTTGCCGCCGTTCCGTCGAGAAATTTCCTGAAGCACCGGTGGGCAGTTTTGCCCGCCGCGTTGTCTATCTCTCTGCCATCGCTTTTCCACTGGCCCATTGAAGGTCGTTAGGGAGAATTTCGTTCTCATGATTTGCCGTTCGTTGCCTGCTGTTTTTGCCCTGATGTTCGCAACACCGCTATTGGCCGCCCCCGCCAGCCAGCAGACGCTGTTCAACTTTGTGCGCCCCGCTGACGTGGTCCAGGTGGTGACTCAGGACGCCAGCCTGCCGCAATCCAACGCCGAGCAAACCCCCGAGGGCGAAGTGCTGCGCCGGGTGACGTTCAACCCGGTCGCCCGGCCGACTTTGCGCCTGACCCCGCAAACAGGCGCCTGGGACTGGTCGCAGTCGGGCGTCATGAGCCTGCGGATCCAGAGCGCGATGAACTGGGCCTTGACCCTGTATGTGACTATCCAGAGCAACGATGGCAAGACACTGGTCAGCCGCGTTGATTTGCCGGCGGGGCCTGCGCAAACCCTGTTGGTGCCTTTGCAAGCGACATCACCGCTGAGCCAGGGCATGAAGGCTGGTCCACCGATGCCGATGACCGTCGAGGGCCAGCGTGTGTTGTTGGCCAGTAGCGCCGGCGAACTGGATCGCAGCCAGGTGGTGTCGGTGAGCTTGTCGATGGACCAGCCCAAAGCCGCGCAAAGCATCTTGCTGGAACGCTTTGGTGTGCAGGACGGCGAGTCGGTCACCCAGGCCGTGTATGGCGGGTTGGTGGATGCTTACGGCCAGTCGAGCCGGGCCAAATGGCCGGAAAAAATCAGCAGCGACGAACAACTGAAAAGTGCCGCGAGCAAGGAGCAGCAGCAACTGAAAACCTGGCTGGTCGAGCGCGAAAAGTCCTCCCTGGACAAGTTCGGTGGTTTGACCAAAGGCCCGTCATTCAAGGCCAGTGGCTTTTTCCGCACCGAGAAACGTGACGGACGCTGGTATCTGGTGACGCCGCAAGGCCATCCGTTTTATTCGCTCGGGGTTAACACCGTCGCTGCAGACGTCAACCCGACCTACGTTGCCGGTCGCGAGTGGATGTTCGAATCCCTGCCCAAAGCAGATGACGCACTCGCCAGCCACTACGGCGAAGGTGACAACCGTGGCGGCAACGGTGCCGATCAAGGGCGTGGCTACAATGCCGGGCGCTGGTACGACTTCTACGGTGCCAACCTGCAGCGTTTGTATGGCGATCCGTGCGTGAAGGGTGGCGATACCAAGGCGGATGCGATTGAAGCGACGGTAGCGCAAGCCGCTGAGCAAAAACCTGCCGAACTGTGCAAGGCGCTGTTCGACGAACAGCGCTGGGCCAGTCACACCCTTGATCGCTTGCAGGCCTGGGGTTTCAACACTATCGGCAACTGGAGCGCACCCGTACTGGGCGACGCTGATCGCTTGCCCTACACCTTGCCGCTGTCGATCGTCGGTGACTACGCCAGCATCAGCACCGGCACCGACTGGTGGGGCGGCATGCCCGACCCGTTCGACCCGCGTTTCGCCATGGCCACCGAGCGTGCAGTGGCGATTGCTGCCCGCGACCATCGTGACGATCCGTGGCTGATCGGTTACTACGCAGACAACGAACTGGCCTGGGCCGGTCCCGGCGACGACCCGAAAGCCCGTTATGCGCTGGCCTACGGCACCTTGAAAATGACCACTGACGTGCCGGCCAAGCGCGCATTTCTCAAGCAACTGCGTGACAAGTACCGCAATCAGGCCGGCCTGTCGAAGGCCTGGGGCATTGATCTGCCAGCCTGGGAGCTGATGGAAGATCCAGGGTTCGAGCCACCGCTCCCGAGCGCCGAGCACCCGGAAATCGAAGCCGACTTCAAATACTTCCAGAAGGTCTTTGCCGACACTTACTTCAAGACCATCTCCGACTCACTCAAGTGGCACGCGCCGAACCAGTTGCTGCTCGGTGGCCGTTTCGCGATCAGCACGCCGGAAGCGGTGGAGTCCTGCGCCCAGTATTGCGATGTGTTGAGCTTCAACATGTACACCCTGCAACCCCAGGATGGTTACGACTTCACCAAGCTGCGCAGTCTCGACAAACCGGTGCTGATCACCGAGTTCAATTTCGGTTCGTCTGATCGTGGCCCGTTCTGGGGGGGCGTCACGCCATTGGCCAAGGAGGAAGACCGCGGTCCGGCGTACGCCAACTTCCTCAAGCAGGCATTGAGCGAGCCGTCGATTGTCGGCGTGCATTGGTTCCAGTATCTCGATCAACCGGTCACCGGGCGCCTGCTTGACGGTGAAAACGGCCACTTCGGGTTGGTGGGCATCACTGATCTGCCGTTCCAGGGATTTGTCGACAGCGTGCGCAAGAGCAACCTGGCGACAGTCGAGCAATTGGGCAAAGAGGCCGAGAAGGCTGCGGCCGCCGCCGACAAAGCCAGCCACGACGCCGAGGGCGGCCGCAAGGCCGAAGCCGGCAAGGGGCCGGGGAAGGGCGCTGGCGGGCATTCTGGCAAAGGCCATTAATCCCTCGCCACAAAAGCTTGGTGGCAAGACAACCATCCGGCCCAACCCTGTTCCCAAAACCCTCAAGGGCTGGAACAATGCCGACCACTTTGTAGAGCGTTAATCCGGGGAGTTGCGGGTGCAGATTCAGGGTCATTACGAGCTTAAGTTCGAAGCGGTGCGAGAGGCGTTCGCGGCGCTGTTCGACGATCCCCAGGAGCGTGGCGCAGCGTTATGCATCCAGGTCGGCGGCGAAACCGTCGTCGATCTGTGGGCCGGCACTGCGGACAAGGACGGGGCCGAGGCCTGGCACAGCGACACCATCGCCAACCTGTTCTCCTGCACCAAGACCTTTGCCGCCGTCACCGCGCTGCAACTGGTGGCCGAAGGCAAGCTGCAACTGGATGCCCCGGTTGCGCGCTACTGGCCCGAATTTGCCGCTGCCGGCAAAGAGTCCGTCACCCTGCGTCAACTGCTCTGCCATCAGGCCGGGCTTCCGGCATTGCGCGAGTTGCTGGCCCCCGAAGCCCTTTACGACTGGCAAACCATGGTCGACGCCCTGGCCGCCGAAGCGCCATGGTGGACGCCGGGCGAAGGCCACGGTTATGCGGCGATCACCTATGGCTGGCTGATCGGCGAATTGCTGCGCCGTGCCGACGGTCGCGGGCCGGGTGAATCCATCGTTGCGCGGGTCGCCAAGCCGCTGGGCCTGGACTTCCATGTCGGCCTGGCCGACGAAGAGTTCTATCGCGTGGCCCACATTGCGCGGGGCAAGGGCAATGTCGGCGATGCCGCCGCTCAGCGCCTGCTGCAAGTGACCATGCGTGAGCCAACGGCCATGACGACCCGGGCGTTCACTAACCCACCGTCGATCATGACCAGCACCAACAAACCCGAGTGGCGACGCATGCAACAGCCAGCCGCCAATGGTCATGGCAACGCCCGCAGCCTGGCCGGCTTCTACGCCGGCCTGCTGGACGGCAGCCTGCTGGAAAGCGAAATGCTCGATGAATTGACCCGCGAGCACAGCCTCGGCGAGGACAAGACTTTACTGACCCGGACCCGTTTCGGCCTGGGCTGCATGCTCGATCAACCGGACGTTGCCAATGCTACCTTCGGCCTTGGTCCGCGGGCGTTTGGTCATCCGGGTGCCGGCGGTTCCATCGGTTTTGCCGACCCGGAGCACGATGTGGCTTTTGGATTTGTGACAAATACCCTGGGGCCGTACGTCTTGATGGACCCGCGCGCGCAAAAGCTGGTGCGGGTTCTGGCCACTTGTCTGTAAAAACGACTATCGGGTGCCAGGGCTGGAACCCGATAGCCATTCCAGTTTCAAACTGTCTGCTTCTACCGGCCAATGTGGCCTGATTTTTTGACTTCATTTTTGTGGATATCCAATGTCATCCAATAAAACCCTCGCTTTGGCCCTGTGCTTCGCTATTACCGGTTGCGCACAGACTCCACAGAAAGACGTGACGGCACCTGTCGCCAAGACTGAAAGCGCCAGCCACTGGTACTGGCCGTTCGGTTCCGACGACAGCGCCGGCAAGCCCGTGGCCAAGCCGGAGGTGAAACCCGTAGTCAAACCCGTTGCGGTGGCCAAGGCCGAAACCGATAGCGGCAACAAGTGGTGGTGGCCGTTCGGCGGTCGTGAGCAGAGCACCGCCAAGGCTGTGCCGATGCCAGACCCGAAAGTCACCCAAGCCTGGCTTGACGACTACGAACCGCGTCTGCGCGAGGCGGTCAAGGGCAGCAACATGCAGCTCGAGCGTCGCGAAAACGTGCTGGTGGTGACGGCGCCGGTCGAAGGCTCGTTCAACCCGGATCGTCCGGCCATGCTGCTGCCGGTCACGCTCGGTCCGTTCACCCGCGTTGCCAAGATCCTTGAAGCCGATCCAAAGACCGCTGTGTTGATCCTTGGCCACAGCGATACGTCCGGCGCTGCGCCTGCCAACGTCAAGCTGAGCCAGGAGCGTGCCCAGGCCGTTGCGGCGATTTTCCGTCTCAGTGGTTTGCAGCGTGATCGCTTGATGCTGCGTGGCCTGGGCGGTGATGCGCCGCGTGCCGCCAATGACAGCGTGCAAGGCCGTGCGTTGAACCGCCGCGTGGAACTGCTGGTGACCCCGCAAAACACCATGGTCGCGCTGCTGAGCAAGTACAATATGCCGGCTCCGGCACCTGTGACCATGGTTGCTGCCGCGGACGCCAAGCCGGTCGCCAAGCCTGTGACACCGGCCCCTGCGACTAAAAAGGCTGCGGTTCCAGCGACGAAAAAAGCCCCCGCGAAAAAAGCGCCGGCCAAGAAAGCACCTGCGAAAACTGCAACGCCAGCGAAGAAAACCACGCCAGCCAAAGCCTCCACGGCTGACAAGAAAGTCGCCGCCACTGATACTGCAAAGCAGTGATTCGTTAACCAAAAGGAATGCGCCATGACCCAGGGCCTGGCTGATATGCGTCGTGACTACACCCGTGATGGCCTGACCGAGGCACAAGCGCCGGCCGAGCCGTTTGCGCTGTTCCACCAGTGGTTCGCCGACGCGGTGAAAACCGAACAGGCGCCGGTGGAAGCCAACGCCATGACCCTGGCCACCGTCGACCAGGACGGTCGACCGCACTGTCGCATTCTGTTGCTCAAGGGCCTGGACGAGCAGGGTTTCACCTTTTTTACCAACTACGAAAGCGCCAAGGGCCAGCAACTGACTGCGAATCCGTTCGCGGCCATGACGTTTTTCTGGCCGGCGCTGGAGCGCCAGGTGCGCATCGAAGGGCGGGTGGTGAAGGTGACGCCTGAAGAGTCCGACGCTTATTATCAGGTCCGTCCGCTGGGCAGTCGCCTGGGGGCCTGGGCATCGCCGCAGAGCCGGGTGATCGCCGATCGTGGCGAACTCGAAGCGCTGCTCAAGGACACCGAGCAACGTTTCAGCGACACCCAGCCGCATTGCCCGGAACACTGGGGCGGTTATCGCCTGCTGCCGGAGCGCATCGAATTCTGGCAGGGTCGCCCAAGCCGCCTGCACGACCGCCTCAATTACCGCCAGCAGGGCGCCGACTGGATGCTTGAACGTCTGGCACCCTGAGCAGTCTACCGATCGGGATAGCCTGCCGCAGCGGCCTCCAGCCACTTCGGCAGGTCTCGACGCTTGATCTTCTGCGCCTGAGCACTCGCCAATCGTTCGAGCATGAAGGCTTTTTTCTGCTCGTCCTTGCCCGCCAGCGCTAGCGCCAGGTCGCGGTCCATCCAGCGTTTGATCCGCACGTACAGCCACCAATGGAAGTACAAACCGGCAACAGTCGTGACGACGATGATAAAGTAGTCCATTGAAATCCTTGGCCAGTGGGGCAGCTTTGCGAATTTGCCGCTACTGTGTGAGTTCGTGGAGGCGCCTTAACGGAGCCTGAATCAAACCAATTTTACCCGGGCGATGCCGTGACAGGCGTCAAGCTGCGGAGTTTAATGAACAACTGTTTCTTTGGAGTTGATGCTATGCGTAAGTCTGTTCTGCTGGTTGCTTCCTTTTCCACGATGGCGATGTTGCTCACTGGTTGCCAATCGAGCCTGACCGGTGACTCCTATTCCCGTGACGAGGCGCGTCGTGTGCAGACCGTTCGCATGGGCACCATCGAAGCATTGCGTCCGGTGAAAATCGAAGGCACCAAAACCCCGATCGGCGGCGCTGCAGGCGCAGTGGTCGGCGGCGTTGGCGGCAGCTCCATTGGTGGCGGCAAAGGCAGCGTCGTTGCTGCCGTCATCGGTGCTGTGGCCGGCGGTCTGCTCGGTTCGGCCGCTGAAGAAGGCCTGACCCGCACCCAGGGCGTGGAAATCACCGTGCGCGAAGACGATGGCAGCATGCGCGCCTACGTTCAGGAAGTTCAGCCGAACGAAGTGTTCCGTGTTGGCGAGCGTGTGCGCATCGCAAGTGTGAATGGCACCAGCCGCGTTTCGCACTAAGCGCAAACACCGGATAAACAAAAAACCCGATCAGGCGACTGATCGGGTTTTTTGTTGTTCAGCTCAGGCGAGTCTTGATTGGCGCCAGGCGTTATCGCGGTTTATCAGGAGGCCAGTGTGGTGTTCTTGCGGCTCGCCATCGCCGTCACTACATAACCGATCAGCGCCGCCAGAATCGAACCGGTCAAGATCCCCATGCGGTCCATCCCGGCGAAATCACTCACGCCCGGCTCGAAGGCCAGCGAGCCGACAAACAGACTCATCGTGAAACCAATGCCGCAGAGAATTGCCACGCCCAGTATCTGGCCCCAATTGGCGCCTTGGGGCAGGGTGGCGATACCGGTTTTCACGGCCAGCCAGGTCAGGCCGAAGACGCCGACGGTCTTGCCCAGCAGCAGCCCGATGGCGATGCCCATGGGAACGTGGTGAGTGAAGCTTTCGACGGTGACACCGCTCAGGGACAGGCCGGCATTGGCAAAAGCGAACAGCGGCAGGATGCCATAGGCCACCCACGGATGCAGGGCGTGTTCCAGGGCCAGCAATGGCGAAGGCTCGGCATTTTTCGTGCGCAGCGGAATGCAGAAAGCCAGGGTCACGCCGGCCAGGGTGGCGTGGACACCGCTCTTGAGCACGCAGACCCAGAGGATCAAGCCAATGATCATGTACGGTCCGAGCTTGACCACGCCGAGCCGGTTCATCCCGATCAGCGCCGCAATGCAGGTCGCGGCCAGCGCCAGGGACAGGGTCGACAGCGCGCCGGAATAGAAGATCGCAATGATGATGATCGCGCCGAGGTCGTCGATGATAGCCAGGGTCATCAGGAACAGTTTCAGCGACACCGGAACCCGCTTGCCCAGCAGCGCCAGCACGCCAAGGGCGAAGGCGATGTCGGTGGCGGTCGGAATTGCCCAGCCGTTCAGGGCGGCTGGCGTGTCGCGATTGAGGTACCAGTAGATCAGCGCCGGCACCACCATGCCACCAATGGCGGCGGCACCGGGCAGGACGATTTGCGACGGATTGGACAACTGGCCGTCGAGGACTTCGCGCTTCACTTCCAGACCGATCAGCAGGAAAAACAGTGCCATCAGGCCGTCGTTGATCCATAGCAACGCCGGTTTGGCGATTTTCAGCGCGCCGATCTGGGCCACCACGGGGGTGTCCAGCAGGCCGTTGTACAGCCACGATAGCGGCGAGTTGTTGATAATCAGAGCCAGAACGGCAGCGGCGATCAGTAACAGACCGCTGGCAGCTTCCAACTGAAAGAAACGCGTGAAAGTGCTACGCAGAGGCAAGGTCGCTCTCCATCTGTGAGTTCAAAAGGTGTTACACCCTAACAAGTACTGTTAGTTGTTAAAACAAAAGTTATATTCTTTTTTGTTATATGTCGTTACAGACTGATCCCTCAGCACCGACCAGAGCCTAGCAGTTGCCGGGCGTATTGGATTTCATCTGTACCTGTGCTGGACGCAGGTTTTTTCCTAAGCTTGTCGGATGAGCCTTGTTAAAAGGCCGACTCCTGCCCGATACAACGAGAAAACCATCATGAGCGACAACCGACAGTGGTCCCGCGAAGCGATCCGGATCATCGAAGCCGATTTCCAGCGCAGCGCCGACACCCACTTGATCCCCTTGCCGCTGCCGGGTTTTCCGGGCATCGAGTTGTACTTCAAGGATGAATCCAGCCACCCCACGGGTAGCCTCAAGCATCGCTTGGCCCGTTCGCTGTTCCTGTATGCGCTGTGTAATGGCTGGCTCAAACCCGGTGCGCCGGTCATTGAAGCTTCCAGCGGTTCCACGGCGATTTCCGAAGCGTACTTCGCTCGCATGCTGGGCTTGCCGTTCATTGCGGTGATGCCGGCGACCACGTCCAAGGAGAAGATTGCGCAGATCGCCTTCTACGGTGGCCGAAGCCACCTGGTGGACGATCCGACCCAGATCTACGCCGAGTCCGAGCGCCTGGCTCGTGAACACGATGGACACTTCATCGACCAGTTCACCTACGCCGAGCGCGCCACCGACTGGCGAGCGAACAACAACATTGCCGAGTCGATCTTTCAGCAGATGCGTTTCGAGCAGCATCCCGAACCGAGCTGGCTGATTTCCAGCCCCGGTACCGGCGGCACCACGGCCACCCTGGGCCGATACGTGCGTTATCGCCAGCATGGCACCCGCGTGCTGTGTGCCGATGCCGAGCGTTCGGTGTTCTTCGATTACTACCAAACCGGCGATGCCAGCCTGCGACTGGACCACGGCTCGCGTATCGAAGGCATCGGCCGGCCGCGCGTGGAAGCGTCGTTTCTGCCCAAGGTGATCGACGCGATGGTCAAGGTGCCGGATGCCTTGTCACTGGCGGCCATGCACTATCTGGCGGAGCGTCTGGGACGGCATGTGGGCGGGTCGAGCGGTACCAACCTGATTGGCGCACTGATGGCTGCCCAGCACATGAAGGCGGCGGGGGAGACGGGGTCGATGGTGGCGATTCTGTGTGACAGCGGCGAGCGCTATGCTACGACCTATTACGATCAGGACTGGCTCAAGACTCAGGGGTATGAGTTGAGCGGGTTGATGGCTGCGGTGGCGGCGACGGTGGAGCGGGGTGAGCCGTTGCCGGCGAGCGTGCTGCGCGCCAATATCTAAGGCGCTGAATACCAATGTGGGAGCGAGCTTGCTCGCGATGGCGGCGTCACATTCAACACTTATGTTGATTGATCTACCGCTATCGCGAGCAAGCTCGCTCCCACAGGTTCTTGCATTGTTTCCGGTATCGCGTATCAGGCTTCCAGGCCAAGGATATCCCGAGCCACAGCTTCTGCAATCCGAATCCCGTCAACACCCGCCGACAGAATCCCACCCGCATATCCGGCACCTTCACCGGCCGGGAACAGGCCCTTCACGTTCAGGCTCTGCAGCGACTCGTTACGGGTAATGCGCAGCGGCGACGAGGTGCGGGTCTCGATCCCGGTCAACACGGCGTCGTGCAGCGAGTAACCACGAATTTGCTTCTCGAATGCCGGCAAGGCTTCGCGAATTGCTTCGATGGCGAACGCCGGCAGCGCCAGCGCCAGATCACCCAGGGCTACGCCCGGCTTGTAGGACGGCTCGACGCTGCCCAGTTCGGTGGACGGTTTGCCCGCGATAAAATCGCCGACCAACTGCGCCGGGGCTTCGTAGTTGCTGCCGCCCAGCACGAAGGCGTGGGACTCCAGGCGTTCCTGCAACTCGATACCTGCCAGCGGGCCGCCCGGATAATCGACTTCCGGGGTGATGCCGACGACGATACCGGAGTTGGCATTGCGCTCGTTACGCGAGTACTGGCTCATGCCGTTGGTGACCACGCGGTTCGGCTCGGACGTCGCCGCCACCACGGTGCCGCCCGGGCACATGCAGAAGCTGTAGACCGAACGGCCGTTCTTGGCGTGGTGCACCAGTTTGTAGTCGGCGGCGCCCAGTTTCGGGTGGCCGGCGTACTTGCCCAGGCGCGCACGGTCGATCAGCGACTGCGGGTGTTCGATGCGGAAACCCACCGAGAACGGCTTGGCTTCCATGAACACGCCACGGCCGTGGAGCATGCGGAAGGTGTCGCGGGCGCTGTGGCCGAGGGCCAGGATCACGTGTCTGGAGTGGATCTGCTCACCGCCATTGAGCTCGACGCCGACCAGTTGACCGTCTTCGATCAGCACGTCGGTGACACGCTGCTGGAAGCGCACTTCACCGCCCAGGGCGCGAATCTGCTCACGCATGTTTTCCACAACGCCGGTCAGACGGAACGTACCGATGTGCGGCTTGCTGACGTAGAGGATTTCTTCCGGGGCACCGGCCTTGACGAATTCGTGCAGGACTTTACGACCGAGGAATTTCGGGTCCTTGATCTGGCTGTAGAGCTTGCCGTCGGAGAATGTCCCCGCGCCGCCCTCGCCGAACTGCACGTTGGATTCCGGGTTGAGCACGCTTTTGCGCCACAGGCCCCAAGTGTCCTTGGTGCGCTGGCGTACTTCGGTGCCGCGTTCGAGGATGATCGGCTTGAAGCCCATTTGCGCCAGCAGCAGCCCGGCGAAAATCCCGCACGGACCGAAGCCGACGACGATCGGCCGCGCACTCAAATCGACCGGCGCCTGGCCAACCTCTTTGTAGCTGACATCTGGCGCCACGCTGACGTTACGGTCATCGGCGAACTTGTGCAGCACCGCCGCCTCATCGCGAACTTCAAGGTCGATGGTGTAGATGAAGCACAGTTCGGAGGACTTTTTGCGCGCATCGTAGCTGCGCTTGAACAAGGTGAAATCGAGCAGGTCATCGCTGGCAAGCCCTAAGCGCTGCACGATGGCAGGGCGCAGGTCTTCTTCGGGATGGTCGATTGGCAACTTGAGTTCGGTGATTCGTAACATGGCGGGATCCGGTTCGCGGGGCGCACAACTGCGCCAGGGCGTTTGAAGCCCGCGATTATAAGCCTCAAAGGCGCAGCCCCGTGAGGCTTAAACGATCAGTCGTCGCGCGATCCGCCGAAATACCCACAGCCGCGCTGTACCTGGCCGTCGATGCGCAGTTCGGCACTCATGTGCTGGATGCTGCCGGTGCTGCTGTCGACGCAACGTTGCGGTGCAACCCACAGTTCGATGTGCTGGTTGTTGGCTTCGGTGCTGAGGTTGAAACGGCCATCGCCCAGTTGCTCCTCGACGTAAGGCACGGCCAACGGCGGCTGGCCGGCCCGGTCGAGGACCATGCCTTTGCCGCTGACTTTCACGCTCCACTCCGGTGTGTGGCCGGCGGCGCGCAGGATCAGCAGTTTGAAATTCGGATCATCGCACGCAGTGCCCGAGCGCTCGACGCGGTACAGCTGCTCCAGATCGAGCTGGCCGTCACCACCGCTGCCAGCCACAACCCGCCCGCGCACGTCGGCAAACAGCTTGCCTTGCTTGTCCGCCAGGTTTGCGGCCTGTTGCAGGACGCTGGTGCCGCCCGTGTCGTTAACCACGTAGCGGTTTGTCTGGTTGCACGGCTGGAACAGCAGTTTGCCATCCGCCGCAGTCAACTCGCCTTGCATGCGTGTCTGGCCGACATGGGAGGCGCTCTGCCGTTCACCGTCGAACAACTGGCAAGCGGCGAACAGCGGAAGCAGGGCAACGAGGACTAGGGAACGGGCAACACGCATCTTGGGGTCTCCTGACAGGTGCCGCCACGTTACTCAGCCTGACCGTTCATCACAACCCGTTATCGTCTCCACTTTGTATTGGCGCTGACGCAGGTTGCGATTTTTCACTTTCAGATGTGAAAGGTCTGACCTGTTTGCAGGCCTTCCACGCTTTTGGCGTAGGCCAATGCCACATCCGCCGCAGGAACCGGCTTGAAGCCACGGAAGTACGGCGCGTATTTACCCATGGCTTCGACCAGGACATTCGGGCTGATCGAATTCACTCGCAGGCCGCGCGGCAGTTCGATGGCGGCGGCCCGGACGAAGCTGTCCAGTGCACCGTTGACCAGTGCTGCCGAGGCACCGCTGTATATCGGATCGTGGCTGAGTACGCCGGTGGTGAAGGTGAACGAAGCGCCGTCGTTGGCGAACTCGCGGCCAATCAGCAGCAAATTGACCTGGCCCATGAGCTTGTCTTTCAGGCCCAGGGCAAAGCTCTCTTCGGTCATCTCGTTGAGCGGTGCAAAGGTCACGTTGCCGGCGGCACACACCAGTGCATCGAATTTGCCGGTCTGCTCGAACAGTTTGCGAATCGAGGCGCTGTCACTGATGTCCACCTGAAAGTCGCCGCTGGTGCGACCGATGCGGATGATTTCGTGGCGTTGCGACAGTTCCTTGTCGACGGCCGAACCGATGGTGCCGCCTGCGCCGATCAAAAGAATTTTCATGGGAGCTTGTCCTCGTGTGGGTTGAACGAGGTATCAGTTTAGGGTGGTTTTTTCTCTAGATAAGCGCACTAATAGGCAACCTTTGGTTTTCAAATGGAAACAATCCATGAGCGAGATGGATGATCTGGCCGCGTTCGCGGTGTTGATCGAAGCGGGGAGTTTTACCCTGGCGGCGCAGCAGCTTGGTTGCAGCAAAGGCCAGCTGTCCAAGCGCATCAGCCAGTTGGAAGCGCAGTTTTCCGTGGTGTTGTTGCAACGTACCACCCGCCGCTTGAGCCTGACCGCCGCTGGCGCTGCGTTGTTGCCGCAGGCCCAGGCGCTGGTGGTGCAAGTCGAACGGGCACGCCAGGCCCTGGCGCGCCTGAAAGACGACATGGCCGGCCCGGTGCGGATGACGGTGCCGGTGTCGCTAGGGGAAACCTTCTTCGATGGCCTGCTGCTGGAGTTCTCGGCCAAGTATCCCCAGGTGCAGATCGAGTTGGAGCTCAACAACAGCTACCGTGAACTGTCTCGCGACGGCTTCGATCTGGCGATTCGTTCCGACGTGGCCATTGACCAGCGACTGGTGGCGCGTCCACTACTGGCGTGGCAGGAACTGACCTGTGCCAGCCCGGCTTACCTGGAGCAATACGGTGAACCGCAAACTCCCCAGGCGTTGGCCGAGCATCGCTGCCTGCTCAACAGTCATTACAGTGGCCGCGAAGAATGGCTGTATCACCAGCAACATGAGTTGTTGCGGGTGCGGGTGTCGGGGCCGTTCGCCAGCAACCACTACAACCTGTTGAAGAAAGCCGCGCTGGTCGGCGCCGGTATTGCACGCCTGCCGTCCTACTGTTTGCCAACGGAGTTGGCGGACGGGCGATTGCGATGGCTCCTGCGCGATTATCAGACCCGCAGCATGCCGATGTATCTGGTGCATCCGTATCAGGGCGGTTTGCCCAAGCGCACGCAGGTGCTGGCGGATTATCTGATCGGGTGGTTCAAGCGCAGCGGCGAGGTGTTGGATCGGCTCTAAATCATCACTCGAACCTCTATAGGAGTGAGCCTGCTCGCGATAGCAATTTCACGTTCAAAAGAGATGTTACCTGACCCACCGCAATCGCGAGCAGGCTCACTCCTACAGGGTTCTGTGTTGTTGGTGAGGTTGTGCCAGACATAAAAAACGGCCCGAAGGCTAATGCCGATCAGTTAAGCCTCATTGCTTGACCTTTGGCCGCAAGAAATCAAAATCCGATGCCTGAATAGGCATCGGATTTTTTTATGCGTCTGGCTCGGGCACTGGAACTGACCCACAACTTCGTCTCGACTCCCAATTCCCTCGAGGGATTGGACTCGTTGCTTGATCCATCGCTGGTCGAACAGGCCTTGGAACAAGCCGGTG